>DATDRF010000170.1:0-2948 GCA_035291905.1 Bacteroidota bacterium
CGGTTGGTTGAAGCGGAGCTGACCTTTGATTGTTCGATCCACCGGATTGCACAACCTCACAATGATTCCTTTTCCACCTTCCGCTTCCTTCAAAGCACTCAACTGAAGCCCTTCCGGCTCAACAGAAAGAAAGGACTTCGACAGTACAGGCTGTTCATTCTTTCGTTTCAAGGTCATGAGAGGGACTGTAAATGACTCCACTTCCCTGAGAATGGACGACCAGATGCCATTGTCGGGAACGCCGTGCGGATACATTGAATACTCGAAAACATGGGTTCCAGGACATTGCGCTTCCGGTGTATCGGTCCACCAACCCGCCGCTCCGCCAGGCCGCGTGATCAGATCCCTCCCGGAAAGTTTTCCAACGCAACGAAGAAGCGTGAGAGCAAGGACTCCCTTGTCTTGCACTTTGAGTTCGTATTCCGGGAGGCCCTTGGAAATCAGTGTCAGCCCTTTTTCCTTGTCATGGATCGTGACAAACCGTTGCATGGCGGCAACGAGGGCGGGATGCTCGTATGGAAACTGCGAGACGTCGTATTCCCTGTGTTCCCGCGGCACAACCGCAAAGGGTGTATCGGCATGCGACTGAAGGGTTTCGATTCCCGAACGGAAGAGAACCCGAAGGCGATGATCTTTGGCCGTATTCTGAACCGTTGTCTTCACATCAACCCGCCGGGAATCCGGAGTGAGATAAAACTCAGTCGAAATCCGCAGGTTGGTCTTTTCGGATGACCGGGATTTTTCATCAGACGATGCCGAAACAGGAATATTCATCACATGATCGACCCGGAGCGAGGCACGAAGCGGCCCTTTCTCGACAATGCGGGCATTCGATTGGAATTGGTCTGAGGTGTACGATTCGTCTTTCAGCGGATAGGAATAGTTGTATTCGTCGCCGACGTCGCCCGAATCCTCAAAGAAGTTCATTGGCCCGAATTCGCTGCCGGTCCGTTTATCCAGGATCAGAACACCCCCGTTCGGCAGACTCCCCACCCGCAGGAAATCGTTCTCAATGGAGGATTCCCCTGCAACGAGATTTTGCGCAGGTTGTTTGCCTGTCTCCTTCGTAATAGTCAGGGCTTTCCATCCAAGAGGCGGTATCTGATCAGCAGAGACAAGAATCGTAAACCGATCGACGAGCGTCTGGTGCGGATAGTCATGTTTTGAGTACGTGATGCCAAGTCCCTCGGTTTTCCGAAGAACCTGATAGGATATTTCATTCCCATCGGGTCCCGTTAGTCGGAACGCATCCACTGAAGGGAGCTTCACGGCCACTTTCACTTCAGGATTCAGGCCCACGACAATATCCTGCCGATAAAACTCGACATCCGCCTCAACAACCCCGCTCCTCGCGACGGGAGAAGGATTGTACAAAATCAGATACCGATCGTCCTTCATCTCACGCTCATCGTACGGCAAGAGGTGCGCGAGGCACTCCATGGAAACATGAGCCCCGATCTGCTTTGCTTTCTCGTAGCGAACGACCATTTCTCTGTGGACCTCGTCGGTGCTCGTACCGCAAAGAGCATCGTGGTCCTGATTCTGAATCACATACTTCCAGGCCTGCTCGATCTGAGGAGTCCTGGTGCGCATTCCTTCTGCAATGCCGAGAACATTCAAGGGTTCCAGAACCCGCTCAAGCAAAACCTGACAGTCGGCATTCATTTGCTTCAGATAGATACGGCTGGAAAAGACTCCGCCCAGCACCGAGAAAGCGTGCCGGTATCCGAATCGGGTCTCCCCTTCGAGACGCGTCAGCGATCTTCCTTTTCCCACTTCTTTCTTGAGAGCGGAGACATAGTCGGGGAAATTGCTGTGCAAAACCCGGGCATGGTAATTCTTGTTGAGCACTCTGACCGCTGTGGTTACATTCTCGTCCGGCCAATGATGGTCACCCCCATTGAAAAAGAGCCTCTGCGATGTCGTGGCCCGCGCATCAAGTTCCTGCTTCAATCGTTCAAATTTCTGAACGATGACATGTTGATCATCCGTTCCGAAGTAACCGGCGCTATAACCGTCCTTGGGAAGATGGTGAAGCAGGACGGTCGAACCATCCGGAGCGACCCACCAGTATTCGGAGGGCTCCTGGCCCGGTTCTCCGCCGAATCCGCGATAGATCATCGCCGTGTCCATCCCGAAGCCGCGAAGAATCTGGGGCATCTGGGCGATATGGGAGAACTGGTCCGGAATGTACCCGATCTTCATGACTCCGCCGAGCGTTTTCCCCATACGAAATCCGAGGAGCAGGTTTCGTACCTGAGATTCTCCGCTTGCGAGGAATTCGTCGTTGAGGATGTACCACGGCCCGATGAAGAGTTTCTTTTTCTCAACCAACTCGCGGATCTTCTCCCTGCGATCCGGACGAACCTCCAGGTAGTCCATCACGGCGGCCATCTGGCCGTCCAGCGTGTAGGATCTGAATTCGCGGTTTCTCTCGAAAAGCTCGATCAGATCCTCGACCATATCGACAAGCATTGCCCTGAAGCGGTCAAACGGGAAATACCATTCGCGGTCCCAGTGAGAATGTGAAACGATATGATACGTCGGTTTCATGATATATAGTGTCCCAACCGTTCAATGGCCGTCGAAGCGCCGAGAGCGGTCACACAACTCGCCGCGACCTTGTTCCCAAGATCAGCAGCTTTGAATGGATCAAGTCCTTTCAGAATACCGGCTGTGAAGCCTGCGACAAACGCATCCCCTGCGCCCGTCGTATCAACAGGATGCTTGACTCTGGAGGCACGGAGATACTCGCGGCGGTCCTGTGTCGCCACATAACAACCCTTGGAGCCGAGTTTCACTCCCACCACATTCCGGGCCCCCGCGCCGAGGAGAATATCGACGATCTTCTCGGGAGTTTTCCGACCCGTCAATCTCACCGCCTCTTCGAAACTTGGGAGGAAGTAGTCAACCGACGAGAGTATTCGACCCAGTTGTTGCGCTCCCAT
>DATDRF010000171.1:0-1873 GCA_035291905.1 Bacteroidota bacterium
AACCTTTTAAAAATAAAGGCGTCTAAAGAGTGATGATCGGATCCGGGCATCCACTGTTCTTGAGAGACTCCCTATGAGACAAACGGTTCTTCTGCTTCTCCTGGCCCCCCTGGTGCTCCTGGCACACCCAAATGATAACAAGACAATGCGGCTCAAAAAGATATCCTCTCCGATCAAAATCGATGGACTGATTGAGACGCAATGGCTGCAGGCCGATTCTTCAGCGGATTTCTTCCAGCAGCAACCCTACCACGCGCAGCCTCCCAATCGGAAAACGGTCGTCCGCGTCCTGACAACGGACGAAGCGTTGTATTGCCTCATCGTGGGGTACGACAAGCGGGAGAATATTCAGGGGACGACGGGAAAACTCGACGATATGGGCGGAGATATAGTCTCTATCATGCTCGACACGTTTGGTGACAAGAAAACGGCCTACAAATTCGCAGTGACTGCGTCAGGTGTCAGGGCTGACTGCCGAATGCTTGACGACGCGCGGAACAGGGATTATGGGTGGGATGGCGTCTGGTTTTCAGACGCCATGATCTATGATTGGGGGTTCGTGGTGGAAATGGAGATTCCGTACCGCTCGATTCAATACAATGAGCAGCTTTCCTCTTGGGGGCTCGATTTCGATCGTTGGATTCCTTCGCTGAACGAAGATCTCTATTGGTGCACGTATGAAGAGAACGAAGGCCAGCGCGTATCGAAGTTTGGCACGTTGATTTTCGAAGAATTCAGGCCGACGGTCAAGGGATCAAACCTTGAAATCTATCCGGTCGGGCTTGCCAAGGCAGCCTACATTCGTGAAGGGGACTACAAGATCGACCCCGATGTCGGCATCGACATCTTCTACAATCCTTCTCCGCAATTGACGTTTCAATTGACCGGCAATCCTGATTTCGCACAGATTGAAGCCGATCCCTTCGCCTTCAACATCTCCCGCTATGAGACGTACTATGAGGAGCGACGTCCTTTCTTTACGCAGGGGAATGAGGTGTTTATGCCATCGGGTCGCGAACGTAATACCGGTTTCTATCGTCCTCTCGAGCTCTTCTATTCCCGCCGCATCGGCAAGAAACTCCCGGACGGCAATGAAGTCCCCTTGTGGCTGGGGACCAAGGCGTTCGGCCGACTGGAAGACTGGGAGTACGGCGGCTTCCTCGCGATGACAGGCGAGCAGGAATACATGGATGGGGGGACCAAGCTCAAGGAACCCCGCGCTTACTTCGGATCGGCGCGAGTCAAGAAAACGATTCTCGGGAACTCGACCGTCGGCCTCCTCTTTGTGGGGAAACATACGGACGTACGTGACGAAGGAGTGGTCGATATCGACGGCGCCATTCGTGCCTCCGAGTGGCAGCTCTCCTACCAGGTTGCACGCTCATTCAAGGGAAACCAGGGAGACTTTGGAGGGTCTGCGGGTTTTGTGATGTTCCAGGATTCTTGGATGAACCTGGCGCGAGCGCGGTACATAGGCGAGAAATTCGATATTGACGCCGTGGGGTTCGTTCCGTGGCGTGGGACGGCTGAACTCACCGCCATCACCGGGCCTCGCTGGTATTTTGAAGAGGGCTACATCCGTTCAATCCTTCTGTATGGGGGAGGATCGACAAACTATGAAAAGATCGACGGCTACACGGACCATGTGGCGGTCTTTGGGTACAATATGCAGTTTCGCACGAACTGGGGATTTGAAATCAATTTAAGCGGAGGGAAGTCAAAGGACTCCGACAAGAGATACAATTCGTATGAAGCGAGTCTTTCGTCATGGTTCAATCCCTCGCCTATTTTCAGCGGGAACCTTTACGGCGGATACTCGAAAACCTACAACTTCTCGCGCGGTTATCAGGGATACTACGGATGGATGGGAGCG
>DATDRF010000172.1:0-4791 GCA_035291905.1 Bacteroidota bacterium
GTACGCGGGTCCTGTAGTTTCTCATTCCTACATCCCGGACCTGATCAAGCGCGACTTTCAAGAATCGTTGAAGAGGACGCTTACTGAAATGAGGGTCATCAGTCTCTTCTCAAGGCTTCATCCACTATTGAATCAATCAGCTCTGCTCACCGGGCTCGGAGTCATCGTCAATAGCGGCAATACTATCTCAATTGACCTGAGCCTGCCGGAGCAAGTGCAGGTGGCCCAATATCGGAGGGACCACAGGCACGGGATTCGGAAACTCCGGGACGTGGGAGTGTCATGCGAGATCGATATTGAATTGAAGCACTTAGAGGCGTTTATCGATGTTTACCATAGCAACATGAAACGTGTGGGAGCAAAGCCCGAATACTTCTTTTCACGTTCGTACTTCCATACACTCATGAACACATCCGAGGTATTAGCCAGGCTCTTTGTGTGTTCGGTTCAAGACAATCTTGCTTGTGCGGCTATTTTCGTCAAATGCGGCAACATCATCCAATATCACCTCTCAGCTACCTCCGAACAATACCGAAAGTTTGCGCCGACGAAGTTTCTCATTGACACTGCAAGACATTGGGGGGTTGAACAGAGTGCTACGACACTTCATTTAGGCGGTGGTGTGAGTTCAAGCGAGGATTCATTGTTTGCATTTAAGGCAGGGTTCTCTCAGAGGAGGCACCAGTTCTTGACGTGGCGTTGGATCCTGTTAGAGAGAGAATACCGGCACCTCACTTCTTTGAGTTCTGGAGCCAGCAACATAGATGTCAATCAATCCCTTTCCAATGAATTCTTCCCCGCATACCGAATGTGAGATGACTTCCAACCAGCCAAAAAGCACGCTTTTCGAGAGACCATCAGAAATGAAACTCCCTTGGGAACATGGTTCAGAGTTCCATTTGAGTGAGAACATCAGGCAAGATCGGCCTTATAGTTCCCCTTGGGATGGCAAGGGGCTTCTGTTCGGCACAGGTCGCGACGCCATGAAGGCGATACTTCTTTTTTGCATGGCTTCCCGCGGCTGGAAGCGTTTGTGGGTGCCGGCCTATTTTTGCCAGGAAGTCGTGGGTGCAATAGCCGAGACGGGCATGACTCTGCAAAGTTATTCATCGTGGTTTCCGGGATCGAGTGGCGGGAACAAATCCCCCGAATTCATGATCGGTGACGTGATCCTTGTCGTGAATCACTTTGGACTGTTCTCCAGCCCGGAATTCGATGTCAGCAAGGCGTCTGCCGTTATTGAAGATCATACCCACGACCCCTGGTCTGCTTGGGCTTTCAAGAGTAAGGCAGACTATTGTGTCGCATCCCTGAGAAAGACTCTGCCTGTCCCGGACGGTGGTGCATTGTGGTCTCCCAAACAGAAGGAACTGCCAACTCAGTCCCCCCTGACACGGCAGCATCGTCTCGCTGCCGAAAGAAAGCTTGAAGCAATGAGAATGAAAGCCTTGTATCTCAATGATCAGATTGCCGACAAGTCCGGTTATCGTGCCCTTCAGCTTGCTGGAGACGAAACCCTGTCCGGCCGGGACATTTCCGCGATCTCCGAATGGACGGAACAAAACATGTGTGGATTTCCTGTTCGAAAATGGAGGGAAGTAAGGAAGCGAAATCATGAGACTCTTCGCTGGGCATTATCTTCCCTGAAGTGGGTTCAAGTCGTGTGTCCTGAAATGATGATGGAAATCGTTCCTTTTTCATGCATTCTCCTCTTTGATACCGCTGAACGGAGGGAATTTGTACGCCTAGAGTTGATTCAAGCCAGTATCTACCCAGCCATTCTCTGGTCCTTGGAGGAACCAGCTTTACGGGATATCCCGAGGGAGCATTCCGACGCGAGCAGGCGGATGCTTTCCATTCATTGTGACATGAGGTACTCCGAGCGAGATATGCTCCATGTTGCAGACTGTATTGAGAGATTTGGAAATGAATTCCGTGGATGAAGAACGACAACAACTCCATGAATTTTCGGCTTTAACTGAAAACCGCAGACTACAAGAGTGGAGCACTCAAAGCCTCGAGCGGCCGGCAAGCGCCCTGGGGCCGCTGACCCACGGTAGCGATTCCTTGATCATACGTCCGATTTCTACAACACATCAATTGGAGAGAGTTGAAACAATAGAGGACTATTGATGCGGCCTTTGCCAACGATATGGCTGATTTCATTTGTTCTTTATTCATCGCTTTACCTGCTTACATCACAGCGTGATATTAGCTGGCAGGATAGTGGCGAATATCAACTTCGTGTTTCCAACAATGACTTCGCTGGGCCCGGTGGACTGGCACGTTCACATCCACTATATATATATATGGGGATCGCCCTCAAGTCCTTGCCTGGAGGAATCACGAGCCTGCCCTTCAAGTTAAACGCCTTCAGTGGTTTGGGTATGGCGATTGCCCTGGCGAATTTAGCTGGTTTGATTGTTATGTTGACTGGCAAAAAATGGGTTGCTTTCGCAGGCCCGGCGATGGTCTCTGTTTTGCACACGGTATGGTGGTTATCAACTGTCGCAGAAGTATATACATGGTCAGTAGCTGGCCTTACAGCAGAGTTGTGGCTCCTCATACTGCTTTTCCGAGAACCCAATTGGAAATACCTGACAGCTTTGGCATTCGTAAATGGAATGGGCCTTGCTATACACAATTTTGCCTTACTTACCGCACCTATCTATTTCGTAGCTGCGCTGATCCTGGTCCATCGTAAAAGAATCGGCCTTAGTTCTCTCTTGGCAGCTGCCGCCGCCTTTTTCGTGGGTGCATCTCCATATTTGGTCAGGGTTGTTGAAGAGGCGATCAGGAATGGAAGCGTGAGTAATACGATCGCATCGGCTTTGGTTGGGACTTTCCCGAATCAAGTGTTCAACCCCGGGGGATTGTCGGAATACTCATTGCAGAATTTTGTCCTTATAGGGCAAAATGCCTTGAGTCTCGTCTTGCCCTTGTCATTACTTGGATTTCTCGGATTGAACAAGTTCATGAGCAATACAACAGCTAATCTTGTCCGGGCAATTACTGTGATAGAACTTGCGTTCGTCGTCAGATACAATGTTCCAGATCAATTTACATTCATGCTGCCCGTCTTGGTGTTGATGGGTTTTCTCGCAAGTCTTTGTCTTGCGGAATGGGATACGGCCTCATCACGAATGCGCAAGATCGCCCTGATTGGTTCAGTGTGTTCAATTGTATTTCCTCCTGTATTTTATGGTCTGTCACCAACAATCCTGAAAAACATGGGGATAAATATCGACCGGGAGGGTCATCCCCGAGATGAACTGCGCTATTGGCTTACTCCTTGGAAGCATGACGAACAGTCAGCACGCGTATTCTCTGAGAAAGCTGTCTCTTTCGCACAACCAGATGGAGTTATACTCTGCAATCAGACCGCCTTCTACCCTTTGAATTTCTATGTGAATGCACAGGCCACGGATGTCAAGGTGGAGAACAGCAATCTTTCCTTGATTTCTAGATCTTCATCCGTTCCGGAAATTCGTAAGACACTTGGGCAAAGACCTCTTTTCGTTCTGGAACGAGCTGATATTCCGAAAGATTTGGCACCTTATGTAGGATTTGAAAGGCCGGCTGGAGACGTTCTATTCAAAGTGATTTGGAGGTAGCACAGCTTTCATTACTCATTGGACCATTGTCATGAACTTCCTGAAATTCCAGGAGTGTTCTGGAATCGAAATAGAATAGAAGACCGAAAGCTTCGAGTTGAAAGGATTTGTCATTGAAGAAAGCAATGTGGATGTGGATTGCGTTTGCGCTTTTCGCATCAGTGTATGCATTTTCATTGACCTTCGTTTACGTAGACCCGGACGATGCGAGTTCGTTCGCATATCATGTCTCCGGACGCAATTCCTCGATTCAGGAACCATTTGAACAGTTTCAGTTTGGAATGGACTATGTCCTTTCGTATTTGCCTGCGCACGAGGTTACGATCAGAATCGTGGCAAAGGTCTTAATCGCGGTTGCAGCCACCGCCTCTTTTGTCCTCCTGCTTGCGTTATCCTTCACTATGATCGGCGACGTAACGCCCGTTGACAAGATACGAATCACTGCCTCATTGTTTTTGGCGACGCCTGAGTTCATCTATCTCGGGCTTGTGTACACTCCGATGTTGGTTGGGGTCTGCTCTATTTTGTTGGCCCACCTTATCCTCAGAGTCCAAGTGCTGAGGATGCATACCCATCGGGAATGGAACGCAAAATGTCTGGCTTTGGTAGTGGTCTCGGCTGCGCTGATGGCTTTCGGCGGATTTTGTCGATGGGACCTTTGTCTTTATGGTGCTTTCGTTATTATAGACTTCTTATACCTCAGCAAGGTTACCGCAGCGTCCAAACCTCGGGACAGTCGAAAACTCATTTGGCTCAGTTTGGAATGGGCCGTTGCTTCCGCAGTCCTTTGGGTGCTCATGGTACTGGGGAGTGGTGAATTTCATTCTGCGTTGAAAGATACTGCAAAAGCCGTTCTTGAGACAAAAGGCGAGACTGCATCTGGTTTTGATGCGGACATTCTAAGAGCAGTGGGGGCAGACGCGATGCTCCTCACTCCAGCGTTTATTTGTGCAGTGGTGCTTGGCTGGATTTCAATTCTGAAGACTAGTAAACGCTTTGCATGGTTCATTATGTTGGTCATGGTCTTGGCAATATTATGGCCGTTCAGGCTCGGTCCGAAAGAATACTGGATCTTCTTGCCGTTCCTTGTTGTCACTGCCGTGAAAGGGTTCTCTTTTGTATGGAGGCAGGGCCCTTCCATGACGCACAGACGGTTCCTGAGAATTAGCTTCGCATT
>DATDRF010000173.1:0-9445 GCA_035291905.1 Bacteroidota bacterium
CAACGATATCATGCGGTATCTCATGAAGAGCGGCTACCGGGTCTTTGCCGTGAATCCAAACCATAAGAGTGTACTCGAACAGCCGTGCTATGCAAGCCTGAAAGAGGTACCTGAGCCGATCGATATTGTCGACGTGTTTCGCAGGTCCGAAGCCGTACCGGCGATTGTCCGCGATGCGCTCTCGGTAAAAGCGAAGGTTCTCTGGCTGCAGTTGGGTGTTGTGAACAAAGAAGGGGCGGAGCTGGCGGAGAAAAACGGCATGCAGGTCATCATGGATCGTTGCATTGCAGTTGATCACCGAAGGCTTATTCGCTAGAAAGAAATAGCTCATGGCAACCCCTTCCTTGTTCGAGGCAGGGGTTTTCTGTTCAAAGAAGAGAAGATGCAGAGGCTCATCCTCCTTATACTGCCAACGTGGATGTGTGCTTCGCCGTTCTCCCAGCTGCAAGTGAATGACGACAGCTCCGTTTTGATTGTACACTCGATTCGTGTTACGGGGAACGAATCGACAAAGGACTACATCATTCTTCGCGAGATGTCCACCGGTATCGGTGACACCCTCAGTCTCGAGAAACTGGAGTACGACAAGAACAGGATCTACAGCCTGGGCCTTTTCAATCGGGTCGATATTGACTATGCCGCAAACGGGCCAAAGGCCGAGCTTATCGTTCGTGTTCACGAGCGATGGTACATCTATCCATTCCCTGTTCTGGGATTCAAATATCGGGACGTCAAAAAGTTCTATTACGGAGCCGGAGTTGCCCATTTCAATTTCCGGGGCCGCAATGAGCGATTGATCGGAGAATTTGCCCTCGGGTACGATCGCTGGGTGCAGTTCAGTTATCAAAATCCCAAATTGACGGCGGGCGACGATATTTTCTTTCGAATTTCCGGTTTCTGGTCCCGTGTCCAGAACCTCAATCCTGACCGTGGAACGTATAAACAGGAAACGATGGGTGGAACGATCACAGTGGGGAGACGATTTGGGCTCTACAGCCTGTTGACCGGAAGCCTGAGCTATGAGGCATGGAGAGTCTCGGATTTGGCAATCGGGAGAACGATTTCTCCCGACGGCAAGGATGAATTCCCTTCGCTGGGAATCGGTTACACATTTGACACCCGCGACGTGAGGGAATATCCGCTGGACGGTGCTCTGATAACACTGCAGGCAACGAAGAACGGATTCAGCGGCGAGTCGGTGAACATTCTGCGGTACGGTTACGACGCCAGGGCATATGTTCCGGCGGCCGAAGGTGTAACCGTTGCCGGGAGGACGTACGGTCAGTTTGCCAGCGGGGGTCCTGTCCCGCCGTATCGGTACACGTATTTTGGACACGGAGAGCGGCTCCGCGGATATTTCGATACGATCATCGAAGGCGAGAATATTATCGGCGGAAACCTCGAGTTGCGAATCCCGATCCTGTCTCCCCGATATTATGTATTTGAATACGCTCCATTCCCGGAATTCAGCGTTTGGCGCTACGGGCTGTATGCCGGTCTCTTTGCCGACGCAGGCAAGACATGGTTTCGGAGCGAGGGACCCGGCGGGCGGCGCTGGTATTCGGGCTTCGGAGGCGGGTTGCATTTTCTCCTGCCATACAGCATCATTGTTCGGACGGAATATGCGATAAGCCGCAGCGGGAACGGACAGTTCATACTCGACTTCGGAGCTTCATTCTGATGGATTACTTCTTTGCCGATCCCGAAGAAATTGTTGAGGGTCATCTCTCGATCAAGGGTGACGAGTACCGGCATCTGAGCAGGGTCTTGAGAAAGAAAGCGGGGGACCATGTGATGGTGACGGACGGGAAGGGGCGCATGTACGAGGCGATCATCCGATCATTGAGCCGAACCCACGCGGAATGCGCGGTTCTGCACACGTTCGAAAGATTGAACGAACCGAGGATCGAAGTGACTCTGGCCATTTCCCCTCTGAAGAATCCCGCCAGACTTGATTTTGCCGTTGAGAAGGCCACAGAACTGGGTGTCTCAACCATTATTCCGCTTGTTTGCGAACGGACGATCCGAAAACACGAGAAACATTTGCGTCTCCAGAAACTCGCGGCCGCAGCGATGAAGCAATGCGGCAGATGTGTTTTGCCGACCGTCTTCATCCTGACTCATTTTGACACCCTTGTGGCCAACTCCGGGCAATACCAGCTCAAGTTGATTCCGCACGAAAGGACAGAGCAGTCGCAATTCATCGGATTGGTCATGAAGCACCATCCTGCGGTAAAGTCGGCTCTGATTCTCATCGGACCGGAGGGGGGATTCACGGAAGAGGAGATGAGACTGGCCGCGGACCACGGTTTTGTGGCAATCTCCCTGGGTCCGCGGAGGCTGCGATCCGAAACAGCGGCCATTTCGGCCCTGAGTTGGGTGGTGGGCGGATGGTAGAACTACGAATGAAAGGTCTCTTGTGAAAATCATTATTGTCGGTGCCGGCGAGGTCGGCCTTTATCTTGCACAGCTTCTCTCCCAGGAGCACCACGACATTGTTGTGATGGATCAGAATGAGGAACCGCTTGCCCGTGTTCGCGAGGGTCTTGACGTTATGACCGTTCATGGAAGCGGAAGCCGGATGAGCGACTTGATAGAAGCAGGCGCGCGT
Source organism: Bacteroidota bacterium (assembly GCA_035291905.1). GTDB lineage: Bacteria > Bacteroidota > Ignavibacteria > UBA10030 > UBA10030 > JACPLA01. Next base: position 2,612 of record DATDRF010000173.1, read on the forward strand.
GATGCAGAGATGCTGATTGCCGTCACCACACAGGATGAGGTGAATTTCATGGCGTGTTTCCTCGCTCATCGCGTTGGCACGAAAAAAACCATTCTTCGCGTCGATGAGCCCGGTAACATCTTTGGAAATGGATATCTAAAGCCCGAGGAAATCGGGATCGATCTCGTCATCTCTCCGGACAGTCTTGCCGCTGCGGAGATCGTCCGCCTCATTCGCAGATCGGCAGCAACGGATGTTCTTGAGTTTGCAGACGGGCGAATTCAGATTCTCGGCCTCAGGATGGACAAAGAAAGTCCTTTGATCAACCGAAAGCTGAAGGACCTGACGAAAGAATACAAGGAATTACCTTTTCGGGCGGTTGCCATCAGCCGGGGCATTCGCACAATCATCCCGACTGGAGAGGATGAATTCAAGAAGGGAGATCAGATCTTCGTTGTTGCGAAGACCGAGTTCGTACCGGAGATGCTGAAGCTGGTGGGGAAAGAATCGGTCAAATTCGAGAACGTCATGATTCTCGGAGGAAGCGGCATCGGCAGAAATGTTGCAGAAGCTCTCCAGGAAGAAATGTCGGTGAAGCTCATAGAGTCGAGCAACGAAATATCCCTCCAGTTAGCCGACAAGCTCGAAAAGACCATGGTCATTCGGGGAGAAGGGAAAGATATCGACCTTCTGGCGACCGAAGGAATCATGGACATGGATGCATACATTGCGGTGACCAGGGACGAAGAGGACAATATCCTTTCGTGCCTCATGGCAAAGCATCTCGGTGTGCAGAAGGCGATTGCTCACGTGGAGAAACTGGACTATATTCCCCTTGCCAATACCATCGGCATTGACGCGTTGGTGAACAAGAAACTCTCTGCAGCCAATGAGATCCTGAAGTTCGTCCGCAAAGGACAGATCGTCTCCGTTGCCACGCTTCACGGAGTGGATGCCGAAGTCATTGAAATGGTTGCGCAAAAAGGTTCAACCGTGACCAAGAAACCCCTGAAGGACCTGAAATTCCCCGATGGCGCAATTATCGGCTGTGTTATTCATGAGGGAAATGTCCTGATACCGACCGGTACATCCAAAATCAGCCCGCAGGATCGGGTGGTCGTCTTTACTCTTCCCAACTCTCTCAGTGATGTCGAGAAGTTCTTCAGCTGACCTATGCGCATCATTCCGATACTGACAGTCCTCGGATTCCTTATCCTCGCTATCGGCCTCAGCATGCTCTCTGCGGTTGGAGTATCGGCCTATTATGATGAACCTGATTTCAAGCCGATTCTTTTTTCCGCATTGATTTCCATTGGAGTGGGGACTCTTCTCCTCGTGTTCCTGAAAAGGCTTGAGCAGGATGAGCTCCGTGCTCGGGAGGGATTCGCGATTGTCACGTTTGGATGGATTATCGTTCCGCTGTTTGGAAGTCTCCCGTTTCTCCTTTCCGGCGCCATTCCCGATTTTACCGATGCATATTTTGAGACAATATCGGGATTTACCACGACCGGGGCTTCGATATTGACCGATGTCGAAAAGCTCTCACATGGGCTGTTGTTCTGGCGGTCAATGACACATTGGCTTGGCGGTATGGGGATCATTGTACTTTCTCTTGCAGTCTTGCCTTTGCTGGGTATCGGTGGGATGCAGCTCTTCAGGGCTGAAGTTGCAGGCCCCACCAAAGACAAGCTTACACCCCGTGTAGCGGAAACGGCACGACTGCTCTGGGGGCTCTATGTCGTGATCACGGTGGCGGAGACAATAATGCTCACGGCGGGCGGCATGTCACTCTTCGATGCCGTGTGTCATTCATTTGCCACAATCGCTTCGGGCGGATTCTCGACGAAGAACGCAAGCATCGGCTACTACAATTCCGCCTATATTGACGCTGTTGTGACGTTTTTTATGTTCGTTGCCGGAACGAATTTTGCTCTTCACTATTCGGGCCTGCGCGGACGGCTCAAGGATTATTTCCGTGACAATGAATTCGTTTTCTTTCTCGTTTCATTCATTGTTGCAGTAGTGATTGTGTCGGCCGTGACTGCCGGGAGCTCGTACGACGGCGACGTTTTGAGGGCCGTGAGGTATGCCACGTTCAATATCATGTCCGTCATGTCATGCACGGGATTTGCCACGGCTGACTTCGCCCTCTGGGTCCCCCTGGCGCAGGTCATTTTATTGTTCCTGATGTTCCCCGGTGCTTGCGCAGGATCGACTGGGGGAGCGATGAAGAATGCCCGAGTTCTTTTGCTTCTCAAGGCGGCGGTCAACGAATTCTCGAAACTGATTCACCCGCAGGCCGTTGTGCCCGTCAGATACAACGGGAAAACTGTAGACCAGGATGTGCTTTTCACTGTCGCTGGGTTCATTATCCTTTACCTTGTGACATTTGCGACGGGTTCAATCCTTATGACGGCGCTCGGTCTCGATATTGTCACCTCCCTCAGCGCCGTGGCAAGCTGTATGGCGAATTGCGGTCCCGGCCTCGGCTCTGTTGGCCCGATGGCAAACTACGCTCATCTTCCTGATCTTGCGAAATGGGTTCTTGACGCGTGTATGCTGGTGGGAAGGCTTGAGATCTTTACGGTCTTTGTGCTCTTCAGCAGGTCGTTTTGGAGGAGCTAAGAGGGGGGATTCGAAAACGCTACGTGGGCTGAAGTCCGACATCTGCTGCGTGCGTCGGGAGCTGAGCTCCCGACGAAGCGAGGTTGATGTCGGACTTCTGATTTATGGCTAGCTGAGCACCGCTTGCACCCTCTGTCTGATCCTGTCAGAAACCGCCTCCACGTTGGTAAGAAGCGCCGAAACAAGCGTCGACGTTTCATCGACGAACGTCTTGTCCTTTAACGTCGCAAGATTGATCTGAACGTTCAGCGCAGCTCCCTCGCATCCCGCCTTCAGGATCAATCCTGCCACCCCCGCATCGGTAATTGAATTGACGTTTCCCCGTTCGGCAACCGTCGCCGCAATTCCCATCGCCTGTTCACACAACTTCATAACCTCGAGCGGAACAAGTGTTGCCTGTTTTGTGGCTGTCTGAATCGCCTCGCTTCGGATCCGTTTCTCGTCATCCGTGGTCTTGGGAAGTGTGAATGCCTTCATAACCAGATTGAACGCTTCCGTGTCCCGGTCAATGAGCCCGGTCAGCTTCGCCCGCAGTTCGTCGGCCTGACCGAGCGTTGCGAGCATCTCGTCCTGCACTCCTTCATAGTTCTTCTTTCCGATTGTCAGGCGGCATACCATTGCAGTGAGTGCGGAGCCAAGCGCCCCGCAGAGGGCGGAAACACTGCCTCCGCCGGGGGCGGGAGAATTGGAGGAGACATCGTCAATGAATTCTGAGAGTATCTTTGAAGTAAGCATGAAGAATGTTCCCGGTACTAGAGTGTGTATTCGATGATCTTTTTGGCCGGATCGAACGGCTCAAGCTGGCTGAGGCCGAGACTCTGCACGGCGAGATCGACCATCGCCCGCTCCTCCTTCGGCTCGATTCCGTCCCGTTTTGCATAGTGCCTTCCTGCCATAAGGAGAGCCTTGAGCGGAGTAAGGCCGACGATTTCACTTCCCGTTGCTTCGGTTCCCAATGTCAGGGCCTCTTTCCGCACCTCCTCAAAAGCGATATGGGGAGGGGTCGTTTCATAATCAACGAGGTTGATCGAAACCTGAGCAATGTTGTGGCGCTCGAGAAATACTCCCATGGCCTTGACCGACTTCAATGATCCGGGAATTTTGACTGCATTTCCCTGTTCATTCTTCACGGTCTTTCCCGACTCGTCCTTCTTCGGCCTTCCGGCCTCCCTGATTCGGAGTGCGATCTCATGTGCGATCTTTGAATCGGAAGTCTTGAGATTGACGTTGTAGGCAATCAAGAACTTACGAGCTCCCGTTACTGTTCCGCCGGATTTCTCGTTGAACACTGAACCGAAGTCCGGCTTCCACTCGGGATCATTCAGCCTCTCCTTCAGGCCCTCATACTCTCCTTTACGGATGTCGGCAAGATTCTTTCTCTTGGGTGATGCGGCGGCGTACTCGTAAAGAAAGATCGGAATCTTCAGCTCTTTGGCGGCTCTTTCGCCGAATCTTCTTGCAAGCTGGATGCATTCCTCCATGCTCACGCCGGAAACCGGGACAAAAGGCACGACATCGGTTGCGCCGAGCCGTGGGTGCTCGCCCTTGTGAAGCCGCATGTCGATGAGCGTTGCGGCGGTCTTTGTCGCCTGAAATGCCGCCTCAAGCACCGCATCGGGAGAGCCGACAAATGTCACAACGGTGCGGTTGTAGTCTTTGTCCGGCTCCACACCGAGGAGCTTTGCACCCTTCGCGGCTTTGATGCTCTCCGCGATTGCGTCAATGATGTTCTGATTTCTCCCTTCGCTGAAATTCGGGACGCATTCAACGATAGTCTTCATGAAAATTCCAGCATCGTTCCGTGTTTTATGACCGTGGCCACATGGTTTGCACCGAAATGATAGGCAAGATGATGATAATTTGGGATATCATACAGAATGATGTCGGCCTCTTTGCCCACTTCGATGCTCCCAATGTTTGCGGAGAGGCCCAAAGCAGCTGCGCCGTTGAGGGTGCAGGAGGTAATTGCCTCTTCGGGCGACATGTTCATATGAGTACAGGCAATTGTCATCATGAGAGGGATGCTGAACGACATGCAGGAGCCGGGATTGAAATCGCTGGCCAGGGCAACGGGGACTCCGCTGTCGATCAGAGTTCGGGCCGGAGCATAGCCGTGGTTCAGAAAGAAAGAGACCCCGGGGAGAAGCGCCGCGACAACTCCGCTCTTTTTGAGTTTTTCGATTCCGTCCCGGTCGATGTGTTCGAGATGATCTGCGGAGACCGCCCGGAGCTCGGCAGCCAGGGCAGCCCCACCCGAAGGGCCGAGTTCCTCGGCGTGTACTTTAGCCTTCATTCCGAGACTCATAGCCACGTTCAGAATCTTTCGGGATTGTTCAACCGAGAAATATCCCTGATCGCAAAACACATCACAGAATTCCGCGAGCTTGCGCTTTGCCACGTAGGGGAGCATTCGCTCACAGATCAGATCGATGTACGCCTCAGGGTTTGACTTGTACTCGGGCGGAAACGCGTGCGCCCCGAGGAATGTGGCCACAACCGTGGAGTAATGTTCCTTTGCGAGGTCATTGATCACCTCGAGCATCTTGACCTCAGAGTCCGGGTCAAGCCCGTACCCGGATTTGATTTCGACCGTCGTCGTACCGTGCTGCAGGAGGTCATCCAGACGCTTTGCGGCGAGTTTCTTAAGATCCCGTTTCGCGGCCTGTCTGGTGGCATTGACGGTGCTGAGAATGCCGCCCCCTTTTTCGGCAATTTCCTGATACGACCTTCCTTCAGCCCTCATCGCAAATTCATTCTCCCTGGTTCCCGCAAACACCAAATGGGTGTGGGAGTCCACGAAACCTGGGAGGGCAACACGATCCGATGCATCAAGGATCTCTGCATCCCGGACTGTTTTCTTTTCAAGGTCCTTTGCGGATCCGATAGCGCGAATTGTTCCGTTTTCGATCAAAACCGAACTGTTCTCTCTGACGTCCAAGTCCCGCATCTCTACGCCTGTCTTCCACGGCTTTCCGCCGGAGGCGACGGTGACGAGCTGTTTGATGTTTTTAACGAGAAGTTGGCGCATTGCCGGGTTTCCGAGAATCGACAAAGATGTATGCTCCTCGCATTCCGAAGGCCTGAAGCCACTCATCGAGGGTCTTCAAGAACCGGGCGAAAGCATATCTCGTGCTTTGAGGAACGCGAATCTTCGGTGCAAGATAGAACCAAAAGGGGAGAAAGGACAGCGATTGTTGAATCGAGAAATGCCTCTCAATAGCACCGAGAATCGATCCCTGGGAAATCTCCTCAAAGGGAGAGTGCTGATGAAGCAGCGCGGTCCCCTCTTCGTTCAGGGCGGCTCGTTTCGACTGCTCTGACGCCAAAAAACCGCGAAGCCGTTTTCGAAGCTGCCATTTCTCTGCGTACGGCTGCACCGTCGGAAGAAGTGCAAAAAAGCCTGCGGCAAAGAGTTTTCTGACTTTCCCCATGCCGACGTAGTCCATCACGACGAAAGCTCCATCCGTCATAAGCGATTGCGCAACCTCGGAAAGCAGGTGATCGAGTGAAAGTACGTGATGAAGGGAATCGTGGGCGACCACGCATGAATACGTATTTGCCGGAAGCTTCACGGTGTTCAGGTCTGCTGCCCGAAATTCGATCCGCTCCGCAACGCGGACTGCCTTTGCTTTTTCTCTTCCGCGGGCGAGGCGGCTATCGCTGAGATCCAGCGCGGTCACGGAAAGGCCGTGTTGCGCAAGGGTTATGGCCAAAGAACCCTCTCCGCAGCCCAACTCAAGCACTCGTGGGCCGTGAAGCACGACGCGGTCGACGAGCATGGCATACTCCCGTCCAAAGAAAATGTCAAACAGCTTTTCGTCATGCCAAATCTGCGGATTTGCCGGATCCGGATGCACGGAACTCCAGTGATCCGCCTCCTGGCGGAGAAGTCGTTCATACTGCGGGGGCTGTGTCACAACAAGGAGTGAGATCTGTGGATGATTGATCGGTCGTGCCAAAGAAACAAAGAAGATGCGAAAGAATCAAGGTGATTGGTGCTGCGGTTTCTCAACGAACCCCTCGCAGGAAAGTACGGGCAATCGGGGATATTTGGGGAATCGAGGATCCGTTTCAGAGAGGAGACAATGGACGAACGTACTCCCCCGGGCATTTGTGACAATGCGGCAGTGCATGCACGATGGGCAAAGACCCGTTTGCGGCTGTTGAGATGAATTACTCACGATCGATGCATGCTGCTGTGGAGGCGATGGTAGGGAAGGAGGCTTGCGT
>DATDRF010000174.1:0-3027 GCA_035291905.1 Bacteroidota bacterium
TGAGATTTCGCTGGCGCCTTTTGGGGGGAACCGGCGGAACAGCGGGGACATTTCGGCTGGATGACATGGAGATTTCAGTCCTTACTTCCTATGATCTGGCGATTGGTAGCGGTGTTATCGACCCGCCCCAACCCTCCTCGACAACTCCTCTGTCGCTGTCGTTCACCATTCGTAATGACGGCGCCCTTCCGTCTCCACAAACCTCTGTTTCGTTCTTTTTGGACAACAACGACGATCATACTGCAGATTCTGGCGAGCAGTTCGACGGCATTCCCCTCATTTCCCTCTTCCCCGGGGACTCAACAGCGCTTTCCGTTTCTCATCCTCCCCTGAGCCAGGGAAGCCGCCGATTCCTTGCGGTGATTCGATTTCCTGCGGACGAAAACCCCTCCAACGACACATCAGAAGTCGAAGTCAACGTCGGTGTTTCCGCCGGAACAATTGTTGTCAACGAAATCATGTACGCTCCATCGGGAGATGAGCCCGAATGGGTGGAGTTGTTCAACACGTCGAATGACGGCGTCAATCTGAGGAATTGGAGGATTTCCGACAACAATACAACCTCAAAAACAGTCATTGTTCGTTCCGATTTCCTCATTGCGCCGCACTCGTTCGCCCTCGTCGCGAAGGATTCGACGATCCTGACGATCCATCCTGGCATTACAGTGCCTGTCATTTCTGCAAATCTTCCGGCGTTGAACAATATCACCAGCGATGCGGTTGTCATCTTCGATGAGAGGATCCTGACAATCGACAGCGTTCAGTATTTTCCTGACGGGCAGAGCGGGAGATCTTTGGAACGGGCGGATCCCTTTTCTCCTTCGAATGAGCATTCTAACTGGACCTTATCTCTCGACAGCGCGGGAAGCACGCCGGGAACCGTCAACAGCACCATTCGCCATGATTCTGACCTGGCGCTCGGAGAAATTCGTTCATCCGGAAACATTCTTTCCATCATTGTGACAAACGCCGGGAAGGAGACCGTTTCTTCATACAGTCTCAGGCTCTTTGCTGATTTGAATGGGAACGGAATTCCCGAAGAGCCGGAATGGATCGGATCGATTCCCTCATACGGGCCTCTTCCCCCCAGGGGGAGTGCTTTCTTGTCGTATGACTGGTCGGCTTTGCCCTCGGGGGAAACGACGCTCATACTTTTACTCGACCTTGCGTCGGATCAGCAACCCTCCAACAACGTCAAAGCGGTTACCGTCGAGCAGCACTTTCTTCGGGGCGCACTTCTCATCAATGAAATCATGTACGAGCCGCCTTCGGACAAAGCCGAATGGTTTGAAATTTACAATCCCGGCAACGTTCCCATCGACCTTCGACGCTGGACATTCTCCGATGCATCTGCATCACCGCTCGTCGTGACCGGGACATCGGCAATCGTACAACCGTCCGGATTTGCCGTTGTCGCTTCTGATTCGACCATCTATGATTTTTCTCCGTTCCCGTCTCCTGTTCCCGTCCTCATTCTTAACAAGGCCGCCGGTCTTGGTTTGGGGAATGAGGGCGATGATCTTGTTATCAGGGACGGTACAGGCACGAGCATCGACAGCGTACGGTATTCTCCCACATGGCATCAGCCCGCATTGACAGAGACACGCGGCCGGTCGCTCGAGCGGATCAATCCGGAGCTCGATTCAAACAATCCTGACAACTGGAGCACGTCCGCAGGCCCCGCAGGCGGGTCTCCCGGTTTGAGAAACACGATCTTCACATCACGCGTCTCATCCGCGGGCGCTCTTTCTTTTTCTCCCAATCCTTTCTCGCCCGACAGAGACGGATTTGAGGACTTCTGCCTGATCTCCTATCGCCTTCCGCGGACAACGGCTCTCATACGCGTTACCATATTCGACCTTCACGGACGGCTTATCCGCACGCTTGTGAATTCCGGCCTGAGCGGAGACCATGGAGAGGTTCTCTGGGACGGGTTAGACGATCAAGGACGGCAGACTCGAATCGGACCTTACATCATTCTGCTGGAGGCTGTGGACGGAACAGGCGGCTCGGTGGCCGTGATGAAGGGAGTTATTGTTGTTGCGACTAGACTTTGAATCTCTTTTCAATTTTGTCTACCTTTTGCCGACAAACGCCGCATTTGCGCGGAGAAAGGTGCAACTATGAAACCCCTTTTCGTGGCCCTTGCCGGACTTACCCTCGTAGTGATTGTCGGTTGCGGACCCGCTTCCTGGAGTCACGCCGAGCGGGCATTCAAGGCCGGCGACATGGTCGCTGCCGTCCGGCATGCGGTTCAAACGCTGAGAGAAGAGCCTGGTTACGCGGACGCCGTTGATTTCCTCTCCCGCGAGCTTCCCCGCGCTTACGATGACTACTCCGTTCGGGCCCAGCGAGCCGAACGGGCCGGAGACTGGGATGAGGCGTACAGACTGTACAGCGATATTCTTGCCATGTCGGACGCCGTCAGGGGGCTTCCTCCTCAGGTTCATGAGGACACAAAGCAAACGGTGACGTTTGCGACAAAGGATGTCGAGAAAGAATACCAGAACGCCAGGAAGAATGCCGCGGACAAACACTACAAGGCGGGCCTTTCGTTCGAAAACCAGGGAATGGCAAAAGACGCGGCAAAGGAATTCTCAAGAACACTCGACTATATTAATCCCTACGAAGACGCTGCGGAGCGGTACGAAAAGAACCGGCAGGCGGCGGTCAAGCGCATTGCTGTGATGCCGTTCGATAATCTGAGTGGAAAGGACTATTATGGTGCGATCGGGACGGTCGTCGCGGACCGCCTGATTTCCGATGCGATGAGCGACCCCGGCAACATGGAGTTCCTCGAATTCGTGACACGCGAAAAAATCGATGACCTGATACGAGAGCTCAAGTTCGAACAGACATCCTATGTTGACCCGGCATCGGCCGCCAAAATCGGAAAACTCCTTGGCATTCACTCATTCGTCTTCGGCAAGATCACGTCGATCTCCACAGACTATCCGCCCGATATCGTCGCAACCTATGAGGAGAAAGACGAGATCTCAGGAGGAAAGGACAAACCGAAGAAGATCG
>DATDRF010000175.1:0-2205 GCA_035291905.1 Bacteroidota bacterium
CGCGACCGATTTGAATCTGATCACAGAGGATCTGTTTCTCGACGCGCGAAGCGTGGATGTTTCCGGAGGGACTGTGACGGTGATGCAGGGAACCGGAGCTACCTTGCGGACCTACGACGCTTCGACAAATGGACTCCTGAACAGTTACTTTGTTGGCGGGGCCGACATCCCGGATTCGAAGTCGATGGTCAAGGTGGTCCTCGATCGTGCTTTCGTTGCTGCGGGGGATGGCGGGGTGAGAGTGTTCAGCTTTACATCTGGTACCGTCATTGATTCTCTTGCACGAGTAACAGTGACGGGCATTGACCCTGATCTTACGGTCACCAATGCCGTTTCCGTCAGCAAGGATTTCCTCTTCGCCGCCAATGGTGAAGCCGGTGTATACGTTGCACAAGGCGATTTCGACATGGAGGCAGTACCGGCGTCTGATCCCAATTTAAGCTATCTCGGAAGCCTGAATTTCAGCACCGCACAATCGGCAAATTTCGTCGCAAGCAACGACAATATACTCTTCATTGCCACAGGTACGGGTGGGCTAAAAATCGTCGAAATCCAATAGCAGAATCAGTCCCCCCAAACGCACGGGCCCGCCATCAGCGGGCCCCTTTTTTTATTCGTGCCCCATCGATCCATGCCTCGCATTAGTCTCCTCACCACTTTGCAGACTGAAATGATGAGGGGTCGAACATGGTATCGGGAAGCGTCCTGCCAATTGCCCAGTTGGAGTACAGCTCTTTCATGACCACCTCCCCGTTCCTCATGATAATCACCTCGGGCGAAATCCAGCCCCCGCCAAGTTTCTGATACTTGTTGAATTGGACCTCAGAGACATTTCCCCGCGGATCTTTCTTCCTCAGCTTTGTAAAAAGATAGGTATCGGCAGCAACCCAGAATTGCCCCTTTGCGGAGTCCCCTACAACATACTGTTTCCCTTCAGGGCCTGTCTCAGTGATGCAGCGGCTCATGTCGAATCCCGATTCCGTCAGCTTACGGACAGTTTCAGAAGGATCATTGAAATAGACGTCGAAGCCGAGCACCAGCAGATCGTGAATAACCTTCGCCTTTCGCACGAGGACATTCGCACGAAATACATATTGGGTGTCGTTCATGAAAACGAGGCCATTTCCACTGTCTTTTGACCCGAACTTGATGACAAGGCCCTTCGGCATTTTGATTGCCTCGTACCAAGTCTCCTCGCGATCCACATTTCCCTCTCTGTAGAATATCGACTTCTGCGTAAAAGTAAGATCCGTGTACCATTTTCCCTTGTACTGTTCATACATGGTTCGTACAACCTCGTTGCCATCCTTGGGCTGCGCAAAGACAGGGCAGGCAAGAAGGAAGAGTATCGCTGCAATGAATTGTTTCATAAATGTTGCCTCCTTGGGCTGTGGTTGGACATAGAACGTTTGCCGTGATTTCTTGCAGCGGAGACGTGATCAGAACACCTCAGAGTTGATTCTTGAGAAAGAGGAGAATTGGCCTGGTGTAAATGACCGCACTGTCAACAAGCGTAACCGCCCGATTCGCCCTGAGATCAGCAAGCTGCATCGTATGTGTTGCAAACGGGGAAACCGCCAATTGAGGGTCCCAAAGAACGTAAATCCTTCCCGTGGAGTCGAACGCTTCATTGGAAATCTTGCCGATTCTCCTCGTATTCGCCGCTCCGCCGAGCATGGCATACTGCGCCGCCCAATGGTTTGTCAGAATGGGTGTGTCGATCGAATCTGCGGCAGCTCTTTGTGTGAGCGACATGACCGCTCTCTCATATGCGCTGAACGTGTGCGGTTCGGCAGTGTTGACCGTCTGAACGATCAACCAGGCGGCACATCCGGCGGGAACAAGCATTGACCATCTCCCTATTCGGATGCGGTCAGTGACCCTGGAAAGTCCGCTCAGGGCTACAAGGGCGAAGAACGGCGCGATCGGAACGAGGTATCGGATGTCTCCTATCGCTCCGGTCCAGTGGATGACTTCGCTCGAGGCAAGCGTGCTGATGGTGATGTTCAACAGGACCGTGAAAACGAGAATCGGAGAGTCAAGTCTCTTTCGAACGACTCCGTGCACAAGCGCAGCGACGAACAGCACAACCGGGGCCCAGCCGAAAATCCCCGGTGATTCTTCGATGTAATGAAGAAGCGTCGTTCCCTCCTGATATTTTGCGAGCCGGCCGTATCGGAGGATCTCCCGGGGAAGCCACAGGGG
>DATDRF010000176.1:0-4559 GCA_035291905.1 Bacteroidota bacterium
TGCAGCAGAACATGTTTGAAAACCCAGCCACGCCCCGGGATTGGTTCGACGGCTCGACTACTCGACAGGCTTGTCGCTCACCGCTCGCCGCTCACCATCCCAGGGCTATGAGCCCGACATCGAATCATCATCCCCCGGTCACGTCCCGTCACGAAGTGATGCCTTCGGCAAAGGGATCCCTTTCACGAAGTGATGCCTTCGGCACGGGAAAGTGATGGTTCCGCTTTCTGAATCCCGCCCATGAGCGGAATCCCTGAGAAGCGGGACTTCGCCAAAGGGGGATAACGGCGGAACTGAAACTGTGAACTGTTCACTGCTTTTTCGGCTTGTTCTCCCACAACACATTCACAATCTTCCACTCTCCGTTCCATTTTGCAACGTGCAGGTAGTCGATCCATCCCGACATGATCGCCTTGACGCTAGCGGTGTTGTTGTAGATGTCCAGGATATAGACATCTTTCTGCTGTTCCTCTTTCGGAGTGTTCTTTCCTCCGCCGCGCCTGGTACCCTGGACAAGGCTTGTTGCGCCCATGACGCTCAGAAAGCTCTTTCCGGATTTCTCATCCGTTCCCACGATTCTCTTCGCCAGCTCCGGGTGTAATGCGCTTTCCATCCGTTCGGCATTGCCTTCATACCATCCTTCGACATAATTCAGTGCCGTGCGCCTGATCGCCGCCGAATCCGCCGACGTTTGCGCCTGAGCTGAAAAGGCGAAGAGTGTCAGAACGACCACGAAACCGGCTAGCTTCATGAAAGCTCCTTTGAAATGGATGATGTTGGGTATTCGGGGAAATCGGGGGTAAGTTGCAAACGCCAGGTAGAAGTCCGACTTCTCGCCTGGGAAGGAGGTTACCTTCGACTGAGTTCAACCTTTGTAGAAGGCAACCTTCTGCTTCGACAGAAGTCGGACTTCTCCCGCGGGGGCTACGCCGGAAGCTGGAATCGGCCCAGGAGGAAAGGCATTCGCGGGTCTCCGACGCCGTAAAACGACACCGATTTTTCGCTCACAACAATCAAGACGTCATTGTTCAGGATCGTGTCATAACCCGGTTTCTCGGTGATTCGTGCCAATTCGAGAATGCTGTTCGGGTTGTTCGTGTCGAGAATGAAAACCCCGGCACTGTCGTCACAGACGTAGGCAATCTTGTTTCGGACATCGAGCCCCATCGGCTGGGGAAGCGGATACGAAACAAGGAGTTTCGGGTTGAAGAGATCGGCGACCGTAACAATGTGCAGAGCGCTCACGAGCGTTCCACACCGGGTTCCGCCCCGCAGTGTCACATAGGCGAACGACCCCTCCACCACTACCGGATCGCAGGCACGGACATGCTCAAACGTCGAGACGTGCTGCGGATTGCCCGGATCGGTCCGTGAGTAGACAAACATCCCGTTTTGTCCGCCTATGAAGAGATAGTCCCCAAACGGATAGATCGTCTCGATTCCCCACCCAATGTATACCCGATTGACGAAGCGAGGCTTGGCGGGGTCGTCGATCTCGAAAACGTACATCTCGTTGTAATCGACACAGTAGAGATACTCATCCACTGCTGCAAAGCGAGCCATCGATCCGCCCCGGCCCGAAGCGCCCGCGGTCGTTCGAAGCCCGTCGCCACTCATGGTACCATCCGCCACCGGCCCCTCGACGATCATCGTTTCCGAGCAACCGTAGCATCCGCTCGTACCGCCAACCCGGCCCACGGGCATGAGAACAGGCCTCTCAAAGAGGACATCGTCACCCCATCGCAGGGCATACGATTGTCCAAAGATGTTCCGCAGGGTGTCAACAACCTGCCATGCCGCAGGAGAGGTCACATCGATCACAATCAGGTCGGTGCGCGAGTCGGCATAAAGAATACGCCGCCCGTCATCCGTGGCGCGGAGGGCCGTGTCGTGGTTTCCCTCGATATCGATCAGGCCGAGGTCCGTCGGGCTGTTGGGGTTCGAAATATCCAGTTGCCGGACGCCTCGGGTCAACTCGCTCACGTAGAGCGTTTGTTCGAAGAGATACATCTTTCCGAAGCGAGCAGGTGTCCAGTCCCAGAACTGCCAGCCTGTGGAGAGAAAGAAAAGGATAAGAGTCACGCCAAAGACGGGTTTCAAATGAATTTTCATGGTACTGCTCCTTTCAACCGCCTGCGCAGGTGCGCAGTTACTGCCTTGCTGCCTGGAAGCTTCCGTGGTTGAGCATGCCTGGAAAACCGATCCACATCCAGCTTCCCGAATAACTGTCATCTTCCAATGCGCCGCTGAGAACAACATTGTTGTCGGCGAAGCCCGGGTTGAGGTTCAGATGGAGCTCGCCGTTGGAGAATCCCCCCTCAAGGGTTCCGACTCCCTCTTGCGGGCCAATATTCTTTGGGTCATTGACCTTCGTGAAGCGCCACTCGCCGACAACGTCGGTTGAGTCCTTTATGGTGAGCATCATCCAACCCTGGACAATCAAGGTACCCATGGAATCGAAAGCCTTGTACTGAAACGAGCGCGGAGGACTCATCGGTTGAAAACCCAGCTTTGCAGCGTCGTCCACCTGATCCTCCGAGATCAAAGCATAATGGAGAGCGGCATATGCCGGGCAAGTACATGCCAGGCAGACCGCAAGATATTCGATCCTGGTATCTGCAACTGCGATTCCATGGGAATTGAGAAGTTGTTTCGTATCCGGGGGTGTATAGGGCTCGATGTCACATTGCTTTCCCCCGACAAAGGACTGTCCTACCCAAACAAGCTCACCGTCCGGTGCGGAAAGTTCTCTCCGTTCAGGAGAGGTGCCGATATCGAGGCATGCCGCAAATGTCAAAGTCAGCAGTACGAGAACGATTGCCTTCATCTGGATAACACCCCTTTCGTGTGACGGTTTGTATTTGTCAATGCGGTGGTTCATGAACGAATCTCAGCTCTGAAAAGTCCAATGAAATGATCCGCATGTCGTAGTGCGTCCTCCCCCCCCAGTAATCAACGTCAATATGGATCGTACTGTCCGTCTGCTGAGTCCACTCTCCCGCATAATTCGCGTAGACGATCGGTGGCGTGCCGCACCATCCGGAATTCATCCTCTCCTGGAACTTCCCTTCGAGATTGAAAACGAAACCGGGCTTCTCTGCGTCAAGCCCGGGCGCCCTTCGCATGACGGTCGTATCGGCTTCTCTTCGCAGTTCAACCCATGTACCGATGAGCGGAGCCGTGGATGTCGGTTGCGTGGGCTCTTCGCTGCACGCAGCTATGAACAATGCCGCCGAAACAAAAATGAGTGTAATTGATGTTTTCATCACAGTTTCTCGTTTCAAAACCTCATGCTGAGACTCACCACCGGATAGAGCGGAAAGAGCGGAGGAGCGTCGAATGTCACCTTCCATCTCAATCTGTTGTCCGGACTCGGCGAACGCAATTGCCAGGCAAACGGATCGACAAGGCCGTATCCGTTGAGCAGACGCAGCGAGGCCTGGAACGGCACCTCCCACCAGGAGAAACTATGCAGCATACGAACCTCGATCCGCTGAAAGCCGGGCAGACGTCCTCCATCAAGATCATACGGCTCGGCGTACTGGAGCTGCCTTGTGACCAGCCCCGCGTCAAGTGATGCCTGTGCTTCGACTCCTTTTGGAGTGAACGTCGGAAACTCGTTCGCTGAAAGGAGGCACGCCAACCCGAAGCTCCAATTCTCGTGCGGGGAATACGATGCGGTGGCGTACAGCTCCTGCCTCCGGTCGAATCGGGGCCGGAACGGATTTCCGTTGTTCAACTCTGCGAACCGGTTCGACGACCACGAGAGGCCATATCGGACCGACCCCGTGAATTCTCCCGCCCGCTTGTCAAATGTCACCTCCACCCCATAGACCTCCCCCTCGCCGAGGACGAGGGCGTCGGAGATACTCGCCGACATCGTTGTGTCGAAAACGAATTCATGGAGCTTTTGCGTCGTCCTGTAATACGACTCCGCTGCGAGCCTGTACCGATCATTCTGGAAGGTCTTTTCGCTTCCGACGGAGAGCTGTATCGACGTGGAAGGTTTGATATGCTCGGTTGAGGGGTAGAGGAAGATCGTCGGATAGAAAAGAAATATTCCGCTGTTCCGGTACGGATGAACAAACTGATTGACGGCGGAGACGGACGTGAACAGGCGAAGGTCATTCTTCAGTGAGACCAACAGCGAAAACCGCGGGTCGACAGCAGAGAAGGAGCCCTGTTTCGCAACAAACGACGTTGCACGCAACCCCATCTGAGCCAACACCGAGGGGGCCAGGCGCCACTGATCTTCGAAGTACAGAGCAAGCTCCAACGGAGAGAAGCCGTCGAACGACATCGGCGCGATCTGGCTCGAGTACTCGTCGATCTTCCCCGCCATGCGGTGTCGCACCAGCTCGACTCCCGCAAGCACCGTGTGGAATTCGTCA
The DNA here is from genome assembly GCA_035291905.1 of Bacteroidota bacterium. GTDB lineage: Bacteria > Bacteroidota > Ignavibacteria > UBA10030 > UBA10030 > JACPLA01. The sequence continues at coordinate 4,392 of DATDRF010000176.1, forward strand.
TAAAAATATTCCGCGTGGGCGCGGACTACCGCATTCTCAATTGAATAATCCGAGTCAAAGAGCTCCGGAAGGCCTCCGCCGGTTTCCTCCAGGCGATGCCCTGCGGTGAATCCGTACAGTGCTTGCGGGAGTCGAGCTGGTGCGACACCGCATAGCGGGGAAGATCGA
>DATDRF010000177.1:0-5073 GCA_035291905.1 Bacteroidota bacterium
CTTCCCATCCACCTCTTGAACTCGCCGGCGCTTTCCTGACTCACGACAACCTGCTCATGAGTTGCCGGCACAAGTTCCACCAAAATCTTCCCTTTTTCGTAAGATTTGAACTTTTTTACCGCCCGACAGCTGATCAGGAATTTCCGGTTCGCCCGAAAGAACTGCGAGGATTCAAGTTCCCCCTCGAGCTGTGAGAGCGGCTCGTCAATGATATATCGGGAGCCGGCATTGTCGACCAGAAATGTAACTTTGTGCTCCGTGTAAAAGAAAGCCACCTCATCAATCTTAATCGAAACGAAATCGATTCCCTTCTTGACCACAATTCTCTCGCGCTTTCCGTTTCTTGCTCCATAACCCTCGATGAAGGCAGGGAGGTTCGACGAGAAATGCTGCTTGAGTCGAAGATATTTTCTCAGTGCTCCCTCAAGCTTCTCTTCCTTCACCGGCTTGAGCAGATAATCGATGCTGTTCTGTTCCAGGGCTTCGAGGAGATAGGAGTCAAACGCGGTGGCAAAGATGACAGGTGAAGATACAGTGACTTTGCGAAAGACGTCGAGGGAGAGGCCGTCTGTGAGCTGTATATCCGCGACAATCAGATCCGGGGCAGGATTCTCGGTCAGCCATTGAACGGCGGAGCTCACGCTCTGCAGCGGGCCCGCAATGTTCACGGAAGGATCGAATTTCTTTATTCCGCGGATGAGCTTTTCCGCGGCGGGTTTTTCGTCTTCCAGGATGAGAATGTTCATCGTTATGCTTCGAGCTTCAGGAGTGGAAGTCGGACCTCAAATGTCTCTCCGCCGTTGCGAATGTCGATCCCCATGCCTGTGACAACCCTGTACCGTTCATTGAGATTCTTCAATCCGACACGCGACGAGGATCCGGTTCCCTTCCTGTGCCGCACGCTGTTCGATACGACCATTGTCTCGTCTTCCTTTCGTAAAATGATGTCAATCGGACGCGCATCGGAGAATTCATTATGCTTCACGGCGTTTTCGATCAGAACCTGCAGGGAAATGGGAGGAAGAAGATATCGCTCGGCGGCCGCCCCGTCAAGATCGACGTGCAGGTTGAGCGCTTCGGAAAACCGGATTTGCAGCAGGGAGAAATAATGATTCACAAATGCCAGCTCTTCCCGGAGGAGCACCAGATCGCGCTCCTTGTTCAGGAGAATATACCGATACACGTCGGCAAGATGTTCGTTGAAGCGTTTTGCCTTGGCAGGGTCGCTTTCGATCAGGTGCGAGAGGGTGTTGAGGGAGTTGAAGATGAAATGCGGATCGACCTGGTTCTTGAGCGCCTCCAGCTCCGCTTTGATCCTTGCCTGTTCGAGCGATTCGCTCCGGGTGCGGTCCGATCCCCACGACCGGATGAGGAACACTGTCTCGTAGGTATGAGTGATGAAGACGACGCAAACCACACATAACGCTGTGGCTTTGAACACCACATCCCAGTCGGTGGCAGAATGTCGTGCAAACGCATACCATAGTACAACAAGGCCTATCGTGATGGGTATTGTGTAGAAAACATTGGAGACAATGAGGGCAATAACCTTGTGGACAGGCTGGTTCAGCCATGAGAACCTCGGCCGGAGCCGAAAGAGCAGATACCTGTTTCCCTGCCAGATGGCGAAGGAGATAAACATGAAATAGCCGTAACTGATCCACAATTCCCACCAGGAATACTGGCTGTTGTCGATCATTCCGGTTGCATTGGGAATTACAAGCCCAAAAAAGGGAATGAAGACAAGCCGGATCCACCGGTCGTTCAGCTCGGTATCGATGTGCTGGTCGTACATGTGGCCCAATGTACCGAAAAACTCCAGCCCGTCCAAGAGCGGTTCGGGAGGCAGATATCCGGACTCAGACACGCAAATTCCAGGTTCAGAAAATTCCTTCTTGTTTGCCGTTTGACTGCACTGTAGATTCCGCAGGCGCTCAAATCAACAAATCACCAATCACAAAATCCTTACTGGAGGTTCGCATGGACATGGGTGCAGCATTTCAAAGCCTCAACTGGCTGGCCGTTATTGTCGCGGCTCTTTCGACCTTCATTCTCGGAGGCGTGTGGTACTCACCGGTCATGTTTGGACGGGCCTGGATGGAAGTCGCCGGCATCACCGAGGAGATGGCAAAGAAGGCGAATCCGGCAACACTGTACGGCGGTGCGTTTGTTTTGACGTTGATTTCCGCCATGAACCTGGGTATGTTTCTCGGGCCTCAGTCGGATCTCACGTTCGGCATCACCGCCGGAGCGGCGGTCGGGATCGGCTGGGTGGCAACGTCGTTCGGCATTGTTTATCTGTTCGAGCAGAGACCGAGGCTCCATTGGTTCATCAATGCAAGCTATATGGTTGTTGCTTTCATCGTCATGGGTGCGATTCTTGGTGCCTGGAAGTAAATACGACGAGACGAGGAGTTCTTCATGAGAAAGGCCGGCATATTCCTGCTGCTGTTCAACGCCGCAGGATCGATCATTGCCCAGAACCTGGAGAAGGAGGGCGCGTTTGAGCTCTATCGCGCCCATCTTGCCGCCGCGGAAGCGCTGTTGCAGATAAGTGAGACCGGTGAGGCGAAAGAGCATCTTGCCTCCGCGCCTGCAGCATTCCGCGGCTGGGAGTGGGATTATCTCTCGGCGCTGGCGGAGCAAAGTGAACAGATCTTTGACGGATCACCAAAAGGAGCGATTTCAGTTGCGGTCAATCGCGACGGCTCACTTCTTGCCTCAGGATTGAGGGACAGCACCATCAAGGTTTGGAATCTGTCGACCGGTCGGGTCCATTCTCTTCTGAAGGGACATGGAGGGGCCGTCACTACAATCGATTTCAGCGGAGACGGGCGATTCCTTGTGTCCGGGTCGAGGGACAAGACGATCAAAGTCTGGGACATCGGCTCAGGGAAAGAAGTACGGACAATCACACAAGGATTTTCTCAGGGGATCTATCAGGTAAAATTCAGTCCCGATGCAAAGACGATCGCTGCCGGATCATGGGAATTGACGAAGAAGGATCCCCCGGTCGCGGGCTTTGCGAAGATCTTCAGCACGGAAACCGGGATGGAGCTCAAACGGCTGGAGGGAACACCGCACCCGCTTTCCTCCGTTGCTTTCTCGCCGGATGGCTCCCGCCTTATCGTAGGCGGTTGGGGAATGGTCTTCAAGAACTTCGACTTGGCAACCGACTCTCTTCGCTGGTCCCTCGATATCTCCAATCTGGGGTATTACACGGCGATCCAGTCGCTCGATGTCAATCCCGACGGTTCAAGAATCGTCGCTGGAGGAAAGGACAAGCAGATACGGATTCTCGATGCATCGGACGGCAAGCTCCTTCACCTGATCACATCCGACAAGGGACATAAGAAAGACGTGAATGCGGTTCGGTTCAGTCCCGACGGGAAGACGTTCGCCTCGGCAGGCGAAGACATGTTGGTGAAGATTTGGGACGGCGGGACGGGAAATCTCAAAAAGACCTTTCGCGGGCATACGGGTATCATCAACAGCGTTTGCTTTAGCCCTGACGGCAGATGGATCCTCACGGCCTCGGACGACGGTACCATCCGCAAGTGGGATGTCGGGCACAGCGGAGAACTAGCATTCGATATTGGCGAGAACGGTCCTTGGTACACCGCGTTTTCTCACGACGAGTCACTCGTGGCCATGGCATGTTCTGACGAAAACGTCAACGTATGGAATCCCGGGACCGGAGAGCACAAAGGGACTTTTTCGGGTCCGGCAGCCAACACCGTTGTGTTCACGAAAAAATCGGGCTATCTGATTTCTGCGGGACATGACAAGACCGTACACGTGTGGGACGTGAAGTCGATGAAGGAGGTCCGGTCAATGGTGGGACATGCAGGGAGCATCTACAGTGTCGACGCTCTTGATTCGAAAGGGATAATTGGATCGACTGGCGACAGAACGATCCGGTTGTGGGAGGTTGAGACTGCGAATGAAGTTTGGAAATACGAAAGCCCGACCGGTACGTTCTCCTGTGTGAGATTCAGTCCGGACGGGAAGTACATGGCGGCGGGGATGGGAAAAGGGACTGTGAAAGTATGGGAGACGGACGGCTGGAAGGAACTCTTCGAATGGTCGACGGAGGGAGAGGCGGTCACGCATTTGGCTTATGACCGGTCAAGTTCCAGGATCGTTGCCGGCGGGGGAAGTGGAAAGGTCACGGTTTGGAATGTGAAAACCGGAAAGAGAGTTCATCAATTGAATGCCCATGCAACGGCCGTGTACGCAGTTGCATTTCACCCGGACGGCAAGCGGATGGTGACGGCGTCGTATGATCAAACCGCAAGAATATGGGATGCGTCATCAGGGAAGGTGCTGCTTACGTTGCGGAACAGCCCGAACGAGTTTTACTGTGCGGAGTTCCTTGGGGAGGGAAGAAAATTGATGCTGACACAAACTGACGGGACTATTCGAATCCTGGGAAAATGAAAACAGTTCAGACTATCCTGATTTGTTAAGCGACCCCGTCGACCTTCCGAACGTGTTGAGAGTTCACTCATGACGTTCGGAAGGTCTGAGATTCACCTTGACTGCCAAGCGAAGAATGAGTATATTAATCACTCAATGATCGCGGGGTGGAGTCCGCCACAAGCGGAGTAGCTCGTCGGGCTTATGACTCGACGGGAGGACCCTCCCCGATACAAGAAACAACACCGCGGGGTGGAGCAATTGGTAGCTCGTCGGGCTCATAACCCGAAGGTTGCAGGTTCAAGTCCTGCCCCCGCTACAAACAGGCCCCCAGATAACCTCTGGGGGCTTTTCTTTTTCATGGGGGGCTCGTGCCGTACTACACATATTGTTTGCAGAGTGAAGAGGGGTATCACTACACCGGTCACACTCAGGATCTTGATATCCGGATGTTGAATCACAGGCTCAAAACGGCCCATTATACCAAGAAAGGGACAAATTGGAGGATCATGTACTCCAAGGAGTTCGCGACTCGCGCCGAAGCAATGAAGTATGAGAAGTGGTTGAAGAGTGGAGTGGGAAGAGAATGGCTTAAGAAGAATATTGCGGGGTGGAGTCCGCCGAAGGCGGAGTAGCTCGTCGGGCTCATAACCC
>DATDRF010000178.1:0-7860 GCA_035291905.1 Bacteroidota bacterium
GTAGAACCAGATCAGCGACATGATCAACAGCAATGTACTCAAGTAACGAAAATGGATCTCTTTCAGGTACGTCTCCAGATGATACACCTTGCGAAATGTCATCATGACTATCATCAGTGCTGCAATACCCGAGAAGATGGCTCCCACGACAAAATACGGTCCGAAGATCGTGCTGTGCCATCCCGGCTGCAGGGTCATCGAAAAGATGTAAGAAATGACCGTGTGGACAGAGATCGCGATCGGAATCACCATCACCATGAGGATATTGATGGCCCGGTTCAGAACCTTCTGTTGATATTCCGTTCCCTGCCATCCCCAGGCCATGAACGTGTATAGCCACTTTAGCTTCCCCCCTCTGTCACGGATCCGCGCGATGTCGGGAATCATGGGAAGATAGAGGTAGACCGTACTCGCCGTGAAATACGCAGTGATGCTCGTGACATCCCAGAGCAGCGGAGATTGTAGCCGGCCAGATTCCAGCAGGTTCATCATCCGGTCCGGCCTTCCGAGATCCAAAATCGGGTGCAGTCCCCCGATCACAAGTACGATCGCGGTGATCACTTCTGCCATGCGCGTGATCGGGCGACGCCACTCGGCCTTGGACAGTCGAAGAATGGCAGAGATCAGCGTTCCGGCATGACTGATACCGATGAAGAACACGAAATTCACGATATAGAATCCCCACGTGACAGGCTGGTTCATTCCTGTCGGCCCGAGTCCAACCATGACCTGGTTGATGTACATGGCAAGGGCCCACAGGAGAATCACCGCGAGGATGCCGAAGGTTATGTAAAAGCCCCTTCCGGTTTCATAGATCGGTTTGAACAGGATCTCGTCTTTATCCATTGTCCAAGCATCCCTCTATTCCGTTGTTCTACGTGAGAGATAGAACACTTTCGGTTTCACATCTAGATCATCCATGTATCGTTTGACACGGTAGCTTTTGGAAAGCTTGTAGACCGAGCTATCTTTGTCTTCGATATCTCCGAATACAATGGCGTCTGTCGGGCAGTTCTCTTGGCACGCCGTCACATACTCTCCGTCCTCGATCCTCCTTCCTTCGAGGTCCGCGATCTCTTTAATCTGCTGCAAACGATGAGAACAGAACGAACATTTCTCGACGACGCCGGACATTCGAAGTGAGACGTCCGGATTCGGGCGACAAGCCGAATCCTCCAGCCATTTCGGTGCGTACCAGTTGAAGACCTTGGCTGTATAAGGACACGCTGCCATGCAATACCGGCACCCAATGCACCGATGGTACACCTGGGCCACGATTCCTTCGGGATTGCGATAGGTGGCGCCCACCGGACAAACAACGGTGCAAGGAGGTTCATCGCAGTGGAAACAAGGCTTTGGCACAATTCTCCTCACGACCTGGGTATCCTCGGATTCGTACGCAGTCATCATATCCATCCAGTACATCACCCGGCCTGCTTGTGCTTGCTCCGGATCGACGATCGCCACGTTGTTCTCCACCTTACATGCGATCATGCAGGATTCGCATCCCGTGCACTTATCCAAATCTATGGCCATCGCCCATTTCGGCATTGGTCCTCTCCTGCTAACGTGTTGTTGAAAACGCTTTCGAATGAGAGAGTATGATCCGCAAGGCTCGCCCACGCCGATCGTTCATAAGGGCACGCGGACTGGTGATCAGCATTTCGATTCGGCGAGTGTCCACCCTCTGCATTGCTCCCTACCCACTCATAACTGCGATATGAACGCGGCCGGAGAAGGGTCGGGGATCGCTTTCATTACGAGCTTCCGTTCTGGAGGCGACGCTAGTTCGTTCTTCAAAATTCTGACCGCCCTTCAGCAACCACGCGCACTCGGGTCGCCTGAATCGCCTCGCGGCCACTTAGCCCGTCCTCCTTTCCTTCCAAGATGGAATGTGGATTGACTCCATGACCTCGTGCGTACCTTCCTCCGGATGTGTGACCCAATCCGAACGGTATGGCAACAACGTTCGGCATCACTCCTTCTGTGACCTTGGAGCGGATCCTCAGCGTCCCTTCGGACGACTGCACCAGGATCCACTCACCATCCTTCACCAGATACTGCTGGGCCGTCAAGGGATGGATCTCCGCCCATGAATCCCAATGTCGATTCACCGCATGTCCGAACAACTCCTGCATCATGGGGAGTGTGGCCCCTCGTCCATCGCCTACGGACATTGATTGGTACGTGATCATGGAAAGCGGGAGATCCGATTCGCCGGAGACAGGTTCATAGTGCGGGAGGAAGGCTGTGTCTCCACCTGCGGATATGCCTGCCCGGCGGAGCGCTTTGTCGCGTGACTCGGTCGGAATAGCTTGTATCATGTTCTCGAGCGTCTGTGAGTAGAACTCAAACTTCCCCGAGGGTGTCTGGAACAGTGAGCGTAAATGTTTCTTTGATCGTATCGGATTCCACCATCCGGCATACCGGGTCAATCTGTCCCAGAACTCTTCGAACGATGAATATCTGTCGATCCTCCATCCCCGCTGTTTCAGGAACTCCAGCCATCGACTCCCAACCCCTTCACTCGCGATCGCACCGGATCCTGATTCGAACACGCCTCTCAAAGCGCGGCGAATGCCCTCGTCGTACGAACCGTACGGGAATGACGCCGCAACCCGACCTTCCGCAAGCCGTGCGAGTTCTATCAACACGTCGCCCGTAGCTCTGGTGTCATACATCGGCGCCATGACAGGTTGCTGAATTGCAACATGTGTGAATCCAACATTTTCCACATTCGAGACAATATCCCAGGCCTCAAAGAAATGATGGTCCGGCAGGACGTAGTGAGCGAATTCACCGGTCTCCGTGAGGAGAGAGTCGAAACTGATGACCATGGGGATCTTCTGGAGCGCCTGGGCAAACTTCTTGTGATGCACGCTCTGAAAGAGCGGATTGCCTCCGTAGAGAAAAAGCACGTCGATGGGATATGGTCTCCCTGAGAGAACGTTTTCGCTGAAGCTTTTCACCGAGCACTCTTGGAGCGGAAGGAACGCTTCCACAGGCATTCCTACTCGCGGCTGGGTCATCGCCTGAGCGGATCGGCCATCCATCGGTGCTGCGCCGAAGCTCGCGAAGGGCGGCTCATCGACGAAGTAGACCCCCCCCTCTTTCTCATAATTGCCCAAGAGCGCATTCAGGGCGTTCACTGCCGTTGCCGTGAGCGTCCCATTCGTGTGATTGAGGGCTGCCTGATCGCACAATGCGACTGAGGGACGAGAGTTGCCAAGTTCCCGGCCAAGTTCGAGGATGACACTGCTCGGCACTCCGGTGAACTCCTGGACTCTCTCCGGATAGTAGTCGCTGAGAACGGTGGACTTGAAGCCGACGTGTCGCCTGCCTCGAGCATCCATCCAGTCGTCAAAGCCGTGCGTGTGCGCTCTGACGAAATCCTGGTCATAGAGTTCCTCGCGGATGAGCACGTACGCAACACCGAGCGCAAGGGCACCGTACGTCCCCGGCCGGATGGAAATCCAACGGTCGGCATTGGCGGCTGTCAGGTTCAGCCTCGAGTCAATGTGGATATAGCGGGTTTGCTGTTCATTGTGATGACTGTACAACTTTGTATAGTATACGGGAGATGGCCCCTCTTCGAGGATGTTCGCCCCAAAGGTGACCACCAGTTTGGAGTTGACAATGTCATACGCCGGTGCGCGCCGATTTCCATGCGAGAGGAAGTTCGCCGCCCTCTTGTTCGAGTCCTTCGAATAGAGAAAATAGTTCGGGGTTCCATATGACGCGGCGAATCTCTGGATATGATCCCTCATGAACCCATACTCGTCTGAGCCGAGGAAGGCCACGTGCTGGGATTTTCCCTCTTGTCTGAGTTGGTTCAACTTCCCTGAGATCACCTTGAAAGCTTCCTGCCAGGATGTCTTTTCCCATGAGCCGGACCCGGGGGAACCTTTCCGGATGAGGGGCCCCTGAACGCGATCAGGGTGATACAATGAATGGACTGCATTCAGGCCGAGCGGACACAATCCACCTCGGTTCACCGGATTCAGGGGATTGCCTTTGACCGAGATCGGAACATCGTCGATCAACCGGACGCTCATTCCACATCCTCCGGGGCACAAGCGACAGGTAGTGTTCTTCCACGTCTCGACTCGAGGACCGAATTTCATCCGTTCGATAACTTCTTTCGGAACAGCAAACATCGGGTCCAGTCCATGGCTGCCCAGGAGTGCTCCTCCTGTCATTCCTGCGGCAATCTTCAAGAACTCTCGTCGGCGAATTTCCATGGCGCATCCGTTAGCGGTGACAGGAAAGGCAGTCGTTCGTCACATTTCTTTCCTTGTGGCACTTCATGCAGTTTTCCATCGTCACAGGAAGGAACTGGAAGGAAACGGCATTCACAAATGAAGCTATATCCCCATGACATTCCTGGCAGGTGACCTTGCTTCGTGACACATGGCGCCGATGTGAGAAGTAGACATGGTCGGGCACCTGGTACACCTTATTCCATGGAATCTCTCCCCCATTGGCCAAGTAGTTCAGAAGCTTTTTCTCTTCCGGCGATTCCGTCAGCGGAGTATCCGAATGGCAGCCTTTGCACGTTTCCAGCGGCGGGATGGTTGCGCGGATCCCCGATTCGACCGATTGGTGGCAATCCACACAGGCAATTCCCGCCGTCCCAACGTGGGTCTTGTGGCTGTAGTCGATCGGTTGCTCGACTTTGCGTTCGCGGCAGCCGGAAGCATGCAGGATGCACAACGCTCCTCCCATCATCACGATAACCAAACCAGCGCCGATCCGCATTCCCTCACGAACCTCCAGGCGGGAGTCCGCGCGAGCACTTGTTCTCTCCGGAATGTTCATTTCTTCGTCTTCCCCTGCAGATAGGCGTACAGGTCCCGCATTTCTTTGGAAGACAACTCAGGCCACCGCTTGTTTTGAGTGATGAGCAAATCTTCCATCTCAATGGCATGATTCCACATCAATTGCACCATATTGAACGGGGAGTTGAGCGAACCGGACGACGCTAGCAATGCGGCCTGACTACCGCTTCTTTCGTGACATTCGAAGCATCCTTTTTCTCTGAACACCCGAAGCCCCTCCTCGCTCTGGCCCGGCTTGTCCTCAAAACCAAGGAAGTAGATGTACGCGATGATGTCGGCCATGTCGTTTCCCTCCAGCATGGGCCATTCTATCGATTCTCGCTTCATCAAATCGAACATATCCTTCCCGTGATTCCACATCGAGCTGGCAACCTCGGTCACGCCCTTCCGCAGGTCCATCTTCACTAGTCCCGTCTCGATCCTTCGGCGTTTCCCTTCACCAACATGACAGGTTGAGCATTTCTTTTTATCGAACAACACGCGTCCGTTCCGGGGATTCCCGGGTGACAATCGTTGCTCCGTGGGAGCCGTGCTGGCCTGTTGCAGAAAGGCGGCGATATCAACTGCTTCTTCACCGCTCATCGTTGGGTAGGCTACTTTGTTCGACTCGAACTTCTTCTGCATCGTGGGAGCATGGTTCCACATCGCTTGGACCATGTTAAGCGGTGCTGAAAATCGCGGGATCTGCCTGAAATCCGGAACTCCTTCCTTGCTTCCGCCGCCAATCGTGTGACACGACAGACAACCTTTCGATTCGATCAGCCGCTTCCCGCTTGACACACTTCCAGGCTCACCCAGATACCGGAGATAGTAGAGGAAACCAAGGAGGTCCAACATTTCTTTTTCCGACAGCTTCGGTCGATCCATGCGAAGCTGGCGAAACTTCCGATTCATCGCCGGCGTGTGATTCCAGAGTATTGAGGCTAGTTCAAGTCCGCTGCCGAAGAAGTAGTCTCTGCTGAGATCCGGTCCGGCGGTTCCCCCAAGCCCCCCCACCGAATGACACGAGATGCACTGTTTCTCCTCAAACACGATCCTCCCTTCGAGCGGATCTGTCGGCAATTCGAAATCCTGGCCGAACATAGCGGGCGTCACAAACGCCAACACGGACAATTGGAGCAACCGAAGTACCATGTCGATTCTCCTCCTAAGGTGATTCAGACTTTTTTCTTCCCCCTCTGTAATCCGACGAAGACGTACGTAAGAATTCCAGCCAGTGTCATAAATACGGGAATGGCTACGAGGCTAATGGCCACAGAGGCCCCAGGGGCATCATTGAGCTCCAGGGAGAGAACGATGAGCTTGGAGATCCAGAGGGTGATGGCAATGACAAACAGCCAAATCAGGAGGACGCTAGAGAGCTGAAAGAAGAAGATGAGCCTCTCGGAGGTACCGCGATGGAGCTCTTCCATGGGTATTCACCTCACGTATGAGATATAAGATTCTCGTTCGACCTTCAACTATCATGCCATCCGGTGGGAAAACGCGGGAGATCGAAAGATACGGCGGGCGGGTTGTTGCGGCAGTTCAACGACGGCAGGTGTCCACATATGACAGTGGAATACCGCGGTTCCCAAGGACCGGAAACTGACATATGTAAGGAGAGTCGCAAGGAAAGGAAAAATATCCTCACTTTGCTCGTTGTCGACTCTCAATCCTGCGAATCAGCAGATATAGCGAGACCGCCAGAAGGGTGATGGCGAATGAGGCTATCAACAATCCCCAACGACGGAAGTGGTACTCTCCGATGGCCTCCTCTGCTTGTGCCGAAACGTCTTTGGCGGCTGACAGTCCCTTTTCCACAACATCTCTGAATTGTGATTCCTGGAAGGAGTGGACTTTTGTCCTTGACTCGAGGCGGGCCTGCCTGATACTCCGGGCCGCGAACCGGGCCTCGCCGACCTCCATTCCTTTTTGCTCTGCATCGTTGAGAAGCCGCTGCGCAGAATCCTCTGCGTCGGCCAGACTATCGGCCAGTTGACGCATGGTGGCGGCAACGATGTGGCCACGCGACTTTGTATCGTCTTTGTGGCACCATGCGCAGACAGCTTCCTTACCGACCCCGAGAAGCTGGTCCGTTGTCCTTACAACTTCATGGTTCCCGTGGCAGGTCTCGCATTCTGGCAGACCACGTGTATCGAAAGCCTTCTTGTGTGGGCTTTTCGAGAACAGGTCGGCATTGAGGGCATGGCATGATCCGCACACCTTCGATATCGATTCCACTCCAGGAGGGACCGCTCCGTGATTACCGTGACAGTCGTTGCAGGCTGGGGCACCGATGTCGTGCTTTTGCAAAAGGGCAACGCCGTGGACGCTTTTCGAGTACTCTTTCAACTGATCCGTGCCGATTCCGTATCCGCGCATGTACACCGCGTCGGCATGGCACGAACCGCACGTTGCGGGAAGGTTGATCGGATAGACCTTGGACCGGACATCCTTCGCTGCCAGGATGTCGTGGCTTCCGTGGCAGCTTGCGCACTCCGCCACCTTCGAGTCACCCCGTTGATTCAATTTTCCATGGACGCTGCTGCGATACTTCTGATATTGATCGACGGGCATGGATGGGTCATACGCCGTCATGTAGCCGGCATTGGAATGGCATCGTGCGCACGTTGTCGGAACGTTCGCTGGGTGGACGGGCGATTTTCTGTTCGATCTGGGGAGAATACCGTGCGCTCCGTGGCAGGAGGTGCATTGGGCGATACGGCTCCTGCCTGAGACTGACTGCTGGCCGTGTACAGACGCCTTCAAGGCTTCGACCTGATCAAGAGGCAGAGTAGACTTGTAGACGTGTACCATCTTCGAAGCATCGCTGTGGCACGAGGCACACACATCGGAGATCGCATCTCCGACCGGGACACCTCGAAATCCCGCTCCGGCGCTCATCCCTTCTTCCATATCTTCTTTGGTGCGGTCGCCTCCGTGGCAGTCGGCACACGATATCCCATTTGAGGCGTGAATATCAGCCGCAAACGCGAGGGCGCGTGGATCCTCGATGGATTCGTGGCAGGTGCGGCACTGG
>DATDRF010000179.1:0-5654 GCA_035291905.1 Bacteroidota bacterium
CAGGATAGTCGTTGATGCAGGATTGAGGTCGAATGTTCCGCCAAATCCATCCATCCGGTAAACACGATACGCGGTTGGTTTCGGATTACCCAAAAGCACCCATCGTACCGCAATGCGGGATGCACCAACGATCTTTTCCACAACGCGCAGCGGAGCAAAGCGAGGCGTTCCCGGGAACGAGACCGACGAGGACCGCAACGTCAACACTGTTTTGCCTGCGGCGTCAATCAGCGAGACCGAGTATTCGTATTTGATGTTCGGTGAAGCCGTTGTATCCGCAAACACACTCCCTGCAGCAAGGCGAACAGAAAGGACACCTGCCCAGAATCCCAGAGAGTCGAGGCGTCCGTACTTTCGGATCTTCTCCCAGAGTTGCTGGACCGGGACCGCCGGCGATGCAGGTTTTGGCATATAACCAAGTGTTTTCACAAGCCGTTTGCTGAATTCCTCCGATGTCCCGGGGGCAGAAACATCGGCCACAGTTGTCCAGCCACCGGACGATCCCATCCGACGTTCGATCCTGTACGCTACACCGTTTCGCTTGGGGAGATTGGATGAGGGCAAATCGACACCCAAGTATACAAAGATGGCATTCGGGCCGGGTTGCGCAAGCTCAGCGACACGCTGCTGCGCCAGGAGCTGGCTGCCCGCCATCAGAAGACATGCCAGCAGACGAAGGATGTATTGTTCCATGATATTCTTCACTTGAATTTGAAATGCATGTATTTGCCGTCGCTTCCGTAGTGACAGAGAACGCTTATCGATTTACTCGCACCCTCTGAACTTGTTTCACACGGAGTAGAGAGCGGACCAAGATCGATAGGATCGCAATCGGCATCGCACCCGCCAAATCCTATTTTTGTCGAGCCGGACAAGGTAATAAGTTGTTCTCCCTCGAGGTACCATGCTCCGCTGCTCTCGTATTGCCCCTCAAATTTCAGCTCGGCGAAGAGCTCGGCCGACACGGTCGCGCATGCAACTCCGATCGTTCCACCCACGCCTACCTCAATCTTCGCGAAGACATCCACGCCTGCTCCGTACGTATTTGTCTCGCCGAATTCCGTCTTAAACCGCACGTCTGCACCGACAGATTTTGTGAGCTTGGCCGTGACAAGGCCGAAATCAAAATCGAAGTCGGGGAAAATGGGAATGGGTACCTCAACAGAGCCTTCAAAGAAGAATCCGCTCACGGACTTCGGAAATGTCGGTGGGAGCACCCCTTTGTTCTTGTAGACCCAGGAATGATCCTGAAACTTGGTCTTGATCTCGTTCGTCATCGGATAGTTGCCGAACAGGACCCCCGCCTGCCCCGAGTAGCTGGGACTTGCCATCGACATCGTTATTCCGCCGAGGAGATACCATCCGTCCCCATCGACGATATTGTTTGCATCCCCGCTGAGCGATATTTTCCCGGCTATCTGTTTTTCGATGTGAAGGTTTCCCCACAACCTCCCCTGCTCAAAGTCATATGTCCAGGTCATGTTGCCGAAGGGCGTATCCACGTTCTTGATACCCAACTGCTGGCCGTTTGCGACGACCTCTCCTTTTACGACAAACGTCAGCCTGTTCTGCCCCGCTTTGATCCCGTCTGCCTTCGATCCTGTCAGATCTCCAGCAAACCAGAAGTTGTCCCAGTCCTGGCCGCCAAGCGGATTCGTGCTTCCGGCGATTTTGTCGAGGTACATCGCGTTGGATTTGACGGCCATTGTCTGCCATGGCGCAGGCGACGAGAGAAAAGGCGAATTCGGAGTCTCAACCCATATCGAGGTCGAATCGTCCGTATGATACAGCCATGAGACAAGGCTGAATTTTCCTTCTTCAGACATCTTCCCCTTTGCTCTGAAGCCGTTCGCATCCAGAACTTGCGACGCTCCCTCATCCGCCGTGAAACCCGATGCAAAGTGCACTCCCTTTGCATCAAAGGAGAACTGGAACGGCACCAGCTTGAACTTCACCTGGTTGTTCTCCTTGGTGTAGCGCATCGTTGCATTCACGGAAACCTTCGGAAAAGAGAAACTCAGGCCTTTGATATCCACGATTCCCGTCGACGGAAAGTACGAAATCAGATCCGGAGTCAGGATCCCGATCTCGTAAACCTTGATCGACGGTTGGGGAAGCATCGGGACAAGAGACATCGATGATTCCGTGCTGTACATCGAAAAGGAGCTCAACTGAAACTTGCTGCCGGTTGCCATTCCGGGGAGGCCGGAGAATGACGCTGAAGGCGAGCCCGAGGCGGACAGAAACCATCGTTTGTACGCCTTGTCATATCCTAACACGGGTTGTGTATGGATTTCGAGCGGAATGATCCCGCCGATGCTCATGCTTTTCAAATTGAATTCGGACGCCAGAATGGATGTCGGTGTGATCACCATTGAGATGATGGGAATATCGATCGCACTCGTTTTCAGGGTCCCGCCCTTCAACTGGAGATATCCCGTCAGAGACAGCGTGTCGCATTTGACCGACCATTGGTCGAGATTGAATGAGGTCGTCTTCATGACATTGCTGAGGGTCGTATACACCCCGTTCTTGCCGATCAGGAGGTCCCCCATGGCAATAGCAAGATCCGCCGGCGTCAGGTTGGCAAGATTCGTATGCAGGGTCGTCCGCAATCGGAGCGAGTCGCCACGAAGGAATGATTTGGATGAATCGGCAGTCGCGTCAAAATCAAACAACGAATACCGAACCGATCCACCCGCCGCATTCACCACTCTTAATCCCCCGGGAGCCGGGAACGGATCATTCTTCGACGCAGTAATAACGGGGATCCGAAGATCGGATGAGTTCGGGTCGGCGATGTAGAATCCTCCGTCATCGAATGAGACGTCTTTCTGGAATTCCGTCTGGCCGACATGGACCTTTCCCTTCACGACTCCAAGGCCTCCCTGGGATTCGACGACCTCAACTCCAATGTTTTGATCCTGAATAACACCTGCAAACGAGGAATAAACTTTCACGGGAAGAGTATTCTCTTCCGTCTTGACCACGGCGTCTTTCGGTTTCGCAATAGGCACTTCATTCCCGAAGAGCATGGTCTTGGCAGAACTTGGCACGATTTCGATATCGACAAACTTGAGAGGAGAAGATGAAGTCGGCACTTGAAAGAGTTTATTCCCGAGCGAATCAAGATTCGTGAACGTTCCACTGATTCGAACACTTCCCCCCGTCTCACTCAAGGCATCGACCTCGATGGGGAATCCCATCAGTTGGCTGATATCCATGTCTTGATACACCCTGAGCTTGAAGGTCACTCCGCTTATTCCGCCTTCTGTAACGGTGTGGGATTGTTGATCCCCAACCATGTTCGATTTTGATTTTGCAGCCTTATATTCATTTGTGCCGATGGGGACATTCCGCAGCACAAAACTCCCGGTATTATCCGACCACGTCTCCACAGGAACCTGCGTTGCCCCTTCCGCAAGATAGATGTGCGCATTGGGGACAGGCTGGTTGTCGCCCACGTAGACGAATCCGCTTATCTTCGCGCCTTTGAGGAGGCCGGCGGTCAATGTCGTCCAGTATTTTGACGGAACTGAATACGGCACGGGAAACTTTCGGGCGACGTAGTCCTGCTCCTTTGGCCCGCCAACGGCCAGGACGAATTCATTCCCGCTGTTACTAAAGACCAACTCCGCCACTCCATTCTGGTTCGTAGTGGCCTGCAAAGGGCCCTGCGGTCCCTGGATAGCATTGCCGTATTTGTCTTCCACCCGAACGAGGGCTCCGGAAAGCATTTTCGGCGCGAAACCGGGGAGCTTGAGTTTCGACGTCGAAGCCTCTTGAACGACGACGCGAAGGCGATGTGCCTTTCGGTACACCACGATGGGCGAAGGAAGTTCTTCAGTCGGACTATCGACATAGACCGCCACGGTGTCGCGCAAATACGAGCTATTGAAGAATGTGGGATCGATAATCAGCTTTTGCGACCCTTGAGGTGCGGGAATCTCAAAAGATGCGGGAGGTGTTTTCCATGTCCCGAAGACAAAGTAGGGCGGCGGTGTGACCTTTTTCGTTGCTCCTCCCTGCAGCGTTATGTAAGCGGCCACGCCATTGCCGGATTCGTCCACCAGCTTTCCCTTGATGACGGAGTACGGCTTCATTTCGATCTCCCTGCCCCACTGATCACCCGGCCGCATCGGCACAAGGTTATTCACTTTCAAGGTTGTATCCCTGTATCCGTATCGTCGTACCTTGAGGAGGCGGATAGGCCCGGTCACATTCTTGTTTGCATCCTGGATGACCGGAAGGTTCGTGAAGTCGAACTTTCCCTGATAGTTTGTGAGCTGCTGCGTCTCTTTCGTGGCAATGAGCATCGTCTCCGTGAGGGTAACCTGGGCCCAGAGCAAAGCTTCCTTTGAATCACCGCGGCGGACAGTTCCATAGACCCGGGGCGGGAGAGGGAAGCACTGC
This sequence comes from Bacteroidota bacterium, assembly GCA_035291905.1. Lineage (GTDB taxonomy): Bacteria > Bacteroidota > Ignavibacteria > UBA10030 > UBA10030 > JACPLA01. Next base: position 4,414 of record DATDRF010000179.1, read on the forward strand.
AGGTCTCTTGAAATCTCTTTGTACGGATACTCATTATTGAAACTGGCATGATCATCCGGGTTACCGAATGACACTCCGCCAAGCCATCCCTTATAGTTGTAGAAACTTCCCGTCATGCTTTCGGCATAAAGTATGTATTTGTCATTTGGGCCAATATTCTTCACCAGCCGCGTGAACCGGGCAATGCCGTCGGCCTTCGTCTCAGCCATCCCTATGATTTCGCACACTGCTCCCCAGTACATCTTCATCGTTTCGGGTTTATCGGCGGCACCCCGTTTCGGCTCGGCTCCTTCGTTCACCGGTGCGTAGGCGGGACGCTTCTCTCTGAGGAGGAACACCTTCATATTCGCCAGGCTCCCCACGGTCGCCTGCGTAATGTTCTCAAATGTCTTTACCTGCACCTTAAGGGCATAGCTTCTGACATTCGCGGCGATGAGCCCGAAGAATCCCGGAGCGAGCGTCTCGCCCGGTTGAACGACGATATCAACATCAGGGCTGGTGTAATACGCTGAATGTGGGGCTTCTACTGTGATCCGTGCAACGCGGTAGAGATCGCCTCTGACAGTTCCCTCGAATTCCCCACCGCCGTAATTCACTTCATAGTTCTTGGCGATCAACTTCATGCTGTCAAGGCTGATGAACGAAAAGGTGAATTCGCCTTCGGCATTCGTCTTCGTAACGGAAAGAACCTTGTTCATGTCCTTCGGATTGTTTTGGAATCCGGGAGCTTGGAGGCTTGTGGCAGGCGGAATGATGTACGTGGTCCCCTTCTTCACGCCGGAGGCGTAACCGACTGATAAGGAGACATTCTTGAGAACATATTTCACTGTTAGCTTGATGTTTGCGTTGCCGAGGGGCGAGACCTGGTTATCTCCGGGCGCAGGATAATGATAGAGAAGCTTCCCGGAGACCTGAGTATTGTAGGGAATACCGGTCTGGTACGGATTGTAGCCGAAGACCCTCGCTTCGCTTGTGCCGATGACCGCGCCCCCTGCCGACTGCCTCGCGATGATGCGCCACGCATACTTCTGGCCGATCGAAAGCTGAATGTCGCTGTTTGGTGTATGCTTTGGTATTTCAAGGCCCGGCGTATTGGTCATGGAGGTCTTGGCGCCGTCGATATTATTCAGTTGGTAAACAAAGGGGCCTTTTTGCAGAAGATTGTCGAGGCTGAAATCAGGTGTCATGATCATCGGGACCGCTGCGACCCGGATGTCGTAGAAGAGTCCGGTCTTGCCCTG
>DATDRF010000180.1:0-37797 GCA_035291905.1 Bacteroidota bacterium
CTTCATGAGATACCGCATGATATCGGTGCTGTCCCTCCAGGGCTTGTCCGATGCCCCGACGACCGCCACGGTACGAGACGTGGCGAGAACACGCCGCAATTCCCGATCATCGTCGATGAGCATCAGGACTCCACGGTTTCAGACACATAATCTTCGATCGGGGGACACGAACACATGATATTGCGGTCGCCATAGGTATTGTTGATCCGCGCCACGGGAACCCAGAATTTGTTTTCCTTCAGTCCCGCTACCGGATACACCGCCTTTTCACGGGAGTAGGCGTGCTTCCAATCATTACTGAGTGCCTCTGTTGCGGTGTGAGGCGCGTTCCGCAGAACGTTATCCGACTTGTCCGCTTTTCCATCCTGAATTTCCTGGATCTCCTTCCGAATCGAGATCATCGCTTCAATGAAGCGGTCAAGCTCGGACTTCGGTTCGCTCTCCGTCGGCTCGATCATCACGGCTCCTGCGACGGGAAACGAAACCGTCGGCGCGTGAAAACCATAGTCCATCAGCCGTTTGGCGACGTCTTCCGCCTCGACATTTACTTCTTTGAACGATTTCATCGTGAGAATGAACTCGTGTCCCACGCGTCCGTTCTTCCCCTGGTAGAGGGCAGGATAGTGCTTCTCCAGTTTCGACTTCAGATAGTTCGCATTCAGAATGGCATACCGGGTCGCATCAGCGAGCCCTTCCGCGCCGAGCATCTTGATGTAGCCGTAGGAAATCAAAAGAATGCTGGCACTCCCCCACGGCGCCGCCGAGACCGCGTGAATTCCCTTTTCTCCTCCCGTCGCAACAAGCGGATGACGCGGCAGGTACGCGGCAAGATGTTGAGCGACGCAGATCGGCCCCATTCCGGGCCCTCCACCACCGTGCGGAATCGCAAACGTCTTGTGCAGATTGATATGACAAACGTCAGCCCCGATTTCCGCCGGGCTTGTGAGCCCAACCTGGGCGTTCAGGTTTGCTCCGTCCATGTAAACCAGGCCGCCGCTTTTGTGCACGATCTCGCAGATCTCGCGAATACGCTCTTCGAAGATGCCGTACGTCGAAGGATAGGTCACCATGAGCCCGGCGAGTGCACTCTTGTGCTGTTCCGATTTCGCACGCAGATCATCGACATCGATGTTTCCTGTCGCATCACAACCGACCACGACAACCTGGAAACCCGCCATAACAGCGCTTGCGGGATTGGTACCATGAGCTGAAGCAGGAATAAGGATGACGTTTCGCTTTGCCTGCCCGTGATCCGCGTGGTAAGCGCGAATGACCATAAGCCCCGAAAATTCTCCCTGTGCACCGGAATTCGGTTGAAGTGAACACGCTGTCAGGCCCGTAATTTCGCAGAGCGCGTGCTCAAGCTCGCGGAAGACCTCACGATACCCCTCTGCCTGATCCATCGGAGCAAAAGGATGCATCGACGAAAATTCCGGCCAGCTGACCGGATAAAGCTCGGTCGCTGCGTTCAATTTCATCGTGCATGATCCGAGAGGGATCATCGCATGCATCAGCGAAAGATCCTTGTTCTCAAGGCTCTTGATGTATCTCATCATTTTTGTTTCCGAATGATGAGAGTTGAAGATCGGATGTTGCAGGTAGGGGCTTGTTCGGACGAACGGAGTTGAGTACGGCTGTTCCTGATGCGTCCCGATTTTCTCCCATTCCTTCTCCCGCGTCTTCTTCCCGGCGACTGATGCAAAGACCTTCAGAAGAGCACGAACGTCCTCAGGCGACGTCGTTTCGTCCAGAGAGACTCCAATATGCCGATCATCAATTCTTCGGAGGTTGTATCCGGCCTTGACCGCGGCGTTCAGAATTGCCCGGCCGTCAGGGACAGCGATCTTCAGCGTGTCAAAGTACGTTTTGTGCAGCTGACTGTATCCGAGAAGACTCAGTTCTTTTTCCAGCGCCTGGGTCAGAGAATGAATCCGGGCGGCAATCCGCCTGATTCCTGAAGGGCCGTGATAAACGGCATACATTCCGGCCATAACGGCAAGAAGTGCCTGGGCTGTGCAGATGTTGGACGTGGCCTTTTCACGACGGATGTGCTGCTCCCGCGTTTGGAGCGTCATCCGGTATGCCCGGTGACCATGGGCGTCAACCGAAACGCCGATGATCCTTCCCGGAAGACTCCTGAGATAGTCCATGCGCGTCGCAAAAAAACCTGCATGAGGTCCGCCGTAACCCATCGGCACGCCGAAACGCTGCGAGTTGCCGACAACCACATCAGCGCCAAATTCGCCCGGAGGCGCCAAGAGGGCCAGGCTCATAAGATCGGCTGCAACCACGACGAAGCCCCCTCCCTCGTGAACCTTCTTTGTAACTGAAGAATAGTCAAGAACCGCTCCATCCTCCGCGGGATACTGGAAGAGAGCTCCAAAGAAGGACGAATCGAAAACAACCGTCTCGTGATTCCCGACGACAATTTCTATCCCCTGCGGGTGTGCCCGGGTTTTCAGAACGTCAATGGTTTGCGCAAGGACTTTTTCCGAAACAAAGAACCGATTCTTCGGGGACCCGTTGGTCTGCCTGTTGGCAAGTCCGTGGACCATGGACATGGCCTCGGCCGCAGCCGTCCCTTCATCGAGAAGAGATGCATTGGCCACCTGCATCCCGGTCATATCCGCGATCATTGTCTGGAAGTTCAACAGCGCTTCCAATCGGCCCTGAGAGATCTCGGCCTGATAAGGAGTGTATTGGGTGTACCATCCTGGGTTCTCAAAGACATTTCTGAGGATGACGGATGGAATGACGGTACCGTAGTATCCCTGCCCGAGATACGATTTCAAGACCTTGTTCTTTGCTGCGATCTTCTTCAGCGCATCCAGATAGGCGAATTCGCTCATGGGGCCGGGAAGTGCCAGCGGGGTCTTGCGTCGGATGGCGGCCGGAATCGTCTGCCGAATCAGGGTCTCAAGGGAATCGGTGCCGATGGCATGCAGCATATGATGTAGATCATCATGATGAGGACCAAGATGACGGGAAAGAAACTCGTTTTTGACGCCTATGGAATCATGCATATCAGTTCTTTTTCTGGATTCGTTCAAGTGCTTCGGCAGCAGCAGCCTGCTCGGCTTCTTTTTTGCTCCTGCCCGTACCGGAGCCAAGGTGTTGTAATCCTACGAACACATCAACGGTAAACCGCCGGTCGTGATCCGGCCCGTCTTCCTTTGCAATGACGTAATGCGGAATACCAGTTGAGTTGGCCTGCGAGTATTCCAGCAAGGCACTCTTATAATTGTCGTCGGTCAGCGCCCCTTCAAGGATTTCCTCACGCAGGAGAAGGGTTTTTCCCACAAACTCTCTGGCGACCTCGATACCGCCATCGAGATACAGCGCTCCAATGAGTGCTTCAAAGGCATCCGAGAGAATTGATTCGGACCCCGATTGGGCTGCGCTTGTGCTCAGGAACAGGAACTCATTAATATGAAGCTCCTTTGATCGCTCGGCGAGAATTCGGCGATTCACGAGGCGGGATCGAATCTTGGTAAGATCACCTTCTTCCTTTTTGGGATGATGAGCAAGAAGATGATCGGCCACCAGGAAATTCAGGACAGCATCGCCGAGGAACTCCAGCCGTTCGTTGGGCCGCCACTTTTCCCCAACGCGCTGCGTGTATGACCGGTGGAGCAGCGCCTCGACAAACAGATCCCAGTTCCTCGGTTGATATCCAATGGTCCGGACAAACCGGGAAAAATCAAAATGCTCTTGGATAGACTTGGGGAGATGGTCTCTTGCGGCAATCTTCTTTTGAAAACCGCCGAAGAACCTCCGGAGAGCTGTAAAAACGTTTCGCAATTCTGATTCCGACCTTCCGAAAGCGCCGTCAGGGTTACTGGCGGTACTTCTTGAAGAGGATCGACGCATTGTGACCGCCAAAGCCAAAGGTATTACAGATCGCAGCCGGTACCTCCACGTCCTTCGCCTTGTTCGGGATGTAGTTCAAATCGCAATCCGGATCCGGTGTGTCCTGATTGATCGTGGGATGCACCTTGTTGTGAACCACGGAGAGTGTCGTCGCAACAGCCTCAACGGCTCCGGCTGCGCCCAGGAGATGGCCGATCATTGATTTCGTGGAGTTCACGGCCAGCGAGTATGCGTGTTTGCCAAAAACTGTCTTGATTGCCGCCGATTCGTTCTTGTCGCCAACCGGTGTCGATGTCCCGTGGGTATTGATGTAGGCGATCTCTTCGGGCTTGACGCCTGCATCCTTCAACGCAGCCTTCATGGAGCGGACCGCCCCCTCACCACCGGGAGCAGGTTCGGTGATATGATGGGCATCGGCCGTAAATCCGATTCCCCCGATTTCCGCATAGATCCTCGCACCCCGGCGGACCGCATGGCCGAGCTCTTCGAGAACGAGAATGGCGGATCCTTCTCCCATCACAAATCCATCGCGGTCCTTGTCGAACGGGCGGCTTGCTTTTTCCGGTGCATCGTTCCTCGTGGAAAGAGCCCTCATGGCGTTGAATCCGCCAATACCCATGGGACAAACTGCCGCCTCGGCTCCGCCGGTCAGCATAACATCGGCGTCTCCGCGTTCAATCCAAACGAAAGCATCGCCGATGGCATGAGACGAGGTCGCGCAGGCCGAAGTGGTGGAATAGTTCGGCCCCTTCAACCCGAATCGCATGGAAATACGTCCCGGGGCAATGTCGGAAATCATCATCGGGATAAAGAACGGGCTGATACGATGCGGGCCTTTGGATTCCCACAGTGATTCCTGCTGCTTGTGGAAGGTCCACATACCGCCGATCCCCGACCCGACTATGACGCCGATCCTGTCCCGATCTTCCTTCGCGAGGTCCATGCCCGAGTCTTTGACCGCCATTTCCGATGCGGCCAGCGCATACTGCGTGAAGGGATCGCACCGCTGAGCAAGCTTGCGATCCATGAATTTCAGAGGATCGAATCCCTTGAGTTCACACGCGAACTTCGTGTCGTAGTCCGAGGCATCGAAGTACGTAATGGGGGCCGCGCCGCTTTTCCCCAGAAGCAGATTAGCCCAAAACTCCTCGACGGAGAGCCCTATGGGGGTCAAGGCTCCCATCCCGGTAATAACAACACGTCGTCGTTCTCCGTTAAACGGCATAGAGTACCCTTCTGTAGAAAATACCCGGCATGGCGATCGCCGGTCCCGCAATCCCCGCGGCCATTCCCGTCATCCCTGCGAAAGCAGGAAAAGCGGGAACGCGGAAGCAGGAATTAGGAGACCTTGCCTTTGAGGTAGTTGATCACGTCTCCGACAGTTCCGATCTTCTCAGCGTCCTCATCGGGGATCTGAATGTTGAATGCCTTCTCGAACTCCATGACCAATTCAACGGTGTCGAGAGAATCCGCACCCAGGTCGTTGGTGAAGGAAGCTTCGGGGGTTATCTGTCCCTCGTCGACGCCAAGCTTGGAGACGATGATTTCCTTGACTTTCGCATTGATGTCTGCCATAGGTACTCCTTTGATGAAGTGGTTGAAAAAACTCGTTACATGACTAAACCGCCATCCACGCAAAGAACCTGGCCGGTTACGTAGCTGGATGCCTGTGATGCAAGAAAGAGAACAACACTCGCAATTTCTTCCGGCTTCGCCGTACGCTTCAAGGGAATCATTCCAATCAGCGCCTCCTTCTGCTGCGGCGTCAGCTTTTCCGTCATGTCGGTGTCGACGAATCCCGGAGCTACTGCGTTCACCCTGATATTCCGCGAGGAGAGCTCCTTCGCTAGCGTTTTGGTCATTCCGATCAGACCTGCTTTCGCGGCGGCATAGTTTGTTTGACCCGGATTGCCGATGACGCCCGCAATCGAGCTGATGTTGATGATGACTCCCTCACGCTGGCTCATCATCTGCTTGCATACCGCCTTGGAAAAATTGAACGCACCCTTCAGGTTCGTGTCGATGACGTCATCCCAGTCCTGTTCGCTCATGCGCATCAGCAGCGTGTCTTTGGTGATGCCGGCGTTGTTGACCAGAATATCAAGCCGCTGAAACTGCGCTATCACTTTTTCGACGACCGAGTTCGCCTCCGAAAAATTCTTTGCGTCGGATTGAATCGCAAGAGCCTTCCGGCCTTTCGCCTCGATGGCCTTGACCACTTCGTCGGCCGCTGCCGCGGCACTTTTGTATGTGAAAGCAACGTTGGCCCCGTTGTCCGCCAGCGCGAGCGCTATGGCTTTCCCGATTCCCCTCGATCCGCCTGTGACAAGGGCCGTTTTGTTCTGAAGTGCACTCATGCGCCTGTTTTCACAACGTCTTCGGTGATGTCTTCGAACTTCTCAATTCCGCGGGTCTGTACGCCGGCCGCGATTCGCTTGATGAGTCCCTGCAATACTTTGCCGGGCCCGACCTCCACAAAGGTCCCTGCTCCATCCGCCGCCATGTTTACAACACTCTCCTCCCACCGCACCGGCTTCGTCAACTGAAGATACAACATCTCCCTGATTTCTTCCGCACGCCTGACAGGCCGTGCTGTAACGTTCGTATAGACAGGAAGCGCGGCATCACGAATCGTCGTTTTCTGCAGGGCGGCCTTCAATCCGTCACCTGCCGAAGCCATGAGCGGCGAGTGAAAAGCGCCGCTAACCGGAAGCTCCTTCGTGAGCTTCGCTCCCCGGGCTTTGGCAAGCTCCATTCCTTTCCGCACACCCTCAACGGAACCGGATATCACGATCTGTCCGGGAGAATTGAAATTTGCCGCCTGCACAATACCCGCAGCTGCTGCCTCAACACAAATCGCGTCCACGACGGAGGGCTGCAATCCGATCACCGCGGCCATCGTCCCCGGTTGTTCGACGCCTGCTTGTTGCATCAGCTCGCCTCTCAGCCGAACAAGCCTCAATCCGTCTTCGAACGAGAGGGCTCCCGCATGAACCAGGGCAGAATATTCGCCGAGCGAATGCCCTGCCGCCATTGCCGCCGGATTCCCGCCCAGAAGTTGAGAAAGAACGACACTGTGAAGAAAAATTGCCGGCTGAGTGTTCCGTGTCTGGCGAAGCTCTTCTTCCGGCCCCTCAAAGCAGAGCTGAGAGAGCGGAAATCCGACGACGCGGTCGGCCTTCTGAAAAATGGACCGGGCTGCCTCACTGCGTTCGTAAAGATCCTTACCCATCCCCACGTACTGTGATCCCTGCCCGGGGAAAACAAAAGCGACGGCTGCCATCTACGGTTTCGCCGGATTGGCAAGAGACCAATTCATGAGGACAGCCCCCCACGTATAACCCGCCCCAAAACTTGAGAGGACGATCTTCTGGCCGCGTTTCAGTTTGCCGCATTGCCACCATTCGGAGAGACACAATGGAATCGTCGCCGCCGTGGTGTTGCCGTACTTGCCGATGTTGATCATGACTTTGGATTGATCGATTCCCATACGTTTGGCTGTTGCATCAATAATGCGAAGATTCGCCTGATGGGGAACGAGCCAGTCAATGTTGTCTCCCGTGAGCTGGTTGCGCTGCATGATCTCGGCGGATACATCGGCCATACCGATGACCGCGACCTTGAACACCGCTTTCCCGTCCTGATAAAGAAAATGATACTTCTTATCCACCGTTTCATGGGTCGGGGGATTGAGACTTCCGCCCCCCTTCATGTAGAGATACTCCCCGCCGGAACCGTCGGAATACAATCGATGATCGATAATGCCATAGTCCTCACTCTCGCTCGGCTCGAGCAGAACCGCCGCGCCCCCATCACCGAAAAGAATACAATTATTTCTGTCTGTGTAATCGGTAATGCTGCTCATTTTGTCGGCGCCAACGACCAGCACCTTTGAATAAGCTCCGCTTTCGATGAACTGAGATCCGAGAACAAGGGCGTAAAGGAAACCTGAGCAGGCTGCCGAGACGTCAAAACCCCATGCTTTGCGAGCCCCAATGCGCTCTTGAACAATACAGGCCGTTGCAGGGAAAAACATGTCCGGGGTTACCGTTGCAACAATAATAACCTCGATTTCAGAGGGATCAATGGGTCTGGTGGTCCGGAGGTGCTCAAACGCCCCGACACAAAGATCTGATGTCGCGCCGCCTTCGAGGATCCGCCTTTCGCTGATTCCCGTCCTGGTCCTTATCCATTCATCGTTGGTGTCGACCATCTTCTCGAGATCCTTGTTGGTGAGGATCTTCTCGGGAACATAGTGTCCAACGCCTGTAATTGTTGCTCTGCGTTTTTTCATCATTCAGGGGTGCGCTACCGAGACTTCATCCTTGGAATGCGCCTGTTGTGTGGTGATTTGTGCGAGTGTTTGTTCTATGTGCCGATTGATCCCGGCCTTTGCCACCTCGGCGGCCTTCAGAATCATGTTCTTGATCGCCTTAGGAGTCGATTTTCCGTGTCCAATAATGGTCACGCCGTTAACGCCGAGGACAGGAACCCCGCCGTGCTCTTCATAGTCCATATCTTTTAACGCCGTCTTGAGGGCGCCGCGAACCATCCCCAGGAGCCCCTTCCTGAGCACATTGCCTCCCGCATAGGAGAGCAGCTTCGACTTCAGAAACGACGGAACACTCTCGCCGAATTTCAACAGGATGTTCCCCACAAATCCGTCACAGACGACTACCTGCGCGGTACCTTTGAGGATATCTCTGCCTTCCACATTTCCCAGGAAGTTCAAAGAGCTGTTCTTCAGCAACTTGAAGGTCTCCTTGGAGATCTCGTTTCCCTTTGTCTCCTCTTCACCAACGTTCAGCAGGCCAACAGCCGGATTCTCATACTTTATGATTCGCTTTGCGTAGATACTGCCCATGACCGCAAACTCGAACAGGTGTTGGGGCCGGCAGTCAACATTGGTGCCGGCATCGAGGAGCAGGCACACCCCCTTTTCCGAGGGGAAAAAAGCCCCGATCGTCGGACGGCTTACTCCTTTGATTCTCCCGAGGATGAGGGTCGCCGCCGAGAGGACTGCGCCTGTGTTCCCGGCACTGACGAACGCGTCGCCTTTTGCCTCTTTATGGAGGTTCATGCCGACGGCAAGTGATGAATTCTTCTTCTGCTTCAGCGCAGCAGTGGGTGAATCCTCCATGGTGATGACCTCATCGGCATTCACAACCGAGATTGGAAGCCCTTCATGGGGCTGTGTCCGAAGTTGTTCGGCAATGGCGGATTCCCTGCCGACCAGGATCACTTCGAATGCGTTCCCCGACGCGCGCAGTGCTTCAATTGCCCCGGCAACTTCGTTGGCGGGGGCAAAATCTCCACCCATGGCGTCAACAATAATTCTCAACTTGAGGTTCGGTTCCATTGTACGGAATCTGACAGATTGTCCTGTATTCCGTCAGGGATCAAGCTTCTTTTGGGACGATGACAGATCGACCGTCATAGTAACCGCAGTTCGGACAAGCCCGATGAGTCAGTTTCTGCTCGTGGCAATTCGGGCATTCGGCAGTGCTGGGAGCTGAAGCCTTATAGTGGGTGCGACGCTTGCGGCCACGGGTCTTCGAGTGCCGCCTTTTTGGATTTGGCATGGTGAGGCCCTTTCAAAAACATAAAAACCCGAACCAGGTTCGGGCCGTCCCGGACATCAAGGGACCGGTTAATTATTCAGAAATCGTTTTAAGTCTGCCCAACGCGGATCGGTCTCTTCCACCGTACAGGAGCATTTGGCCTTGTTTCTGTTGGTGCCGCAAACGGGGCACAACCCGGCGCAGTCTTCCTTGCACAACGTTTTCAATGGAAGCGACAGGATGAGGTACTGACGCACATCTTCTCCCAGGTCGATCATGTTTGCATCTGCTGGGAGATACTGCACCTCTTCCTCCGTTTCTTCGGAATCTTCTGGAGCCGCCTGACCCTGAACGTAAAGGACTGAGTAGTGCGACTCTACCTTCTGCTCAAACTCATCCAGGCATCGGTCACAGACAAATGACCCGCTGCAGCGGGTGACAACCTGAACCAGCAGCTGGCGGTTCGATTTTTCAACACTCACATCGACGTGCACCGTTTGGCTGAAGCGTTTGTCCAGGCCTATATCGGCCGGTTCCGTGGACAACGAGTGTTGATGCATGCCTTCCGACAGCTTCGATATGTTGATCCGAAGGCCACTCACGTTGCACACCCCTCTCCCGCGGGAATTTTGATGAATATTCCCCTTCCCAAGCCGAAAAAAGGGGGCTTTTTCAAAAAAAGCGGTGAAAATATAGCGATAAGTGGCTAGAGAGTCAAGTAGCAATCAACGAGGGGTGCAAACTTCGACATTCGGTGTTCGGCGCTGGAGATTCGACATTTCTTCACCGAGGACAGGGCAAGAAGCAATAACGAATTTCCAACTTCGAATAAAGCATGCTGAAGGTTGGGTACTGCGCGGGGGATAAGAGGCAGGAAATTACATTTCGAACCTGCCTGCCCCGATTTTGTCGGGCCAGCCGGCATGCAGGCGTCAAACGGAAGGAAAACACACCCGCAGATCAGACAAACAAACGGATCTGCGGGTTCTGTATCAATGTTGGGGCTTTGTTCTCTCCGTCATCCCCGGGAAAGCGGGGGAGGGAATTAGGATTTTTCCATTTCAACCGCCGCCGGCGCTGCCTGCTCCACTCCCGGCAGAAGCTGTTTCTGTATGTATTCGGTGGTTTCGTCGAGGGCATCCGCAAACTTCTGGAAATCCTCTTTATAAAGGAAGATTTTGTGCTTCTCGTATTCCTCTTCCCCTACGCGTTTGCTCTCTGTGATTGTAATATAGAAGTCCTTTTCAGACTTTGTCGATTTGACGTCAAAGAAGTAGGTGCGCTTTCCCGCACGGACCCTCTTCGTGAAGATTTCGTCCTTGTATTGGTTTTCCAAGGTGACACCTCCCAGATAGATAATGAACCACGATGGGTTAGCTAGTCTTTCGCTCCACGATGAAGCACCCCGCCCTCCCATCCTCGAGCAGGCAAGACATCAACACTCATTCCCTCTTACACTTTTCCACCCTTTCACTTCCGGACCACAGCAACCTTCCCCGACGCCACCTGGTCGCCGTTCTCGGCAAAAGCCACAACAAAATACACTCCAGACCCGACCAGGTTTCCTTTCTGATCCCTGCCATCCCAGAATGCCCTCCCCGCACCCTGAGCTTTGAACTCTGTAATCAATGACCCGCCAAGGGTCAGGATCTTGATGGAACTTTCGGCAACCAGGTTCCCAATGACCAGCGAATTCGAAGCCGGGAGAGTGAACGGATTCGGTCCCATTGTCAATTCCGTGGTCGAACGAACGGGCAAAACAGCCTCGATGGAGAGGCTCGAGATCCCCTTTTCGGTGCCGATATAGGCTATGCCGCGTCTTTGGTCGATCGCAAGGGCCCTAATATCGTTGTCGATGAGTTTTCCGCCGGTCGAGGTGACTGTATATTGCTGAAGTATCTGTGTCGCATCAGCATTCATGACGAATACTCCCTCTTTCGTACCAACCCACTTGTTGTTGAGAGCATCGACTGCAAGTGCCTGAATCGATTGCTCCCGGAGAGGAAAGGAAGTGAAGTGCCGCTGCTTCGGAAAGAGCGGATCGGAAATGATCATCAGCCCAAGATCCGTGCCGACGCAGACGTTCCCTTCGAAGTCCACGGCAAGAGACAGGACGGTGTTGTTCGGAAGGCCGTCTGAGAGCGTAAAAAGCCCCCATCCGTTCGTCAGCGAGGTTCCGGAGATAACGCGATCCTCGTTCACATAATACAATCCCGTTGCCGGCTTGTTGAACGGCTCGGCATTTGCCAGCCATTTCGATCCGTTTCCGTCTACAACCATCGAGGTGAACGTACCTTGTCCCGGCGTGAAGCTATTGGTCAGATAAGTAAAGACCGAATCACCGATGAGCCCCGCAAGATGATTACCGTTGACGGCAGTCCGGTTAACAAGCCAATCCGTGCCGTCGGGTGCCGATCCCGCGCTACCGACCACAACGAATGGGGGCCCTGACGGGACTGAGCTGGCAAGTGCCGGAACCGAGCCTGCATCCAGCCGGCGACGGATCGAGTCTGCTACCACCTCCACGACTCCATAGCCCCATGAGCTTGCCCATATGCGGTTGTTTGAGCCAACGCTCACTTTGTAATAGTCGTTGGAAAGCATCACCGGGTAGTCAGCCGCACGGAAATACTTCCATTGTTGCAAAGCCGCTGCCGCTGAATTGTAGCGGCCGAATCCGTTCCCTTTTCCGCTGATTCCCGATGCATACCACAGGACTCCCTGTTCATCGACGGCGAGACTGCTGAAGATATTGCCGAAGGGCCCGTTGGGAACGATGGATCGCTGGCTTGCACTCCATTCATCAATTCCTTCACCTGAAGTCCCGACAAACCATGACGACACCGTTGAATCATAGGCGAGAGCCGAGGGGATGTGAGTCGCGTGCTGGGCCATTACGGCCGCATTTCCGCCGAGGACATTGAATGCCCTCAATTCATATCCGGTGGTTCGCACCAGCAACCTCAGTTCATTCGGCACGGCGGCCATCGCCACGATCGGCATGGATGACATCGAAGGTATTTGTTGAAACGATGCTCCGTCAAAATAGCCGACACCGAGAGTTGTTCCCACGACCAGTGTATCATGGAACATCACCGCGCCGGTGACGACATTCGCAGGGAGCCCCTGAGCCGTTTGATAACGCACCCAATTCGTCGGTGCGGACAGATTCGGCAAAAAGCGTACTGCTGTCGCCACACCCTGATTGGTGGCTATCCAGAGCCGATCGCCCAGCACAACGACTGCGTTCACAGGTGCCTCAACCGGAAAGCCGAAATTCGCGTAGGTATCTCCAAACTCCCATCGTGACAATCGGAAGATACTGACTCCGAAATCCGTCCCGATGAAAAGAGAATCGCCGCTCATCGAAAAAGTTCTGATACTTTTCTGTGTCCGGGCCGAGTTCTTGATATCGTCGATGACGACCCACCGGCTCGATCCCGGTTCAAGGACATTGATCGACCCGCCGAACGTCCCAACCCAGACCCGGCTGTCCGGATCGACCATCACTGCGGTCAAATCGTTGGAGCTTAGTCCTTCTGAATTCGTATACTTTGTGATGTTTCCCGTCTGGCTCTCCCAGCGAAACAATCCTCCCTGCGAGGCGGCCCAACCGATTCCGCCGGACGATGCCAGTGCGCGGATGCTTCTCATATCGGTGAAGGTTCGCCACCGTCCGGGGCGCTCAACCACTTGTCCGAACGCAGAAAAGAAATGAATCAGGCACAGGGCGAGCATCGCGGTGATTTTCACAACGTTCATCTCCTCCGCGAACCCTTCAGCTTCCTGAAAAGCCATCCCATCTCAATCGCCGTCATTGCTGCATCCCATCCCTTGTTCCCGTGTTTTCCCCCCGATCGTTCGCGGGCCTGGCGCACGTTGTTCGTCGTAAGAACTCCAAAGACGACGGGTATGCCTGAATTGAGGGCAACCGATTGAATACCGCGGGCTGCTTCGGCGGCAACATAGTCAAAATGTGGAGTCTCTCCGCGAATTACGGCCCCGAGACAGACGATAGCATCCCATCGTCGTTGCGCTGCAAGCAGTCCGGCAACCTGGGGAAGTTCAAAAGCGCCTGGACAGGATACCACGGGGACCTTTGAAAGAACTGCTCCATGCTCTTCAAGACAAGCCTGCGCTTCTCGCAGGAGCTTTGAAGTTATCGGTTCATTGAATCTGCTCACGACGAGAACGATCTTCAAACCATCCGCACGAAGGGTGCTGATCCGGGTGCTGCGCTTCCACGAACTCACGTTGCCTCGGGGAACAGTCTGCTCCGCATTGTTTCAACGACATGGAGAGGAACGCAATACGTGCCAAAGACATGATCGTCGTTCTTCTTTCCCCCGTGAAAATCGGATCCGCCGCTTTCCAGAAGAAAGTAGTTGTTGACAATTCCCCTGTAGTACTCCTGCATGGCGGGCGAATGTGACGGGTGGACAACCTCGATCCCGTCCAATCCGAGCTTGATCAGCTCGAGAAGTTCCTGCTCGGTCAAATAATTCCCCGGATGTGCAAGGAAGGAGAGCCCGCCGGACTGAGAAATGAGCCGGAAGGCCTCGGAGGGAGTGAGTTGGAATTTTGACTCATAGGCGGGGCCGCCAGTACCGATGAAACGCGTGAACGCCTGCTGAAATGAATCGACCAATCCCCCGTCGACAAGAGCATTGGCGATGTGAGGTCTGCCGACTGCGGCGATGCCGGCCTGCTCAAGGACCGAATCAATCTTCAACGGCACGTTGATGCTGTTGAGCTTTCTGACCATGCGCTCGGCCCGCTTGAGCCGTTCTTCGCGGAAAAAAGTCAGGTAGTCGAGGAGCCGCTGATTGGTATAATCGAGAAAGTACGCGAGGATGTGGAGATCGCGGCCGAGGAGGGTAATGCTGAGTTCAACGCCGGGGATGACGGTAACGCCCATCTGACGCCCGATTTCGATGGCCTCATCAAGGGCGCCGACGTGATCGTGGTCGGTAATGGAAATGGTGGAAAGTCCGGCTGCTCGCGCCTTCTTCACAAGTTCCGCAGGTGAGAGCACACCATCGGAATAATTGGTGTGCATGTGGAGGTCGGCTTTTCCCCCTCCTGGCCACGCGGTCGGAAAGAGTTCCTGGCCTGCCTCGGTGTTCCCTGACTCCTCAAACCTCGCCATGTCGTCTCATCGTCTCTTCAGAACCAACTGAATCACCCGCCGGATGCGAGGGGCACCGCGACGACGATTCGTTCCGTCAAAGGTAAGCCCTGCGGAATTCCTCGTAGTTATTGATGATGAGCCTGTTTCCTTCCAGGCTCACGTGATCCTTCTCAATGAACTGGTGGATCATGCGAGAGACCGTTTCGCGCGATGTCCCGGCCATGTTGGCCATGTCCTGCTGAAGGGGAAGATCCTCAATAATCACCTTTCCCTTCTTGAACAGACCGATGTCGTCAGCCAGCAGCAACAGAACGTTTGCCACGCGTCCCGCAGCATCTTTCAGCGAAAGGCTCTTGATCTGGGCGTCCGCCTTTCGAAGTCTCATGGTCAACTCCGCCAGCAACGAGATTGCAACTGCAGGGAATTCATTGAGCAGATCAAGGAATTCCCGCCGGTGGATCATGAACAACTCCGACTTTGCCGTCGCCACAACAGTTGCCGACCGGGCAAGACCGTCAAGCAACGACATTTCTCCAAAAAACTCCCCCGGACCAAAGATCGAGAGAATGACCTCGCGTCCATCCTCGTCCGTCCTCACAACCTTCACTTTCCCGGTGATAATGACAAACAAGGCAGCACCCATCTCCTTTTCGAGAACGATGATGTTGCCTTTTTTGTACTTCTTCCGGGTGCCGAGTTTGGCAATCTTGTCGAGCTGGATGTCATCCAAGTCCGCAAAGATGGGGACGTTTCGTAGGAAACCCAGTTCTTCAGTCATTCTTTTATCGCGGGGTGATCGGTGAAATGCAATTTTAGAGTGGAGTACTGTAGATTGGCTTGCGTCTCAAATCCACTCGTATTGGATGATGAAATATATGCGCATGTGTGACGAAAGTCAAGGATAATTCCCCCATGAATGGGGCCTCCTTCGCACGCTGGTACAGTTGGAGAGAATTAATCCTCCCAGAGAAGAGAGTACGTCAGCAGAGCGAAGGTCGCCTGAGTAATAATGAGGGAAACAAGCGAAAGTCGATCGTACCGATGCGTGGAAGAAAGGAATGCCGGATCTCCGGTCGACGAGTACTGTTCGAACTGACTGTTCGCGCGGTCTTTGAAATATGCAGCAGCGACGCCTGACACAATCATGCCCGCCGCCGAACCGATGGTCATCAACTTGCATGTCGGTGCGGTCGAGGAATATTCAATGGTGAGTTCGGAAGGAGATTTTTGCGGTTCCAGCCGAATGAGGGACGGCTTTCCCTGAATCGGCACCGAAACGCTTTTGTACTCGTTCATCTCCAGAGTGAAGTTGCCGCGCAAGGATGCGGCGCTCCGATGAAAAAGAGGCGTGCGACCAAGCTCGGTCCCCTGAAACGAAACCAAAGCCCCCGAAGGAATCGAATGCACTGTGAGGAAAGTACCGAATTCAAACGACATCTCGATCTCATTCCCCGCATTCAATCGGAATGACTTTTGCTGGACAAAAGCGTTCCAGTCCGAGGGCAACGGATAGAATACTCTCACATCGTGCTCCCCCTCCGTCAGCCGAAGCCGTTCAAGGGGTGTCGTTCCCGCGTAGGCCGAATCAATATACACGCTGGCCGCTGAAGGTCGTGATCGGACGGTGACGAATCCCGTGTGCGATGTGTCCGTACTCTCCTGTGCGGAAACCAGGAATGGCAAAAGCGTCAGGAAGATTGTGATTCTGAATTTCATAAGGGCTTCTGCGGTCGCAACGCGGTGACGTATTTGTCTTCGGATGTTATAAGGAGCACATCTCCCCAGAGCACCGGAGGAACCTTGATTCTCCCTTCGGCTGTGTAGCGCCACAGTTCCTTCCCCGTTTCAGAGTCGAGACAGTAGAGCGTCCTGTCCAGAGCGCCCGCATACAAAAGCGAGCCCGCAACAAGCGGAGCCGAATTGATGATGCTTTTGGCTGTGAAGTTCCAGAGCTCTTTTCCCGAACGAATATCGAGTGCGCGAAGAACACCGTCGGCAGTTCCGACAAAGACCGTTGTCCGGTTGGCACTTGCAGAACCAAACACCCTCGACCCGGTATCGGTTTTCCAGAGAATTTTTCCGTCTGAAACGTCGACGGCGTATATGGTACCGCGGATGTTTCCAACGATGACAACCCCTGAAACAACGACGGGAGTCCCGAAGATGCTGGCACCCGTCTGAACGGCCCAGCGAAGGATTCCGTTCGATGCGTCGATCCCGAAGATCACGCCGTCATCCGATCCAAACGTCACAATCCTGCCGTCCGAGGCAGGTGATGACCTGATCGGAACACGCTTCTCTTCCTCGACTGAATCAAATTTCCAGACTTCTTCTCCGTTTCGCTTGTCGACACAGTACAGGATCCCCGCGAGAGTCGTAACAAAGATGTTGTTGCCGATGATGAGCGGGGAGGATTCAATCGGGCCGGCCGGGAAGAACCATGCCCGCTTTCCTTCCTTCAGGTCGAACGAGATGAGAGTTTCAAGCTTCCCCGCCATCGTGACAATCACATAATTTCCGTTCAGAGCCGGCGTGCCGACAATCGCAGATTCCAGGATCTTGTACCCCAGTCTCTTCCCGTTGGCGAGATTCACGGCCTGCAATTCACCGTGGAGTGTTCCGAGGATCATGACGCTGTCGCGGACGAGGGGAGATCCGAGGAGGCCTCCCTGTGCATTGTACTGCCAGATCTCATCCAGGGGAGGCTGCACCGTTCCGCGTGCAACATTCAGGCGTTCGGGCCCTCCTCCGTACATAACCCAGTCATGATCGGCAGACTTGAGGACGCGGTCGATGCGAAGACCCGAGCAACCGGCCCCGGCAACGCAAACAGCAAGCGCGAACGTCCTGAATATCATCAGAAATCCCATCCAAAAAAGAACTGATAGAAAAGGCCTTCTTGAAACTTTGCCAGATTCTCCTCAATGCGCTTCCCGATGTCGTAACGCAGCACGAGGAATCCTCCAAAGTTGAGGCGAATACCTCCTCCGACGCTGCCCAGTGTTTCAACATACTTGCTGTCCCAGGCTCCGCCGAAATCCGCAAAGAGAGCTCCGCGTATTGAGCCAAAACCGAGGCCGCCAAAGGGAAACCGGATTCCCAGCTGGTCGATGAATGGAAACCGAAGTTCATGGCTGGTGATCCAAATCTTCTGTCCTCTGATCGACCAGCGTTTCCATCCTCTCAGATCCCAGCTCCCACCCATAAAGAACCTCCTCGCTTCTTTCCCCTCGTTCCACCACAGGTTGAACCGAGACGCAAAGGCCGCGCGGTTGCCGAGCCTGTGGTACGTCCTGTAATCCGCAATGACGCTATAGTAGCTCACGTTGGAGTACTGGACGTCCGACGTGAAGGCGAGCGTCAGCTTGAGGCGGTTGCCGTCGAGAGGACCCGTTGGACCCCACAGGGAGTTGTCCCAGACAAACGAAAGTGAATTGGAGGCCAGAAGAGCCCGCCTGGGGAGATTTCCCGTGAGGACATCCTTGTCCGAGTTGCTCAATGTGACATTGGCTTCGACCCGGCGGAATTTCGAAATCGGATAGCTGAGGGCAAAGTAGCCGCCAAACGAACGCTCCCAATAATAGATATCCGGATCTGTGAGGTCATGACGATAACCCGCGAAATGGAAAACGCCGTATGCGTAGTTTGTCCGCTGTCCCAGGGAGATACGCGACATTGCGACGTTGAAGCTCTCGAGGAATTCTGAGGTCACTTGAGCGGTGTTGTAGACGAGGAAATAGTACATCTCGTTGCCGAGAACGTCGCTCATTGCCAATGCCGCGCCGCCTGCAGTCCCGAAGATCGGGTCAACGGAGATCTGGCTTTGCGCGACATCGAGCTGGTAGTCTCCTTCGTAGCGGAATCGGCCGACGACGGATTCCCCTCCAAGCTTCTTCTCGGTCCACCGCGGCCCCGCTTCCTCAAACGCAAACGAGCGAACCGAGGTCGACGCCGCATACTTATGTTCAATGCCTTTGACGCTCTTCAGCTGAAAGCTGAACTTCTCGAAGGAAGAGAAAATGATCTCGTCCCCGCCGACCCATGTGGGGTCAAAAGCCGCCGTGGAAAGCGTGGTAAGTTTCCGCATGGACCGTCCTGCTTCCGTTTTGGAGCGGGCCATCTCCATGAGCCAGATATTCTGGGCTCCGTCCAGGTCGGAGGTGAAGGCAAGCCACCTGCCGTCCTTGGACCAGGAGGGTGTATGATAGCTTTCCGGGCCCAGCGTCAAATACTCGATCCCGTGAGTCTCAAGATCATACAGAAAGAGGTTGTAGACTCCGCTTTCACCGTATGGGGTCCGGTCGGATCCGAAGGCGATCGATTTCCCGTCGGGAGACCACGCCGGGTCGCGATCGTCATAGAAATCGTTGGTCAGTTTGATGAGGGAGTGCGATTCGAGCTCAAGAATATGAAGGTCATTGTTTCCCCCTTTGTCGATGGAAGAAAAGACGATCCGTTTCCCGTCGGGTGACCACGAGGGCGATCCAAGAACAACCTGGTTCTTGAATCGGATGTTCTCTTTCAGTTCGTCGCGAACAACATCGTAGAGGTGCAGAGCGTCATTCTCCCCGCTCTTTGTCACAAACGCGAGTATTCCATCCGGGGAAATGTCGAGCTTGCTTTGAAAGAGATGAAATGTCTCGAATTCATTGTCCTTTTCTCCCTCGATGACAACCTCGGGACTCGGTTCCTTCTCATCCAGGTTCACCCTGTAGACATTCGTGTAGCCGGTGTAATTGGCGATATAGTAGACTTCCCTCTTTCCGTTGTGAGAAAAGTAGACAGGTTTGCTGTTGAACCCTTCATCCACAATGTTGCGCGTGACGCCGCTGGGGAGGTCGTTCTCGGCCATCAACGGATAGTAGCGTTTCTTGAGCGCGTAGAGCCAGTCCTCGTCGAATTCCTTGAAATTCTTTCCGATCGTCAGTTTCATCACCTCGCTGAACGATTGCGCCTTCCAGAAATTCTCAAACAGGAGGAGGATCTTCTCTTCGCCGTAGCGCTGGGCAATGAATTCGCAGATCTGTTGCCCCTCTTTGTACATGAGGAACGATCCGAATATTCGCTCCATGTCATCGAGCGGAACCACATAGTTATTCAGCGTGGCATCCCGCAGGACCATTTCAGCCTGGGTATCCCATTTTGTCGACCAATACTCCGCGAGACCTTCGGTAAACCACAACGGGAGGAAGCGATCCTGCGCCTGCCTGTGGTCCAGAAGAACGCGGTTGATCTTGCTCACGGTGAACACGTGCACGAGCTCGTGCCGTATCACATGGTCGAATTGGAAGGTTGAGCCGTTGGAGGGTATGACGACGCGGCCCTTGAGGAACTCGAAGAATCCTCCAACACCCTCTGAGATGAATCCCGGCGTGACATTCGTCTGCTGAAAGTGAAGGTGGGAACTATAGAAGATGAGCGGAATGCGGTTGGCGACGGTATGATTGAACTTCTGCTCCAGCTCCTTGAAAGCCTTCTCGGCAAAGTACGCCCCCCGCTCAGCCAGCTCCCTCATCTCCTCATAGAAGTAGATGTCGAAGTGCTCGGTCTTCAGTATTTGCCACTCAAATTGAGTGTACTGGACCTTGTTGCGGCCGAAAT
The DNA here is from genome assembly GCA_035291905.1 of Bacteroidota bacterium. Taxonomy (GTDB): domain Bacteria; phylum Bacteroidota; class Ignavibacteria; order UBA10030; family UBA10030; genus JACPLA01. Next base: position 20,164 of record DATDRF010000180.1, read on the forward strand.
AATAGAATTGAGATGAAGCCGGTTCCCAACACACCGCGACCATGAGAACCGCTACGCCAATGGTTCGGATCATTCCCTGCTCACGAGACTTTCGACAATTCACCTTTGAGGTAATCGATTACTGCAACCGGTGCCGGATCCTCATCATTGAGAATCGCAAGATAGAGACTCACCCAGTCTCCAAACTGGATAATAGAAAACATCCGGGCAAGCAGGGACGTTCCTTCGCTCCAAACCTCGGTCACATGGGAGGCATACCTGGCGATGACCTGTTTCGTGATGTCCTCGCGCATTGCAACGCGCTTGTGGGTACCCTTGTCTCTGAGGAACACCACTTCCATCTCTTTCATCAGGTTTTTCAGCACCTTCCACCCGACCAGCTCATTGTGGTTCATCTCGGGAAGAACATGCCCAAAGGCAAGCTGCTTCGCATTTTCCGCCATCTGCCCGCGCCAGCGGACATTCACGGCGTCAAGATGTTCGTTCGGGCTGTACAGAATGGGGAGTTTTCCTTTGAACTGCTGAGCCAGCCGATACGGCGCATTGTTTTCCGATCCGGGATCGGCAAAAGTCTCCGCTCTCTGAGCCAGCAGCTGGACCGTCTCTTTGATGTCCTTCGCCTTCGACTTGATGAGGCCGAGCCGACCCAGGACGACAAGCAGCGGAAAGAACGAATACCCGAGTGCTGCACGGGGCGAAAGGCCGCCCGGGATCCTGATAACCGGATGACGGTACTTTGCAGCCAGCTTTTCTGTTTCGCCGTTCGTGCTGATGCACAGCACACGGGCTTTCCTCTTCGCTGCGTCGCGGTGGGCCGAAATCGTCTCCTCGGTATTCCCCGAATAGCTGGAAACAATGACGAGGCTCTTCGATGTGACGAATGCGGGGAGGACATAATGCCGGTTAACGACAAAGGGAACCTTCAGCTCGTCGGCAAGATACGAGCGCAGCAGGTCCCCGCCTATGGCCGACCCTCCCAGTCCTGTGAGCACGATATTCTGAATTCCTTTGACCTGGAGTTTTACCTTTGCCTTCGTTCCTATGCGAACAGCGTCTTCCACCTGCTTCGGAAAATCCCGAATCCAGTTATACATCCCTTTGGGATCCAATCTTTTGATGTCTTCGAGTGTCATGGTCGTGGTCCGATTGTTAGGAGTTTCAAACAACACCATTGCATTTTTCAGTCGCCGGTGAGAACATCGGGCAGCTTCTCTTTCATCAGCGATGAAAGATGTTTCTTGATTTCATCTTCTGTCTGCATTTCAAGAACCTGTTTCGCGATCTTTTTCGCATCGCGATACTTCACGGAACGGATAATCTTCTTGATCTCAGGCAGAACGTGAGGAACAACGCTGAACTCGTCGAGCCCAAGGCCAAGGAGGAGGATTGTTGCAAGCGGATCTCCTGCCATCTCTCCGCACATCCCAACCCATACCTTGTTCTCCTTGCCGCGTTCGATGATCCTCCTGAGAAAACGCACCACCGCAGGATGGAACTCCTGATAGAGCGGTGAGACGATGTCGTTTCCGCGATCGACGGCAAGGAGGTATTGGATGAGGTCGTTCGTTCCGATGCTGAGGAAGCTCACTTCGCGGGCGAGGTCTTCGGCGATGACAGCAGCGGCCGGGACTTCAACCATGACCCCGACCCTGATATTGTCATCGTAGGCGATCGTTCTCGCTTTCAGTTGAGCCTTGGCATCTTCCAGGAGCTGCTTGGCCCTCCGCACTTCCTTGATACTGCTGATCATGGGGAACATGACGCCGACATTCTTTCGCGCACTTGCCCGCAGGATCGCCCTCAGCTGCTCCAGAAACAGCTCGGGCCTGTCGAGCATAACCCTAATCCCGCGCCAGCCGAGAAACGGATTTTTCTCACGGGCCATTTCCGCCATCATCTTATCTCCCCCGATGTCGAAGGTTCGGATGATCACCCGCTTCGGATACATGGTATCTGCCAGGAATCGATACCGTTCGTATTGCTCATCTTCGCCCGGGAAAACCTCTCCGCCCAGCAGCAGTACTTCGGAGCGATACAGCCCTATTCCATCAGCCCCCTGCAGCTTCACAAACTCCAGCTCTTCCGGAAGTTCGACGTTGGCCGAGAGTTCCACCCGGCGTCCGTCCGGTGTTTCAGCCGGAAGATCCCGCAACCCGTGAAGTTTTTCCTCAAAATTCAGGTAGCGGTCGCGCTTTTCCTGAAAGCGACGGATCGTCTCCTCTTTTGGGGCCAGGACAACCGAACCGCCATATCCGTCAATGATGATGATATCCCCGTTACGAACCATGGCGGAGACATTCCTAACACCGACCACTGCGGGGATTTTCAGAGCACGCGTCAGCAACGCCATGTGGGAGGTGACTCCGCCGATTTCGGTCAGATACCCGAGGACGGCATTCCGGCTCAGGATGAGAGCATCTGCCGCGGCAAGGCTCTGCGAGACAATGACCGGCGAACCTTCGAGGCGCGAAATCAGTTTCTCCTCCTGCAAATTGCGAATGATGCGATTTCGCAGATCCTCCACATCGAGCGCCCTGTCGCGCGTGTACTCGTCGGTTGACAAGACCATCACGCGGTGGTACTTTTCGATTTCATCGTGGACAATGAACTCAACGTTCTTCTTTTCTGCCCGAATCCGTTTGTCGATCGATTCGAAGAGGACGAAGTCCTCGAGGATCATCAGCTGGGCCTCGAAGATCTTTGCCTGATGCTCGCCCAGCTTCTGCTTGGCAAAACCATGAATCTTGGAGAGCTCCTTGGTCGACCGATCAATCGCCTGCCGGAGACGCTCAATCTCGCCATCCACGTCCTCGGCTTTGATATCCTTTTCGTTCACAACAGGCTTGTGCTTCTCGAAAAGAAGTACCGGCCCGATGGCAATGCCCGGCGACGCCGGGATGCCCTTGAGGACGAGTTCCTCCGTTATGTGTTGAGTCGCTGTCATCCTCTCATGTCGGTTCGTCAAACGCCCTGTCGAATAGTTCAAGAATTGCCGCTGCAGCAGCCACTTCGTCTTCTCCCGTGAAACGGAGTCGGAGCACCGAGCCCTGTTCTGCGGCCAGCGTCATCACACCGATGATGCTTTTTCCGTTGATCTCAAAACCGTCCTTGCTGATAAGGAAATCAGACTTGAATTTCGCCGCCAGTTTTACGAGCGAAGCGGCCGGTCTTGTATGCAAACCGGCGCGATTCCTCACAGTGACATCTTTTTCGATCATTCGGCCCCGAACTTTATTGCTAGTACGTCCGATGAAGCAGCATGTCAGTGAACCAGGAGAGCATATCGCGGGCGGCTGACGGTCTCAGTTTCTGCAATTCTCCCTTCGCCTGGACAATATCGCGTCCCACAAAATCACGTGCCGCATCGATCGCTCCGCTCGTTTCGTAGATACGGCGGAATTCGCGGATCTTTCCTTTTGCAGCGCCGCCATTCTTGATCAGCATCTGGAGGAGTTTCTTGTCTTTTCCATTCGACCGTCGGAGCGCCTCGAGGAGAAGAAAAGTCTTCTTCCCTTCTTTCAGGTCGCCCCCGATCGTCTTGCCAAATTTCTTTTCATCTCCAATAACATCGAGGAGATCATCCTGTACCTGAAAGGCCCTTCCGACAAGCTCTCCGTATGTACGCAGTGCGGCTAACTCGTCCTGAGATCCATTCCCCACCAATGCTCCGATTTCGGTGGAAACCGCCACCATTTTGCCCGTCTTCTTGCGGATCATCAGAAGGTAGTCATCCACGCTTACCGCAGCGCGCGTTTCAAACTGCTTGTCGTAAGCCTGCCCTTCGCACACCTCGACGACGCCGTCCGTAAACACACTTGCGATCTCTCTAATGCGCGGCGATGAGGTCTTGAGGAGAATATTGTATGCGAGAGCGAGGAGCTCATCGCCGACAAGAATGGCGACGTTGCTGTCCCAGCGCGTATGCACAGTCGGCCGGCCGCGCCTTGCATCGGCATTATCCATGATGTCATCGTGCACAAGAGTAAAATTGTGGAGGATCTCGATCCCCGCGCTTGCATGAAGAGCATCGTCGATGTTCCCACCCACAACTTCACAGGAAAGAAGAACCAGAACGGGGCGAATTCTCTTTCCACCGCCGGCCAGGACATATTTGAGCGGTTTGTAAAGCGAGTCGGGCTTTGTCTGCTGAATGGCCTCGACAAGATAGCGATCCACACGTGACTTGTATTCCGAGTATTTCAGTTCAAAACTCATTCATTCACTCCGGTTCGACGAACAAGGGTCTGACGCTGCAGGTCATCGAGGTTTTTAGATCCGGTGAGGAACATCGCACCCTTCAATTCCATTTCCCATACTTCGAGTTCCTTACTCAGACCCCCCGTACCCCCTTTTTCCAGCGCCTTTAACATCGGACGGGCTACGCCGGCCAGGCCCGCACCAAGGGCCAGTGCCTTTGCCACGTCGAGACCGTTTTTCAATCCTCCGGAGGCAATCACGAAAAGTTCTCGGGTCCTCGTTTTCAGTTCGACCACTTGGGCAAGTGCGTCGGCGGTTGGAATCCCCCAGTCCCAGAAGACCGGTGCATGGTCCCGGCCGCCTTGCGGCCCACGCTTTTTTACCTCTCCGTTCCGGCGGAGTATCTCCACCCCTGCCCAACTTGTACCTCCCGAGCCCGCAACGTCGATTATTCGTACGCCGACCTCAATAAGCCTCCGGGCAACAGCGGCAGAAATGCCAGCCCCAATCTCCTTCACAATCAACGGGATTCCCAAATTCTTCACCAGCATGGCGATCCCGTCAAGAACTCCCCGGAACCGGGGGTCACCTTCAGGCTGGAGGAACTCCTGCAGGGGGTTCAGGTGGACAGCAAACGCATCCGCCTGAATGAGATCGGCAAGCCGCTTGAGCGGAGATGCATCTTTCAGCCGGGCCACTTCCGATGCACCGATGTTGCCGAACACGGGGATATCCGGTGCGACCTCGCGGACCACGCTGTAAGAGCGGTGATGCGTCGAGTCCTCAAGCGCCTGACGCTGGCTTCCGACTCCCATCGCAATGTTCTTCTGCGCGCAGACCTCAGCAAGGCCCCGATTGATGCGCTCGGCATCCTTGTATCCCCCCGTCATGCTTGAAATGAGGAACGGAAGGGAAACGGCCTTTCCCAAGAACACAGTGGAGGGATTGACTTCAGAAAAATCGACCTCAGGGAGGGCGTTATGAACAAACTCGTACCGCTCGAATCCCGACGTTTTCCCACGGAAAGAAACGTCTTTTGAGAGGGTAATTTCGACATGTTGCTGCTTGCGGGACGATGTTTGAGAGGATTTCATTCATACACCTGAGGGATAATAGTGAAATGGGCCCCGAGAATCAAGAAATGGGGGACAAACAACTGTTGTCAGCAACCGTCCTGATAAAAACTGACAAAGCGGTACAGTGTTTAACTTGAAGTAACGCACGAAGCACGCCGACAGCGATCAGCTTTCAGCAGTCATCCAAAGGAGCTGAATGCTAACATCCGTCGAGAATCCGTTTGTTTCACTTGGGAAACATTCGTACCTTTGTAGTCCGTAAAAATGCAAACCCATTCTACAAAACGAGTCGCATGAGAGCCATTATTCCCGTTGCAGGTGTCGGCAGCCGTCTCCGCCCGCACACCTATACGGTACCGAAAGTCCTGCTGAACGTCGCCGGCAAGCCCATCATCGGCCATATCCTCGACAAGGTCATCGAAAACGGCTTTGATGAGGCTACGATCGTCATTGGGTACCTCGGAGAGCAGATCAAGGAGTACATCCTTGAGCACTATTCCATCAAAGTGGATTTTGTTGAACAGGAAGAACGCCTCGGTCTCGGACATGCCATCTATCTCTCGCGTCACACCTTTTCCCGTTCCCCCATTCTTATCATTCTTGGGGACACGATCTTCGACGTGAACCTGAAGGAAATGATGAAGAACACGCACTCCGTCATCGGAGTCAAGAAAGTGGACGATCCGCGACGGTTCGGCGTGGCAGAAACGACAAACGGATACATTTCCAGGCTTGTCGAAAAACCCGAGGATCCGAAGAGCAACCTTGCTGTCGTGGGCCTCTACTACGTGGCGCAGCCGCAGCTGCTGGTGGAATGCCTCAAAGAGATGATCAAAACCAATGCCCGGACAAAGGGTGAGTTTCAATTGACCGATGCCCTCCAGATGCTCATCGATCGCGGGGAAAAAATGACCACGTTCGACGTCGAGGGGTGGTACGATTGCGGAAAACCCGAGACTCTCCTCAAGACAAATCAGACGCTGCTCGCACGCGCACCGAAACCAAAAGCCTACGAAAGCGTTGTCGTTCGACCCCCGGTTTTCATCTCGCCTCAAGCCACGGTCAAGGACTCCGTCATCGGACCAAATACGACGATTGCAGAGGGTGCAACGGTGGAGAACGCCATCATTCGGAATTCCATCGTCAGTGAAGGCGCGCATGTATCCCAGGCGCTGTTGGAGGATTCGATCGTCGGAAGCAACGCTCTCATCAAAGGAAGTTATAAGAGGATCAATATCGGAGATTCCTCGGAATTGGAATTCTATTAGCCGTCGTTCCGCAGCCTGGCCCGCCTGTCGGCGGGCGGGTCTTCCCCTCAAAGACCCCTTGCTGCATAACCATCCTACATTCGATCACTATAATACAGGATCACTTCTATGAGGTATTTGTTCACTTCGGAGTCCGTTTCCGAGGGACATCCGGACAAGGTGGCCGATCAGATTTCTGACGCCGTTCTCGACGCGCTGCTGGCCCAGGACCCATATTCACGAGTCGCATGCGAGACTTTCGTTACGACAGGACTCGCACTGGTTGGCGGCGAGATCACAACCAATGGCTATATTGAAGTACAAGAGATCGTCCGCGGGGTTATTCGAGACATCGGATACACTGAAGCCGGAGTGGGATTCGATGCCGACTCCTGCTCGGTCATTTCGGCCATTCATGCCCAGTCCCTCGATATCAAGCGCGGTGTGGACACCGGCGGTGCGGGTGATCAGGGAATGATGTTTGGATATGCATGCAGCGATACACCCCAGTATATGCCGATGCCAATTTTGTTTGCCCATCAGCTTGTTCAACGACTTGCCTCGATAAGAAAGAAGCAACCGAAGCTGATGCCGTATCTCCGGCCCGATGCCAAATCCCAGGTCACAATCGAATACGACGGCAAGAAGGCTGTCAGAGTTGACACTGTGGTCATTTCCACCCAACACACCCCCGATGCCGTCCAGAAACGGATCAGGGAAGATGTTATTGAACACGTTGTCGGACGCGTTATCCCTCAACATCTCCTTGAGAAGACCCGGTACTTTGTCAATCCGACGGGCCGGTTCGAGGTCGGAGGGCCGCACGGCGACAGCGGATTAACGGGACGAAAGATCATCGTTGACACATATGGCGGACGTGCACCGCACGGCGGGGGAGCGTTTTCAGGAAAAGACCCCACGAAGGTTGATCGCAGCGCAGCGTACGCCGCCCGCCATCTCGCGAAGAATATTGTCGCTGCCGGTCTTGCCTCGGAGTGTCAGATCCAGGTGGCCTACGCCATCGGAGTGGCTGAACCCGTTTCGATTCATGTCCAGACGTTTGGCACCGGAAGAATTCCCGACCAACAGATAGGCGAGATAGTGAAAAAAGAAATAGACATGACACCCCGCGGGATCATAAAGAGACTGAATCTTCGCCGGCCTATCTATAGAAAGACTGCCGCATACGGACACTTCGGACGGAATGAGAAAGATTTTACGTGGGAGAAGCTGGATTTGGTGGGAGTATTGAGGAAAGCGGTTAGAGGTTAGTGGTAAGTGAGTTAGTGGTTATTGGTTGGTAAGTTCGTGGGGACTCAATGGGGGAATTGAAATATAGTTTTGAAAAGTTGGATGTCTACATCAAGGCGCGGGAGTTTCGGAAGAAGATTTATGGGCTCGTGAAGAAACTGCCCAAGGGAGAGGAGTTTGCTTTGGCTCCGCAAATGCGCAGAGCTGCAATATCCCTTACCAACAACATAGCTGAAGGTCATGGCAGATTTCATTTTCAGGAGAGTATTCAGTTCTTCCGTCATTCAAGGGGTTCTCTTCAGGAGCTCCTTGACGACATCAACATTTGCATTGACGAACAATATTCAGACATCGAGAAACTTGAACTCTTAAAGCGGGAGGGTTTCGACCTGCTTCACAGTATCAACGGATTCATTGCATATATGCGAAATCAGAAATTGAGACAATCAAACTAACCACCTACAACTAACCACTAACCTACTAACTCTTCTGAACCAATGGACGAAAAACAGGGTGTCTACAAAGTAAAAGACCTCTCGATGGCCAAAGAGGGACGACTGAGAATTGAATGGGCCGAATCACGAATGCCGGTGCTCATGGCGCTTCGCGAGAAATACCGGAAGACCAAGCCTCTGAAAGGATACAAGATCGCCGGATGTCTGCATGTCACGAAAGAGACGGCGGTTTTGGTCAAGACTTTCATTGAGGCTGGTGCGCAAGTGAGCTGGAGCGGATGCAACCCGCTCTCCACGCAAGACGACATTGCTGCAGCCCTTGCTGCGGACGGAGTCTCCATCTATGCATGGCACGGCATGAACGTCAAGGAATTCTATTGGTGCATCGAGGAGTCGCTGAAGATGCAGCCGAACCTCACACTTGACGACGGCGCCGATCTCATCTTCACCATCCATAACAAATATCCTGAGATGGCAACCAAAAGCGTGATCGGCGGGACGGAAGAGACGACAACCGGCGTGCAGCGCCTCCGGGCGATGGCACACGACGGCGCGTTGAAATACCCCGTTATCGCCGTCAACGATGCGGAAACAAAATGGGATTTTGACAACGTGTACGGAACAGGACAATCGACGCTGGACGGAATTCTGCGGGCCACGAGCGTCCTCCTCGCAGGAAAGAACTTCGTTGTGGCCGGATTCGGCCATTGCGGGCGGGGTGTTACCCTTCGGGCAAAAGGTCTCGGGGCAAATGTCATTGTGACCGAAATAAAGCCGACTGCTGCACTCAAGGCGACGCTTGAAGGATTCAGGGTCATGCCGATGGACGAAGCGGCGAAGATCGGCGACATTTTCGTGACTGCGACCGGAGTGAAGGACGTGATTGTCGATCGGCATTTCAAGGTCATGCGCGAAGGAGCGATCGTCTGCAACACCGGCCACTATGATTGCGAGATCAACATCTCTCACCTGAAGAAGGCGTCGAAATCATTCAGGACGGTTCGTTCCGACAACGAGGAGTACACGCTGAAAAATGGGAAACACATTTATCTGCTGGCCCAGGGACGTTTAGTCAACCTTGCGGCGGCGGAAGGGCATCCGTCAGAGGTCATGGACATGTCATTCGCGAACCAGTTCATGTCGCAGCTGCGGCTGGCCGAACTCCACAAGAAGGGGACGAGGCTGGAGAACCGCGTATACGATATCCCGGCCGAGCAGGATCAGGAGATCGCGGGCGTGAAGTTGAGCACCCAGACGTTGAAGATCGACCGGTTGACACCGGAGCAGATCAAGTACATCAGCGATTACTCATCCGGTACATGACGTTTTCGATTCACGATCATCTCAAGGCGGCCCTGTGGCCGCCTTTTTTTTACTCAGCACCTTATCCACCTTCCGAAGGTTGGAAACCTTCGGAAGGTCACCATGGCACAAATTGACAAAGTCACAAAAAAGGGATAAGATAACGCAGCGAAGAAGCAGACGCATGGCTGCCATCAGAAAACAACTCTCTTTCCTCGACAGATATCTTACACTTTGGATCTTCCTCTCAATGGCGGCCGGAGTCCTTCTCGGCTATGCCTTCCCCACCATCGCTCATTTTTGGGATACGTTCAAATCAGGGACAACCAATATTCCGATAGCGATCGGACTGATCCTCATGATGTATCCTCCGTTGGCCAAGGTTCGTTACGAAGAACTGCCCAATGTCTTCAGGAACATCCGTCTTCTCGTTTTGTCCCTGATTCAAAACTGGATCGTCGGTCCCGTCGTCATGTTTCTGCTGGCAATCGTGTTTCTGCCCGACATGCCTGAGATGATGGTTGGTGTAATCCTAGTGGGACTTGCCCGGTGCATCGCAATGGTGCTTGTCTGGAATGACCTGGCGAAGGGCGACTCAGAGCTTGCAGCCGGGTTGGTCGCTTTTAACGCTCTGTTTCAGGTACTCCTCTACTCGTTCTATGCCTATTTCTTTATCACAATTCTTCCACCTTTGTTTGGACTCAGCGGGGCAATTGTACAAATCTCCATCGGAGAAATCGCTATCACAGTCCTGATCTACCTGGGCATTCCCTTTGCGGCCGGCATGATAACCCGATTGATTCTTGTCAATCTCAAGACCAAGGATTGGTACCATCAGAAATTCATTCCAAAGATCTCTCCCGTGACCCCGTTCGCTCTTCTCTTTACCGTTATTGTCATGTTTTCACTGAAGGGCGAAGTCATCGTTCAATTGCCTTTTGACGTCGTTCGAGCCGCAATTCCCTACTCTATTTATTTCGCATCCATGTTCTTTGTTACGTTCTACCTTGCACGGCGAATGGGGACCACCTATCCCAAGACAACAACCGTTGCCTTCACCGCCGGGAGCAACGATTTTGAGCTTGCGATCGCAGTCGCGGTTTCTGTATTTGGAATCAACTCCACAGCCGCTTTTGCCACCGTCGTAGGCCCGCTTGTAGAAGTACCTGTCCTCATCAGTCTTGTCAATGTATCGTTATGGTTTCGGAAGAAGTATTTTCCACGGGAAGAGCAAGAGTCGCCGGAAACAGAAGCCCCATGATCAATTCGCTCTTCATATGTTTCCTGTGCACATGTTTGATCATGAAAGGAGTCGCAGAATGAATCGCAAGGCCCTGGTTGCTGAATTCATTTCAACATTTGCCCTGGTGTTCGTTGGTGTGGGGGCAATCGCCGTTGACAACATGATTGGAGGAAAATCCGGGTTGGTTGGAATTGCCCTTGCCCATGGGCTCGTCATCGCTGTTATGGTGAGTGCCACAATGGCCATCAGCGGGGGCCACATCAATCCCGCGGTCACGATCGGTGCTTGGGCCGCAAAGAAGATCGACACGGTAAACGCGATCGGGTATATATTGGCTCAGTGCTTAGGAGCTGTAGTCGCGGCATTCCTCATCAAATTCGCAGTACCCGTCGAGGTGCTCAGCGCGGTGCATATGGGAACGCCGGAACTGGGAAATGGCATAAGCGTGAGCCAGGGGATCGTCACTGAAGTTATCCTTACCTTCTTTCTCATGTTCGCTGTCTACGCCACAGGTATTGACCGCCGTGCCCCGAAAGTGGGGGGATTGTTTATCGGACTCACCGTGACACTGGACATTCTCATGGGAGGACCAATCACAGGCGCGGCAATGAACCCCGCCCGGCACCTCGGGCCGGCACTGATGGGCGGACCGACGGAACACATCTGGCTCTACTGGGTCGCGCCGGTTGCAGGAGCGGTTCTCGCAGCCCTCGTGTATAAGTGGACACTCGAAGAATAGAGCAACCGCAACGATCTCCTTTTTCCCTACTGAAAGATGATGCCATGACCTCATTATCACTTGCCCCTATGACGCTTGGGGATATTTTCGATCGCCTGTTCAAACTGATCGGAAAAACCTGGCTCCGCAATCTGACCATTGCTGCGATCATTCTCGGCCCTGCCGCACTGATCATGGGGGCCTCGGCAGACATGGGATTTTCGCAGCTGGCGGATCTGCTGGAAAGCGAGCAAGGCCTCGAAGACGTCACAACGGCCGAGTTATCCACATTCCTGGGCTTTGCCCTTTGGTTCGCAATTGGGTTGACACTCATGGTAATCGGAAGCGTTATTGTCACGGTTGCGGTGACGATCGTCGGATGTGCCGAGATAAGCGGTGAGTCGCTCTCATGGCAGGAGGCTCTCAGCAGAACATTCCATGTCCGCGTCGTCAAAGTCATTGGACAGTACATTCTTGAAGGAGCCATGCTTACGGCGATCGTGGTGATTCCTTACGCACTCTTGATCATCGGAATCGCTGCCGACTCTGTTGCCCTTGGATTTCTCGGCGGCTTGCTCATTGTTGCCGCCATTCTCTTTGCCGTGTACCTCGGAATCAGTTTCGCGTTCACAATCCCTGCGATCAGCTGGGAAGATGCCGACGTCATTGAATCGTTCAGGCGCAGCTGGAGACTCGTGAAAGGCAACTGGTGGCGCACATTCGGAATCCTCATTCTCATGGGAATGATGGTGAGTTTTGCGGTTTCGATCATCATGACTCCGCTCTATCTGATTTTTCTTTGGGATTTCTTTCGGGCTTATTTCGACATACTCTCGTCCATCGAAGAGGGCGTGAACAATCCCGCGGTTTTCGTCACCATGATAAAGTCACTCGGGTTTGGGATAGGAATTCTGTCCGGGATTTCCTCGATCATCCAGCTCATCGTGACGCCGTTGTATTCTGTTGTGATGTACTTTGATCTGCGCGCCCGCAGGGGAGAATTTTCGCAACCCTCCTCCGGCGTCACCGTCCCCTAGCCCCGGATCATGGCTGATCCACTTTTCGAACAACATCAGTCCGAGAACCTCGACGGTTCATGGGAACGGAACGGCCGAAGCCCGAACACATCTGCCCTTCTCGGTCTTCTGGGCATCGGAGTCCTCTATTTCAACGGTCAGTCGTTTCTCGCTCTTGCGGCCGTTGGCCTGGTGAGACTGTCCGGGGGGGATACAGGTTCCTCATTCGACAGCCTGTTGACCTCGTTTCAATCGTATGTCGGCCCCCTTCGAATCGTGGTCTTCATCTCACAGTTCGCCTTGATGCTTGCTCCCACTCTGATCCTCATCAAACGCTGGCATTCCTCACATGTGAGAGCCTATGTTCGGCTCACCCGCGGTTCATTGACGGATGTTCTGCTGGCGGTTCTCGTGACTGTGTCCTTTCTTCCTGCGGGAAACTATGTCGCAGAGGAATTCATCCGCCAGCTCCGGATCCCCGAGAAACTCATGCAAATGAATGCGGAGATCTTCACTTCGCGCTCACCCGCGGAGTTTCTCTGGCTGGTCGTTGTCGTCTGTGTTACTCCCGCCTTGTGCGAAGAGTTGTTTTTTCGGGGGTATATCCAGCGGACCTTTGAGCGCACGATGGATTGGCGGAGCGTCATTCTGGTCGGGGCGATCTTCGGCCTTTTTCATTTCAATCCGCTCGGACTTCTGACCCTCGCAGTCCTGGGAATGCTGCTGGGGTATTTCTTCTATCGCAGCCAGAGCATCCTCCCCTCAATGGCTGCTCATTTCACCAATAACTTCATTGCCGTCGCCGCCCTCTACCTCACCTCGGATGGAACTCCCCTTTTCTCTGCGGGAACCATACCTCTGTGGCTTGTTGCGGTGACCTTGCCGGCCGGGATCGGATTGCTTTATCTCTATCATTCACACACGGCGTTTCGTTTTGCCACCCGCTCTCCCCATGAAACCGGCGGGTAACAGGCTGATTCGATGGATTCGTTCGCTCATCATAGCGGTCGCTGTGTCGATCGCATTCTGGACACTGGTTATCATGATTTTTGAAGAGAAGTTCATCTTTTTCCCTGCTGTCTATCCGCAGGGAATTTACGAGTCGGAGCAACGCGCGCTTCAACCTGAAGACCACTGGTTCACAACGGAGGACAGCGTTAAGCTTCACGGCTGGCTTCTCAGGTCCAAAGACGCAGTGGGGACCCTTCTGATGTTTCACGGCAACGCAGGAAACCTCTCTCACCGCGGAGAGATTCTCCGTCGGCTTCGTCTCACGGGATTCAACGTCTTCATATTTGACTACCGCGGCTACGGGAAAAGCGAGGGAAGTCCCACTGAGGAGGGCGTGTATGCCGACGGCCGCGCAGCGATGCAATATGTCATGAGCCTTGCGGGGGTCGAGTTAAAGAGCTTGTTCTTTCTGGGGTCGAGCCTCGGCGGTGCAGTGGCAGTCGATGTTGCCACCCATCAACTGCCTGTCGGAATGATCCTCGAGTCAACATTCTCCTCGGCCCAGGATGTCGCTGCTCACGCCTACCCCTTTCTTCCCAATCGATTTCTGCTTCGTACCCGTTTTGACTCGGAGTCGAAAATCCGGAACCTCCACGTTCCCCTGTTGTTTTTCCACGGGACCGACGACTCGGTCATTCCGCACCGATTGGGGCGTAAACTCTTCGACGCCGCAAATTCTCCAAAACAGTTCATCGACATCATCGGCGCCAACCATAACGATATGTTTTTGATCGGTGGCGAGACCTATCTGCGGCAAATCCGCGCTTTTTGTCTCCAGTTGTCCAACCGTCTCCCCTAGGCAGCAACCTTTTCTTCCATAGTACAGTCTAAGCTTGAGGATAGGAACGTCCGACCAAAGGGGGGGCTCGATTCGGTTCCTGTGATCCGTAACCTTTCCTTTTTGACGACGTAAGCAAAGTACTCCCATCGCTGGATCCTCACACGAATGAACATTCAATCACTTTCAGGTGCAGTTATGAAGAAGGTCATGAGAAAGAAGGTCATCATCCCGACGGCAGTCGTCGTTGTGCTTGTTCTCGTCGGGCTGTTTCTCTTTGGCGGCTCGAATGACTCCGCGGAGAACGTGTTACCGCGCGTTAAGGCCGCGAAGGGAACGATCGTTGACAAGGCCCTCGCCATCGGCACCATTGAGCCGGAGAACGAGATTTCCGTGAAATCCAAGGTTACGGGAGTCGTTCGTAAGATCTATGCCGATGTCGGGACATTTGTGAAGGCCGGCGAGCCGCTCCTGGAAGTGAAGCCCGATCCGACGCCGCTGGAACTGGCCGACGCCAAGCGTCAGGTGGAATTGAAAGAGGTCGACATTGCCAACCTGGACAAAGAGAAGGTCCGGCAGGAGTCGCTCTTCAAGAGCAAACTGATTTCCGACAAGGAGTATGAAGATTTTCAGAAGCGTTATGATGAATCGGTTCTTCAGGTGCAAATTGCCAAGGAGAAGCTCGCATTGATGGAAAGCGGCAGTGTCACCATCGGCAACACACAGATCGAATCGATTATCAAGGCTCCGATCGACGGATATGTTCTCAGCCGAACGGTGGAAGTGGGAGATCCCGTCACACCCCTCACATCCTTCCAGGAAGGAACAGTCCTCATGAAGATGGCAAATATGGAGCGGCTGATATTCAAAGGAACCGTGGATGAAATTGACGTAGGCCGGTTGAAGGAAGGGATGGAGACGGAGTTGAAGGTCGGCGCCTTGCCGAACGATACGGTGAAAGGATTTCTTCGCAGGATCTGGCTGAAAGCAGAGAAGAAGGAAAATGCAACCGTGTTCCCGATAGAGATTCTTATCCCGAGCGCAAAGAATTCCGTCCTGCGTGCAGGTTACTCAGCTAACGCGAGCATCATCATCAACAAGAAGACTGATGTTTTGATGATTCCCGAGCGCACCGTTACCTTCAGGAATGATTCGTCCTTCGTAAGGTTTGCTCTTGGCCCGCAGTCGGATGAAGAGCGGCTCATCAAGACCGGACTGAGCGATGCCATTAATATAGAAGTAAAAGACGGGTTGAAAGAGGGGGATGAAGTAGTGGAGAAACCGGTGAAGAAGATCGAATGATTTCGGATTGGGGATGGGGGATTTCGGATTGAAGAACAACTTTTCCTGGGGGGAAAGATGGACAGTAATGATCTCAAGAAGCGGACAAAACGATTTGCACTCGATGTTATCGAACTTGTGTCGGAGGTTCCGTCTAACAGGGCTAGTGACATTCTCTGTCGACAGTTGCTTCGATCGGCTACTTCCGTCGGAGCAAATTATCGCTCAGCCTGTCGTGCCCGTTCAAAAGCAGATTTCATCTCGAAGATTACTATTGTGGAAGAAGAGGCGGACGAGTCTCTTTACTGGCTTGAACTTCTAACAGAATCTGGGATTGAACGGTATGAAAGTATCGTTCCCCTCATCAGGGAGGCGGATGAGCTGACGGCAATATTCACGGCCGCCGGGAAAACGGCAAAAGGAAAAAGGGCTTAAGACACTTCCGAATTCCCCAATCCGCCATCCGAAATTCTCAAAATGGACCAACTCAAAACCATAGTCTCCGAATTCCTCCTCGACCTTCGGGTGCAGAAGCTCCGGGCATTCCTGACGATGTTCGGAATCATATGGGGAACAGTGGCAATTATTGTGCTTATCGCCTTCGGTGTGGGGTTCAAGCAGCAGATGTCGGTCAACATGCACGGCATCGGCGAAAGCATTGCCATCATGTTCCCCGGGAGAACGACAAAAGCATGGGAAGGATTCGGAACGGGACGATCGATCAGGTTCATGGAGGATGACGTTCATCTCCTCGCCACTCAGATCCCCGAGCTTGAAGCTGTGAGTCCCGAATACTCGAGGCGTGTCCCGACGCGAGTGGGCGAGAATATCCTGAATCCCCTCGTGGCAGGTGTCATTCCGATCTACGCGGACATGCGGAACATTATTCCGGAGCCGGGCGGCCGATTCTTGAACGACCTGGATATCCAACACCGCCGGCGCGTTGCGCTGATCGGAGACAAAGTGAAGGAATTCCTCTTTGGGCAGACCGATCCGATCGGCCGCGTGATCTTTGTCGGTGAAACTCCCTTCACGGTCATCGGCGTGATGCAGGAGAAGACCCAGAACTCCTCGTACAATGCCCGCGACAGAGACCGCGTATTCATTCCCGCAAGCACGTACGGAAGTGTTTTTGGCGCCGTGTATCTAAACAACATCATTTACAAGGTTAAGGATCCGACGATCGCCGAGGAGGTCAATGACAAGGTGCGCTCCACTCTCGGCAAGCGATATCGTTTCGACCCGACCGACAAGGATGCCGTCTGGATTTGGGACACTTCACGGTTCGACAAATTCATCTTCTACTTCTTTCTCGGCTTCAACATTTTCATGGGTCTGATCGGCAGCTTCACCCTGGGAGTGGCGGGTCTCGGTGTTGCCAATATCATGTTCATCGTCGTGCAGGAACGAATCAAAGAGATCGGAATCAAGCGCGCCGTCGGGGCAAAACGCTCAAACATCCTTTTTCAGTTCTTCATGGAGACGTTTTTCATAATCTTCCTCGGCTCGTTCATCGGATTCATGATCGCGTACGGAATCATTGAGGTGCTTCAGTTCATCCCGATCAAGGAATTTGTCGGCACACCCGTGATGTCAATGGACGTCGTCCTCATCACGGTCACAATTCTGACATTGATCGGCCTCGCAGCGGGACTCATGCCCGCACGGCGTGCTGCAAATTTGGATGTTGTTGAGTGTCTAAGGACATGACGCAGATTTCGCGGATTGACACTGATTTCACGGATTCGAATCTCGGAATGATGGGGTCATTAATGTTCAAATCACGTTACGAATTTATGCAGAATCTACGGATGGTTGGCAAACTTCTCGTTCATCACTTTACGGTACGAATCCGTGAAATCCGTTTTCAATCGGTGAAATCCGCATGTGGCTAGAACTACTTAAAGACTTCCTTTCTGACCTCAAATCGCACCGGACGCGCGCGATCCTCACGCTTGCTGCCATCACGTGGGGAACGGTCGCGGTGGTCCTTCTCCTCTCCTTCGGTGAAGGACTCGGCACGCAGATGATGAACGGGCTGCTGAATGCAGGGGATCGC
>DATDRF010000181.1:0-24127 GCA_035291905.1 Bacteroidota bacterium
GAGCGAGAGCTGGTTCTGGATTCTGAACATATTAGTCGCTGGCGTGACGGTATTGATAATCTTGTTGTACGTCATTTTCTTAACCCGAAAACGATTCATGGAAGGCTTTTTGCACCGCGCGAGGCAAAATCCAGAACCTAACGTTTTACAGCGTTTTATCCTCCGTCTTTTCCGCAATCGCGATGGATGAGACGAAGTTTGTTTGGAGGCACAATGGATTACCCGATAATAGGAAAAAGCAAAGCAACTGAAGATCTCCGAAAACAAGTTGCCAAGATCGCCAAGACACAGAAAGATATTCTGATCATTGGCGAAACTGGCACGGGAAAAGGCGCGGTTGCTAAGAATATCCATGCTGAGCAATACAAAGAGAATGGAAAGAACGACCATCCGTTCGTCTCTGTGAATTGCTCGGTTGTGGATGACCGCGAACTGGAAGCTGTACTCTTTGGATTTGAAAAAGGTGTTCCAGGAATGCCTCCCACGACAAAACGTGGAATTTTCGAACTGTCTGATGCTGGCACCGTCTTGATAGAAGAGATCGAAGAAGCCAGCTTCAGGAATCAGATGAAGATCCTCACGTTTCTCGACGACAGGAAGACAAGACGATTAGGGGGCAATTCTCCGAGAAGCGTAGATGTCCGCGTGATCATGACGGTGAAGCACTCGCTGGATGAGCTCCTGAGCATGAACAAATTATACGAAGACTTCTACAGGAAACTTAGCCAGTTGGATTCAATCGAAATTCTCCCGTTGCGTGATAGAAGAGAAGACATACCAGTTCTTGTGAAACACTTTGTGACTGAGATCTCCAAGGACCTAGGAATCAGAGACGTTGCGTTGGATATCAACGCTATCGATGTGCTTGTTCGACACCCTTGGAAGGAGAATATCCGAGAGCTCAAGGCCGTTATTGACAAGTCCGTCCTCTTTTCGACCGGCGGGAAATTCTCTCTGCCCCCGGAGTTGGCCGACGAGAAGACCGAAGTTGTCAAGATGATCAACAATGTCGTTTCAGGCCAGTCGTTCGTCTTGGATAATTCGTTGGATGCCATCGAGAAAGGAATCATAGAAAGGGCACTGACAAAATTTGGCTTTAATCAATCCCGCGCAGCGCATTTTCTAGGAATGACCGAGCAGACTTTGCGTTATAAGCTAAAAAGGCTTGGAATCGCGAGCGCCCGAAGCCGATGAGCGTGACAGAATTCGAATTGTCTTGAGCCCTTCTTCGGAAGGGCTTTTTTTTGGTTCACTGCCACAGGTGAACCAAACGGGATTCGTGAGGGAAAAATGAGGTTTTTTGTCGAAGCTCGTCTGAGGCGAAGTAATGACTTCCATACGTAAGTAGCCCGCTTGGAGGAATTTGAACCGCATAGACCGGTCAAAGTGAAGGCTTCCAACATTTTTCTCCAAGTAAATGAGTTCCTCACGGTTCCTGCCGATCAAACCACAATAGATCCTGACCGAACGGATAGCTCCAAACTCATCGGAGCTCAAAGCAGTTACGTGAAGGCTCAACATTCCCCCGACAATCGATTCACCCAGAACGGCAGTTGCCCCCAGGTCGTTCACCGCGGAAAATGTCGCAACAGGGCCATCGGAAATAATGACATTCCCTTTTTGAAGAGCGGAAAAGATCGACTTTTCCGAAGGACTTGATTCAAGAAACAGGCCGGTTCGCATTCTTCCGAATATCTGACGATCGTGTTCCGCAATGCGAAGAAATGGTATCCCAATCTGCCGAAATCGGTTGAAATTCCCGTGCGCGTCATTTCCCGCAAGGGCAAGTATGCGGATTCCGGAAAGAAGGAGTCTCACCCATTCTTTTTTTCCCCGCTCAAATCCATCTCCCAGTTGGCCGTTAAGAAATTGCGTGCCGGTCAAACCTGCCAGTTGAAGATCGGCCCGCGTCCAGGCTCCGCGACCCAGAAGAAGTTTCTGGAGAAGGGGGACATGTTCCTGCGGATGCGCAGCAACAGCCTTCCCCGTGCCGCGTTCCGCCAGAACGTCACGTGCCGAATATTCACTCCGATTTCGCAACCAGCGCTCAGCACTGTCGCCGCTGCCGGGAACAAACTTGTTCTTCCCATAAAGGAGGAAATGAACATTCTCTCCGCGGGAATTACGACACGACACTTCTTCACCAAATATGATCTTATGTTTGCGGTTCGATCGGTTTATGAAGGCCACTTCCTGCAACAGCGCCTTCCATTTTGGCAGCAAAAGATCGTTCCGAAGATAGTCTGACACCTCGTCGTCGAGATCGTATGAATGATCGGTGACACAGAAGAATGATAAGCCAATCGCCTTGCTCAAAGTAACCGACGGTTCAAGCGGTGCACCATACTCAACCTGATCATTCGTGTATGAGCTGTGTACGTGAACATCTCCGAGATGAAGACCGGGCAGTTTAGGCAAGGGCGAATCAGGTACAAATATTTCCAACGGTTTCTGGGAGGATGAACGATAGTTGTCGTTATGATAAATGCGACGTCCGTTCCCTGATTCGATTTCGAATTGCACGTCGAGAGTTACCCATCCTAGCATTCCGCGAGTGGGTATGTGGGACACCGTCCACCACCACCGTTTCTTGATTGTGACGGGTCTGGTCAACAATTTCTTTTGAAACAAAGTGCGGCCGTTCTGAGAACCGCTTATCGTGACTTGCAGGAGGCTGCATGGATATTGATGCGCGTCCTTGACCAGCATGAGGAGCGGAATATCATTCCCGGGCTCAATCCGATGCGGAGCATCAGCAATGATCTCTGGTTCCTTCTTTCTGAGATAGCTCCAGAAGTACCGAAAGCGATAATGCGTTTCGGCGTACAGGAAGACAGGAAGGAGCCAGGTTATGTCAAGAATATCAGTCAATACTTTCGCTCTTTCCAAATCACTTTGCCGCCGAAGAATACAATAAAGGGGAGGAGAAGCACATAGAGATGATAGTAGAGTTCGAAGTAATAGAAATACTGAAGATGGCTTTCTTTGCCGACACGTCGCGTAATTGTGCGAAGGAACATATAATCGGCAATCCATTTTGCCGCAAGAGCCACGAGCGAGCCGAAGAAGCTTCCGTAAAGCATCGGGACAAGAATGAATGAATGAAGAAGGAATCCAATTGCCATGATCAAGAAACCAGTGAGAGTCATATCTAGGCCACCCTTGCCCCAACGATGCTTCTGACGCATAAGCTCCTTGAGAGTCCGGCACGGTGTGCTCATGACGAGGAGGGCCGGATCGATGGGGTAGAGATAATCCCATTTGCCGCTCTTCACGATTGCCTGGAAGAGGGCGTAGTCTTCTGTGACACTAAATCCAATGGAACGATAGCCTCCAACGTCATCGTACGCCCTCCTCCGAAAGGACAAGTTGTTGCCAATTGTGCTCAGTGGGCTTCCAAGCGACGCGGCCGCGGACGCTATCCCCAGAAGATAAGTCCAGTCGAGAGACTGCATGCCCTCAAACGGACCGGTGGCTCGCTGGAGAGTCAAACCTCCCACAATCCCAATGCCCTTTTCGTATCGCCGGACAGTCGATTCGATCCATGTTGGCGGCACCACACAATCGGCATCCGTTATGAAGACCAGTTCGCCCTTCGACTTCTCAATGCCGACGATAAGTGCGTTTGTTTTCCCGCCAGACGTGGTCCCACCACTGGTCGAAATCACGATGAGGTTCGGGATCGTGTGGGAGAGTGATTGACACACATGATTTGTCGCGTCGCTGGAATCATCATCAACCACAATGATCTCATAGAGGGAACGCGGATAGGTTTGGTTTGAAACTGATTGAAGGCAGGTCCGAATATTATCCTCTTCATTTCGGGCCGCGATGATTACGGAAACAAGCGGGGTAGTGTGATTCCCCAGGGTGTCTCTGGTTCGACGAACGCCAATAAGAAAGATAAACACCTGCATGAGATAAAGGAAGAGAGCAATGAAAAGGAAGGTATCAGCGGTCATGAGATAAGGGGGAAAACTTGAACGTCGGAAGAAGCGAATCAAGGGCTCTCTTGAGAATGTCCACGATTTTGTCAACAGTGTTTTCGTTGTCATGGAGCAGAATGATCGACCCGGGATGGACCTTCTGGATAATCCTCTCAGAGACGACACGAGCCGGCTGATTCCGCCAATCCTGCGAATCAAGACTCCACATGACCAATTTATGCCCGGTCAATTCGAGAGTCTTCAGAAGTGTAGGACGAAAGTAGCCGTAAGGTGGACGGAAAAGGGTTGATGTGGTTCGAGTCGCGTCCAGGATCTGTTGTGCTCCTTGTGTTATTTGTCTCAGCACGAATTGACCAGAACGGAAGAAAAGCAGGGAATGGTCGTACGAATGGTTCCCAATCGTGTTTCCGAGGCGCGAGGCTTCGCGGGCAATCTCCGGGTATTGCGCCACATGAGAGCCGAGAAAAAAGAATGTGCCCTTGATCCCGTACGACTGAAGGGTCTCGAATACGCGCGGGGTACTGTGGGGGTGAGGTCCATCGTCGAATGTCAAGCTGACCGTGTTGTTCGGCATATTCCACATTGTCGAAGGGAAAAGAGCTTGGACAAAACCTGAAGAATTTGGTATCATGCCCGAATCTGTTTTCCTTTCCATTCAAGCGAAGAGAATTGCCCCGCGAACGCGGCCGCCACAATGTACGGAACGTGCAAAAGCTCTGCAATAAAGAAGTCGCCCAGATCCACCTTCAGATCATAGCGCACTGCGGCTGTTCTGAGCATTGAATAGTCCACAATTGCTTTTGTAGCGTAAAAACCGACCGCAATAGGAAGGAGAATGGAAACGAACAGGGAGAGGACCCCAAAAACGAAAAGAGATACGAAGGACAGATACAATCCGACGAGTTTTAAGAAAATGTATTGATCCTCGTAATTTCCGCGTTTTGCAGCCCAACGTATTCTCTGGCTCCAGAAGGCACGTATGGAGGATGGCGCCGGTGTTGCTACGATGGAGCCTTTGTTTCCCGAGTGCCGGACCTCTCCAAGTCCTCGTTGGTTAATGCGCTGCATTAGCACCTCATCATCGCAAAACCCTGAGTCTCCGTATCCATTTGCCGCATCGAAGGCAGTCCGGCGAAATGCGACGTTTGCGCCATTGCAGATAATGGGCTTTTTCCTTGCGATCAGCCCGGCTGAGACTCCAACAATCCCAAGAAACTCCAATTGACTTAGCTTTGAGATAAGAGCGGTGGTTGGAATCTCCTTGACAGGTCCTGCAACAAAAGCAGTGCCGTCGTCAAAGGACTGCACCATGGAAGTAACCCAGGTTCTGGGTACAACACAATCGCCGTCAGTTGTAAAAACTAGCTCTCCCTTCGAGGCCCGTATTCCCATCGCCAGTGCATGCGGCTTTCGAGATGTCCTATCTTCGTTTCTTTCTTGTTTACGAAGAACCTTCAGTCTCTTGTCTCGAAATGCAATTTCCTTCGCAATGGCCGGTGATTCGTCTTCTGATCCGTCATCTACAAGTATGACTTCCAGGTGGTCGGATGGATAGTCCTGGTCGAGCACGCTCTGAAGGCATCGTGCAATCGTTGCCCGCTCGTTCCTCGCGGCAATGATGACGCTCACTTGTGGCTGATACGATGATGACTGGGGGAGCCTCAGATTCAGGAGGCCCTTTCGAGCCGAGAGAACGAAGAGAGTGTAGAAAAGCAAGAACAGAAATGTCACACCGATGAGCACAATATCCCACGTCATGGGGCTCCCGTCACTTTCTCGATGACAGGGATATGGTGTGTGGAACAAAGAAGAGGCCGATAAGAGCAGGAGTGGCGATATTGATCATAAATAGCAGCAATGACGCTGCGAGGGCGTCGGGCGAAGGGTAGCCGACCATCGAAGTGAAATAGACAAGTCCGAATTCTCTGATGCCGAGATCGGCAATGGAAAAGGGGAGAAGGGTCTTTGCGAACATCATTGCTGCATATGTGAGAAACGAATCATATGCATTGATCGGATGGAATGCATTCATAAGAAGAAACAATTGAAAATACACAACACCATAGAACATTACAGTCGTGAGAGTTGTAATGAGGAGGTCTTTTGGGGCGAAAAGCGAAAGTGAATCCACAGCCTGTGTCACCCATGCATGTCTTAGCCTGGAGACGCCGGCCTTCAAGAGGAACGTCTTTACCAATGAGAACCGAAGGAGCAAAATAGCAATGATGGATGATCCGAAAACCGAGAGTGCAATTACTGTGATCGATTCCACGTGGTACAAGAAGAGAATGCTGAGAAGTCCTCCAATTGCCATGACGCCAAAAACCTGAAGCTTGTCGATCACCGCGAGTCCTATTACTGTTCCTCGATTCTCACTTGGGAGATGGACAGCCCGCCCGCCGAACTCTCCGATCTGACCCGGAGTGAAGGAGCCAAGTGTTATCCCAAAAAGGAAGGAAGCGAAGACATCCTTGCGAGAAAACCTGTCGATGAAACGAAGCATATAGCTCCACTTGAAAAGCTGAAGCCCTATGTTGCCTGCCACAAGGCATCCCGCTCCCAGAACATAGCGAATGTCGGCATGTTGAAAAGCGAGAACCAAATTGCGGGCGTTCACAAGATTGACAATGATGATAATGAGCACGGCTCCCACGAGGAAACGTGACCAAAAGGAGAGATGCAGCGACCGTCTTTTACGTTCTTCTACGATTTGAGATCTGATTTCCATTCAAATCCTGTAATAAAACCCAAAGGGCCGACCAACGTGTTGTATAGAAGACAGAGGAGTTCCATGTGAACGACCTGTGTCCAAGCGTGGTCCTCGGAAAACATGGCCCCGCCTTTCATGACAAGAACAAGGTCGATCACGACTTTGCCGACAAAGAACGCGATCGCCAGGATCATCGTGGCGGGGAATATCGGTCCAGCCAAAAGGCCCAGCAGAAGGAAAAGGTTGGATCCGTGGAAGAGGAGAAAGAAGAGTTTCATAGGCAAAGTGAAATACTTGCCGGCTGAGAAGTGTCTCTTGCGCTGCTCTAAGAAACCACGAAGAGAAGCAGGCGGAGTTGTTGGGACAAACGACTTGGGGTCCCGGACGAATGATATTGACCAGTCGGTTGTTCGTCGTACCTGCTGAAGAAAGAGGTCATCGTCCCCACTTATTGATTTCATTATTCTGGAGAAACCGTCGACCTCGTTCCACACCTTCCTCCGATAAGCAAGATTTCGACCCGTGCATAGCCAAGCCTTTCCCAACCCGATTGATCCGGCCGACCATATAGCTCCCTTCATTTCTTCATATCTGACGAAATCATGCAAGAGAGATGCAAGGAATCCTGATTGCTGTGTATCCACAGGAAGCAAAGTCCGGTCATAAGGCGAATAACCTGCCACAAGCCCGACGTTCTGAGTGAATCCTTTGATCATCTCGGAAACCCAGTCCTGTCCGGGGATGCAATCCGCGTCGGTAAAACAAAGGATTTCCCCTTTGCTGGCGAGAATCCCTGTAATTAGTGCAGCCTTCTTCCTGGCCCGTTGTGAGACCGAACGGTCGGCTGAAATAACCCTCAATTTCTGATGCTCTGCCGTGTATTTCTCGGCAATGGAGTGTGTCCGATCAGCGGACCCATCATCGACGATGATAATCTCATATGATCTGTACGATTGCCCCAGAAGCGCATTCAGAAGATGGGGCATGTTTTCTTCTTCGTTTCGGGCGGCAACAATCACAGAAACGAATGGTATTTCCGCGTTAGTGTGTGGTGGAATTCTCCCCAAACCGACCACAAGGAAAACAGTTACCGCCGAGTAGAAGGCAAAGGCAAAGCCGACACCGACGATGATCCATTGTTCAATCGACATATCATCAGTATGGAGAATAAAGACTACTTTTTCAAGGCAATCAATTGTCTCAGCGAACTCTTTAGCCTATATTGATGAGCACTTGAAATGAGATGACAATGCAACCGCTGATTATTGGCATAGCAGGTGGGACTGGATCCGGGAAAACGAGTGTCACGACACGGATTCTCGAATCACTCAACAAAGATGAGGTAACGGTGATAGCGCACGATTCCTACTATCGCGACATAGAGTTTTTCAAAGGAGTCCCTCCTGAATCGGTCAATTATGATCATCCCTCTTCTCTGGAGACTTCTTTGCTTGTTGAGCACCTTCGATCGCTTCGCGACGGAATCAGTGTCGAGCAACCGACGTACAATTTCTCGACGCTCAGACGGACGAACCAGACGATGACGTTGCGACCGACCGCGATAGTAATCGTAGAGGGGATACTCATCTTCGTTGAGGGAGCGCTTCGTAACCTCATGGATATCAAAATCTTCATTGATGCCGACGCTGATGAAAGACTCATGCGTCGGATCAAGAGAGATATCCTTGAGAGAGGCCGTACGATTGATTCAGTCATAAGCCAGTACTCAAAGACTGTCAAGCCCATGCATTTGGAGTTCGTGGAACCGAGCAAACACTGGGCGGATATTATCATTCCGCGCGGTGCAGAGAATCTTGTTGCCATTGACATGGTGGTAACAAAGATCAATTCCATGATGAAAGAGAAACGTCACAATGCTTCATATTCTTGACTCTCCTCCTATTTTTGGGTATCTTTTTTGGTCATAACTCAGGCGTTTTGCCTGCCTCATCAACCCGTTGTGAACCTTGTGAATAAACGAACCTCACAGTCGCCTACCCGCCCTGTTTCTGCTACCTACCAAAAGACTGTTCTCCCAAACGGAATGCGCATCGTGACTGAAGAAATCCCGCACGTTCGCTCTGTCGCCGTGGGGGTTTGGATCGACGTCGGCTCACGGGATGAGGAGGCTCTCACGAACGGGATTTCGCATTTTATCGAGCACATGGTGTTCAAGGGGACGAAGAAGCGCTCTCTAAAGGCGATTTCCAGAAGCATAGAGTCGGTGGGCGGCTACCTGAATGCCTTTACAAGCAAGGAACACACCTGCTATTATGCGCGCGTGTTGGATGAATACACCGGGCTCGCGGTCGACGTGCTCGCCGATCTTGCGTTCAATCCGCTTTTCCCGGAAAAAGAACTCGAGAAAGAGAAGGGCGTCGTCATTGAAGAACTGCACAATGCCGAAGATGACCCCGATGACATCATCCATGATTACCTGGAGAAGGCCTTATATGGATCCCATCCATTGGGTTTCCCTGTCATTGGAACTGAGCAGAATCTGAGATCATTTAATCGGGATATTCTGGCCGGGTATCGTGCGGGACATTACATCCCTTCAAAGATGGTTGTGGCAGCGGCGGGCAATATCAGGCATGGAGAGTTCCTGAAGCTCGTTGACAAGAATTTCCCCGGGAAAAAGTCCCCGCAAGTTTCAGACATTCGTCGGAAACCCCAGTCCGTTTCGCTAAAAGGGAAATCAGTTGAGGTAGGCAAGCCCATACAACAGGCACATGTGTGCCTAGGGACGACGGCTTTCAGTATCAGAAGCAGAGAAAGATATCCGCTTTTGGTTCTTAATACGCTTCTCGGCGATGGAATGAGTTCGCGGTTGTTTCAAAATGTGCGGGAGAAATACGGATTCGCCTATAATGTGTATAGCTTTGCCAACATGTTAAGTGATTCGGGATCCTTCGGGGTCTACGTGGGGACGGACAAAACCCATGTCGAAGCATCGACCGATCTCATTCTGAAGGAACTGGACAAACTAACATCCAAGCCGGTGTCAACGGCGGAACTATCTCGCACTAAGGCTCAGCTCAAGGGAAGCATGATGCTCAGTCTGGAGAGCATTCCTCATCGCATGATGCGCCTTGGCAGCTCGGAGCTCTATTTCGGTAAGCTGACCCCATTGGACTACCTTCTCGGACAAATCGACAAAGTCGATGCAGGACATATTCAGCGACTTGCCAAGGAGCTTTTCAGAGAAGAGGGATTCTCCAAGATTGTGTTTCGCCCTGAGAAGGGAAAGTCCTCAGACCAGCCGCTTGGAGCTTCTACACTTGCTGCCGTTAATGCTTAGGAACGGACAATGGCCACTGATACCATGACAAAGAAAGAGAGAGCGACACCTTTGAGGCAGAAAGGCGAGGGGGATACGCCTTCTGTTTCCAAGAGAGCAACCTCGATGCAGGCTTCTCCATTGAGAAAACTTGCAGCCACAGCCGAGGAGAGAAAGAAGAAGGGGATAAAGGTCTATCATCTCAACATTGGACAGCCCGACCTTCCCACGTCGCCTGTTGTTTTTGAGACGATCCGGAACATGAACCTGGCGACAGTTGCTTACGCGCCGTCAAACGGGATGCCTCAAGCGCTGACAGCCTGGAAAAATTATTACCGGTTTCATAAGACTGAGTTCGATGAAAAGGAGATTGTGATTACGGCCGGCGGGTCGGAAGCTCTCATATTTGCATTATCGACTGTATGCGATTCCGGTGATGAAGTCCTTGTGTTTGAACCTTTCTACACGAATTACAACGGGTTTGCCACGCTCGCAGATGTGAAGCTGCGTCCGGTTCCGCTCAGCATCAACAACGGATTCCACCTTCCTCCCGAGTCGGAGATTGAAAGGAGAATCACGCCCCGAACGAAGGCTATTCTCATTTGTAATCCCAGCAATCCAACGGGAACTGTTTTTTCGAAAGATGAACTTTCAATCCTTGTTCGGCAGGTAAAAAAACACAACCTCTTCCTCTTGTCTGACGAAGTCTACAGAGAGTTCTGCTATGAATCGGAGTTTCATAGCGTGATGAGTTTCCCCGAGATCCGCGACAGGGCGATACTCCTCGACAGCAGTTCAAAGCGGTTCAACGTCTGCGGCGCGCGTATCGGCGTCATTGCGAGCCACAACGCTGATGTCATTCGGACGGCTTTTAAATTCGGTATGGCTCGTCTCTCGGTAGCGACGATAGAGCAACTAGCTCTCGTGCCCCTTTTGAATGATCCCGAGCAGTTCACACGCCCGATCGTTGAGGAATTTCGAAAACGGCGCGACGTTGTGTTTCAGACTCTGACAACCATCCCGGGCTTGACATTCTACAAACCTGAAGGCGCGTTCTATATCATCATCGGACTTCCAGTACGAGATTCCGAGCATTTTGCCAGGTGGCTCATTGAGGAATTCGACTATGAGAAGGAGACGCTCTTGCTTGCTCCAGCCCAGGGATTCTACGCAACCGAAGGCAAAGGGACAAACGAGGTGAGACTCGCATTCATGCTGAATGTGACCGAGATGAAAAAGGCCCTGACGATTCTTCGACTCGCACTTGAAAGCTATCAGAGACTCTTCCCTCGATAAACACGATCATGGCCAAGATTACCATAGACGGTAAAGTCCTAGAAGTTGATCCATCACGAACTGTCATTCAGGCGGCGGCTGATCACGGAATCGAAATTCCTCATTTCTGCTATCATCCAAGACTTTCCGTTGCGGGGAATTGCAGAATGTGCCTCGTTGAAATCGAAAAAATGCCGAAGCTTGCTATAGCGTGCGCAACGCAGGTTTCCGAGGGAATGGTTGTCCAGACGAAGTCTGAGCGGGTCCTCAAGGCTCAACACGCGGTGATGGAGTTCTTGCTCATCAATCATCCGCTGGATTGCCCGATTTGCGACGAGGCGGGAGAATGCAAATTGCAGGACTACGCCTATGAATACAGTGTCGGTTACAGCCGATTTGAAGAGGACAAAGTCCACAAACCGAAGCGGTATAAACTGGGCCCCCATGTCCTCCTCGACGTAGAACGCTGCATTATGTGTTCACGTTGTATCAGGTTTGCCGATGAAGTGGCAAAACAACCTGTATTGACGTTCACTCAAAGAGGAGACCACGTAGTTCTGACGACGTTCCCTGAGACAACGTTCGACAGTCCGTATTCGATGAATGTCATAGAGCTCTGCCCGGTCGGAGCGTTGACAAGTACTGATTTTCGCTTCAAATCGCGGGTCTGGGAAATGTCTGCGACAGAAAGCGTTTGTGCAGGATGTGAGCGCGGATGCAACACGAATGTATGGGTACGGAACAATCAGATATTGCGCATAACTCCGCGGCAGAACGAAGAGGTAAACTCCTATTGGATGTGCGATCATGGAAGGCTCAACACCTTTAAGCATGTCGGCGGAGAGGGCAGGCTGGACGGCCCGATGATTCGAAAAGAGGGTCGCCTTGTGAAGGTTGGATGGGACGAAGCAATGGCTGCAGTCATTTCTGAATTGCGGTCTTTCAAGAAAGGGGAGATCGCGGGAATCGGGAGCGGTCACGCAACCAACGAAGACAACTACGTATTCCAACGGTTAATGAGGGAGACTCTAGGGACGAAGAATGTGGATGTCGTCTCGCATCGGAAAGAGGGAGACGAGGATTCGTTCCTTATTCGGGCGGAAAAGAGTCCCAATCTTTACGGAGCCAGAATCACAGGTGTGCGTCCCGATGATGGTGGCCTTGATCTGAAAGGTATTATTAGCGGAATAGAAGATGGGACAATCAAGGCATTGTATGTTCTCGAAGAAGACATTGCGGCAATTGCGGAATTCAAATCGTGCTTAGGAAGCCTCGATCTTCTCGTCGTCCACTCTTCTGCGCACAATTCCACGACGGAACTTGCCGATATCGTCCTTTCAATCTCAACATATGCCGAGAAACAGGGGACATTCGTCAATTTTCAGGGTCGAGTACAGCGGATCCGGCCGGCCGTGGCAACCATTGACCAAGACCGGGCGTTGGACGGATTTACGATGAGCCGTTGGGACAAGTTTGGGTCTCATAATGACAGTTGGGGCCGGCCCGTCAAAAAGGATGCAAGGCCAAGCTGGCGGATCCTGTCTGCTATCGGTTCGGCTCTTGGCGCCAAATGGAAGTATGCGTTGGCTGAAGATGTGTTCAAGGAACTCAGTGAAAGAAACAGTGCGTTTAAGGGAATGACTTATTGGAAGATTGGCTCGAACGGTACAGTTCTATCTTCCGTTCACGAGCCGGTCGCATCCCGCTAGTACCCATGGAAATCTTCATTTCACTCATTCGTATTTGTGTGGTACTTGGAGGCGTTCTTCTCCTCGTTGTTATCCTGGTATGGGCCGAAAGGCGTATCAGTGCAGCCGTTCAGAATCGCATCGGGCCAAATCGAGTTGGTCCTGCCGGGATCATCCAACCCATTGCTGACGTGCTGAAGCTGTTGATGAAGGAGAATATCGTTCCGAAAAACGCGAACAAGACGATCCACGACCTTGCGCCAATCATTTCGATTGGTGTAGCCCTCAGCACCTTCGCCGTGATACCTGTCGGAAACACCATTGAGCTGTTCGGTACCACCATCAAATTGCAGATTGCCGATGTTAATATTGGAATTCTGTACATCCTGGCATTGACGTCCATGGGCGTATACGGAATTACGCTCGCAGGGTGGTCGTCAAATAACAAATACTCGCTTCTTGGCGGATTGAGGTCATCGGCTCAACTGATCAGCTACGAACTTTCGATGGGGCTGTCGATTATCGGGGTGCTGCTTGTGAGCGGGTCGCTTCGGCTTGACGAGATTGTGGAGCATCAGGGTGTATTACTGTGGGGGTGGCTGCCGTCCTGGAACGTCTTTCTGCAGCCGGTCGCGTTTGTTACGTTTGTCGTAGCCGCGTTTGCAGAGACAAACAGACTGCCTTTCGATCTTCCGGAAGCTGAGCCTGAACTCGTCGGCGGATATCACACTGAGTACAGCGGTCTGAAATTCGGCTTGTTCATGCTCTCGGAATACGCAAATATTGTGACCGCGAGCGCGGTGATCGTTACGCTGTTCCTTGGCGGCTACACTATCCCGTTCATCGAAAGTGCGGGTTTTTCTGCATTCACAGTCAGCCTCCTTCAGGTTGCAGCATTCGGTTTCAAAGTGCTTTGCGTGCTGTTGTTTATTATATTGATTCGATGGACCCTGCCCAGGTTTCGGTATGATCAGCTGATGAACCTTGGGTGGAAGGTGATGCTCCCGATAGCGATCGCGAATCTGCTTGTAACCGGTTTTGTTCTTGTTGTCTAAGAATTGAAAGCTATGTCGACAAACGGAAAAATGACGAGGAAGAAGGATCTGACGTTTCTTCAAAAGATCTACATTCCGGAGATCATCAAAGGCCTCCGTCTTACGATCACTGAGATATTTCGGCCGAAGATCACCATACAGTATCCCGAGCAGCGATTTACTCCTCCGGATTCATTTCGGGGCCGGCCGGTCCTTGTCGAAGAGAACGGCACCGAACGTTGTGTAGCATGCGGATTGTGTTCCAGAGTCTGCCCTGCGCTGGCAATCGAAGTTCAGGCGGATGAGACAACCCTGGAGAAGGAGCGATTTCCCAAGAAATTCGAAATCAACATGGTGCGGTGCATCTTCTGCGGCTTCTGTGAAGAAGTCTGTCCGGAAGAGGCCATCATCATGAGCAAAGAGTACGAGCTTGTTTTTGAGAGTCAGGAAGAGGCAGTCTTCGGGAAAGAGAAGCTGCTTGTTCCGATCGACAAAGTTAAAGATCGTCTGGATTTCCTGCATAAAAATCGCTAGGGGCGCCGCTTCACCCCCAGATGCGGCATAGCGATCGGGGACGTCATTCCATAAATAATTCGTGAGCTGTCATGTTCGCACAAGTCGTCAGCGGCGCGACTATTGGCGTCGAAGCGTACCTCGTTGACGTTGAAACGAATGTTGCGCCGGGGCTGCCAAGGGTCAACATTGTCGGATTGCCCGATAATGCGGTCAAAGAGAGCGGGGAACGCGTTTTTGGAGCAATTAAAAACTCCGGATTTCATTTTCCACGCGGAAGGCTGAGCATAAACTTGGCGCCTGCGGACATTCGAAAAGAGGGTTCGGCATTCGACCTGGCAATCGCGGTCGGTCTCCTTGCCGCATACGGAGAGTTCGAATCTTCTGTTCTGAGTGATTTCGTGATGCTCGGCGAACTGGCGCTTGATGGGACTCTTCGACCTGTACGCGGAGTCCTTGTTGTGGCTGTTGAAGCCAGAAAGAGGGGGGTACACGGCATTATTGTTCCAAAGGAGAACGCACGTGAAGCCGGAATGGTCGCAGGTATTGAAGTCTATCCGATGGAATCCTTGAAAGAAGCGGTCGAATTTCTTTCAGGAGAACATGAAATGTTGCGGCCCTTTACCGTGAGTATCGATGAAATATTCAGACAGGAGCAGAGTTATTCGGTCGATTTTTCAGATGTCAAGGGGCAGGAATCGGTAAAACGATCCCTCGAAGTCGCGGCTGCCGGAGGACACAATATCATTCTGATCGGCCCGCCCGGCTCCGGAAAGACCATGCTTGCGAAGAGGGTTCCGTCCATCCTTCCTCCAATGACGTTTGAGGAATCGCTGGAAACAACAAAGATTCATTCTGTTGCCGGGATGTTGGCCCCCAATGAGGCTCTTGTGTCGACCCGCCCCTTTCGGTCCCCTCATCATACAATTTCAGATTCCGCACTGGTTGGAGGCGGAACTATGCCCAGGCCCGGCGAGATCTCTCTTTCGCACCATGGAGTTCTCTTCCTCGATGAGTTGCCCGAGTTTGCTCGCAATGTCCTCGAAGTTATGCGTCAGCCGCTTGAGGACGGGAGAGTGACTATCAGTCGGTCGAAGATGTCGGTGGACTACCCCGCGAATTTCATGCTGGTGTGCGCCATGAACCCCTGTCCATGCGGGCATTACGGAAATCCGTCGCAACAATGTTCGTGTTCGACTGCACAAATCCAGAAGTATGTGGGAAAGATCTCCGGGCCTCTCCTTGATCGCATAGACATTCATGTTGAAGTACCGGCCGTTCATTATTCCGACCTTTCATCGGGCAGCAAAGGGGAGATGTCACGGGAGATCAGGCGACGGGTCACCGAAGCAAGATCTATTCAAGAAGAAAGATTCAGGGCAAGGCCCGGTCTCTATTGCAACGCAGATATGGAGTCAAAGGAGATCAAGGAATTCTGTGCTATTGACGGATCGGGATCGGAACTCCTCAAGACAGCGATGACCAAGCTTGCCCTTTCGGCCAGAGCCTATGACCGAATTCTGAAGGTTGCCAGGACAATCGCGGATTTGTCGCGGGCCTCTGAAATCCGCCCGGAACACCTGGGCGAGGCGATTCAATACAGGAGCCTTGACAGGAGCTTTTATGCAGCGTAAGAAAGATCGGTCACTCTTTTTGCTCCAGCTTCAGCCATTCAGCCGTTTCTCCGATCTTGTTGCCAACATATTTCACCTCCACTTTCAACCCTCTCTTGCAGTCCGTCAATTTCCCGATTTTGTTGGGGCCGCCGGAGTAGGTGCGATCAAGATAGACCTTTGTTTCCTTGGTGAACCGGACAACGTATGTGCGTCCCGAATCAGAAACCATCATTATCTCCCCATGAAGGCTTATCGAATCAACGATTCCTATCGTCGTGTGTGTTGCAGACAATCCCGGTGATTGACCGATTGGGATGAATACCTCTGTTGCTTTTTGAGAAAAGGCAGCAGATGTTCTCATCAGCGTCAATAAGACGACCAAGGATGTGATCGTTAATGGAGTCCTGAGCTTATCCCGATTCATTCTATCATCTCCCTGCTGGCTTCCCGCAGTCGTTCAATTGCTTGTGGAATGAGCTTGTGGCTTGCAGGTGAGCCGATTGCATCATCTATGGCCTGTAGTGCACTCTCAAGGTGTTGGACGGCCCGGGGATGAAGTCGTGCACCGGAGAGAACCCGTACGGCATCTTCTGTTTCCGCAAAAGCTCTGCTTAACCAGTTCTCGGGGCTTTCCCGTCCTTCCTCCGCCCAATATTTGGCAGTTTCAAGAAGGTCTAAAGCCTCGCGGATGTTCTCGAGGGCATTGATGACCCTTAGGAATGCCGCAATCGCGACGATCTGTGTTCCATCAATCTCAATTCCGATTCCGTTGGGATCGACGCGTGCGAGAAATCTTCCGGAAGGAGAATTGTTGAATGATTCTCCGTCATAGAAAGCGACTGCTCCTTCGATTGTTTCAATGGCGTTATTATGGAAGAAGGGTCCGGTGTCTGCCGACTCGACAAGTGAAGGGACGTTGAACGTACTGTCACCCGGGGTACCCGATCCATCGTCACGCGGTATTCGTTCCTTCGTGAGTCGTTGCGGAATATCGGGGAGATCCTCAACCCCCGTATTGAAATTTGCATTACCGAGGTCCGTCGCAGGAGCGATAAAAGTGCTCGCACCCGCATTCCGATGGCAAATGTTGCACTTGCCGATGTTGTTATCGAGGAAGAGTTCCTGGCCGCGTTTCGCAATTGTCGCCTTGAGGGGAAGGGGAAGGGTCAGTTCTTCCTGACGGCCGAGTGAAAGTTGAAAGGCTTCGAGCGCATCAAGTTCCTCGTCCGTCGGAAGCCTGAAGTCGACCCCTGCGACTCTGTTGAGCGTTTTTGTGAAATGCTGGATGACGGCTCCTGTGGCAAAGGAGCGGAGCGAGAGATCTCCGGGTGCTCCGTCGCCGGACCAACCGGTTCTTGGCCCTTTCGGGCTGGTGATGGTATTCCGAAGCCCAAGCGTATGAGGAACACCCCGCATGACAAAAGAGCTCTCGAGATTACCGAATCCGTCCAAATTCTCCATGATCAGACCGAATTCGCGCATGAGACGCGGATTCTCAAAGTTCTGCTTGAGCTCTGGCATGAATTCCGCAACGAAAAGGGAATTGTCCGGTGGCAGCGTCGCAATGAAATCAGGATCGATGGTGAAGTTGTTTTCCGCTGGGTGACAGGTGCCGCAGGTCCGCCCGTTGCCTCCGAAAGTCTCATTGAAGAACAGCACCCGTCCTTTTTCGATAAGCTGTTGCTGCGGATCCAGTGGAGGCGGTTCGGGCGAAGTCTGACAAGAAATCAGGAAGGTAAAAAGTGTGGTGGAAAAACCGGCGATACACCGCGTGATCCTCATCTTCGTTTCCTCTCTTCTAGCGGTTACAGAAAGCTACAATTTTGGGGATACAGATGCAAGGCGTGCGATTTGTGGGTGACGAAACTTCGATCTGCTGACGTTGTTCGCCATCACGTTCTGTTGCGTCACGAAAATATTGTAGGTTCCAGCGTAATTTCGTATATTTTCTCACGGAGGATTGAGAAGAGGTTCGAGATGAACATCGGTGTGGTTGAAATAGATAGGCCTATAGCGCTCGCCCCCATGGAAGACGTGACAGATCTACCCTTCAGGCTGATCTGTAAGAAATTAGGGGCAGATATAGTCTATACGGAGTTTGTCAATTCCGAAGGCCTTATCAGGGACTCTGCAAAGACCAAGGACAAAATGAAATTCCTTGATGAGGAACGGCCCTTTGGAATTCAAATCTATGGGGCAGAGGAGTCCTCGATGGAACAGGCCGCTTCCATTGCCGAGAGTCTATCGCCTGATCTCATCGATATCAATTGCGGTTGTTGGGTGAAAGATGTTGCATTGAGAGGTGCGGGGGCGGGCTTGCTGAAGGATCTTCCTCGTATGGAACGAATCGTTCGGTCGGTCATTCGGAATGTGACGTTGCCGGTCACCGTGAAGACCCGGCTGGGTTGGGACCAGGACAGCATTCGAATAGTCGAAGTCGCAAAAATGTTGCAGGATTGCGGAATAAAAGGACTCACGATTCATTGCAGGACTCGCTCCCAGGGGCACAAGGGAGATCCCGACTTCAGCCATATCCCATCGGTAAAATCAGCCGTCTCAATCCCAATTTTCGCTAATGGCAGCATTGACACCCCGGAAAAGATCGAGAAGATTTTTCGGGAGACGGGTTGTGACGGAGTCATGGTCGGGAGAGGGGCTATCGACAATCCGTGGATTTTTGCGCAGGCAAAGCACTTCATGAAGACGGGCGTGTTGATGTCCCCGCCGGACCCGAGGCAGCGGATTGAAACGATGCTGGAGCATCTCAGGAATTCCATCGCTCACAAGGGAGAACACAAGGGAGTGATTGAGTTTCGAAAGTACTACGCCGGCTACCTTCGCGGTTATCCCCACAGTTCCAAAGTGCGTACGGAATTGATGGCTTTTATCGAACTCAATCCTGTTGAAGATCGAATCGACCGCTATCTGCAGGCGATCGAATCGGGTGACTTGACGGAAGTCCCCGCCGCGTAGAACATGGATAAGAATCAGGTTGCTGAAATCCTTGACGAGATGGGAACCCTCCTCGAAATCAAGGGGGCCAATCCGTTCCGCTGTCGCGCATTCCATAATGCCTCCATTAATATTTCCTCACTTACGGAAGATCTGCGAGAACTCAGTTCTACGGACCGGTTGACGGAAATCCCCGGAATAGGGAAGGGAATAGCACAGATTATTCATGACCTTCTTGAGTCGGGCAAATCAATGGAACATGAGGACCTGAAGCAATCCTTGCCGCCGGGGCTTCCTGAGCTCATTAAGATACCGGGCCTTGGTCCAAAGAGAGTCAAGCTTCTCTATGAGAAGCTCAAGATCGACTCCTTGCAAGCGCTTGAGGAGGCGGCACGCACTCATCAGCTCTCGGATGCCCCCGGCTTTGGGAAGAAATCTGAGGAGAACATCCTCAAGGGAATCGAGCGGCTGGCCAAGACGCAGACGAAATTCCTCATCAATATCGCCCTGGATGCAGCGGAAAGTCTGTTGGAATTCCTCCGGAGGCAAAAAGGGATCATTCGATGCGAGATTGCCGGAAGCCTTCGACGGCGTAAGGAAACCATCGGAGATATCGACCTGCTGGCAAGTTGTTCAGAAAAATACAGAACGAAGATCCTGGAAGCATTTGCCCGCCACTCTGATGTTGCCGTCGTTCTGGCTCAGGGCGATACGAAGGCAAGCGTGCGCCTCTCTTTCGGCATCCAGTGTGACTTGCGGGTGGTCAAAGACTCAGAATTCCCATTTGCGCTGAACTACTTTACGGGGTCAAAAGAGCATAACGTTGAGGTCCGAACAAGGGCACGTAACCTGGGACTGAGTCTTAATGAGTATGGTTTCACGGCGCTTAAAGAATGGAGGCGGGGGAAAAAGGTCCCTTTGTGCAAGGACGAAAGTGCCATCTATCGATCGCTCGGAATGGCCTATATTCCGCCGGAAATGCGCGAAAATCTTGGTGAGCACGAAGCCGCAGCAAAAAATGCGATCCCGAAACTTGTGGAAGAAAAGGATTTGCGAGGAACATTTCACTGTCACACCACTTACAGCGACGGGCGGGGAACGATCAAGGAGATGACGGCGAAAGCGAGGGCATTAGGATGGGAATACTGGGGTGTCGCCGATTATAGCGGAACTGCAGTGTACGCGCGGGGCTTGACGCCGGAGAGGATTGCGGAACAACTTCACGAGATCGATTCCTTGAACAGGTCATTGAAAGGTTTCAGGATATTCAAGGGAATAGAATGTGATATTCTTCCCGATGGATCGCTCGACACGCCGGACGAAGTTCTCTCGGCTTTTGACTACGTCGTTGCGTCGATTCACAGTAAATTGAATGTGACGGAAACGGAGGCGACCAATCGGCTGATAAAGGCGATCAAGAACAAGTATGTATCGTTCATCGGGCATCCGACCGGGCGTATTCTGTTGGAACGCGACGGATATCCCGTGAACATGCAGCAGGTAATAGACACCGCGGCCGATTACGGGAAGGGACTCGAGATCAATTCGCACCCCGTCCGCCTCGATCTTGACTGGCGGTCGCTCAAGTACGCAAAAGAGAAAAAAGTGAAGATTTTTGTCAATCCAGATGCTCACACGGCGGAAGGCCTCAGTGATATTCGATATGGGGTCGGAATAGCAAGAAAAGGGTGGTTGGAATGTGATGACGTTGTGAACACATGGGCGCTGAAGAAGGTTGAGACTTTTTTCAAGGGACAGCGGGCTTAGGGACAATTCATCGGATGAATGGAAAAACCTTGAAGAACAAGAAGGCGTCACAGAAGAGAACCGAGAAGATCATAGCAATTCTCGAGAAGCAATACCCGAGCGCCAAGACTGCCCTGCGGCATGAAAATGCCTTTGAGCTGCTTGTTGCAACGATTCTTTCTGCACAGTGCACGGATGCCCGGGTCAACATGGTGACCCCGGGACTTTTCAAGAAATATCCGTCAGTTCAGCACTTTGCGAGCGCCGTACCACAAGAGCTCGAACAGGATATCCGCTCAACAGGTTTCTATCGGAACAAGACGAAGAACATTATTGCAGCCTCGAAGAGCATTGTGGAGGAGTTTCAAGGAGAGGTTCCGAGGACGATGGAGGAATTGCTTCAGCTTGGCGGTGTTGGGAGAAAGACCGCGAACTGTGTGCTGGGAGGAGCTTTTGGAATAGATTTAGGAATTGTTGTGGATACGCATGTCCTGCGGCTCTCCGGAAGGTTGGGCCTTTCAAGACAGAGTGACGCCGTGAAAGTTGAATCGGATCTTATGGACATCGTGCCAAAGAACGATTGGTACAACTTCAGCAACTACTTGATCAACCACGGGCGGGCTGTTTGCGATGCCAGAAAGCCTAAGTGCCCTGAGTGCGGGCTAAGGAAACTCTGCCCTTCGGCGGAAGGATTTATGAGGAAGATGAAGAAGTAGAGGGGATGTTCAGGTCTCTCTTGAGGTCGGAAATACATTGGCGGCAAAAATAGACGATTTTGGAGTCACCGATAACCCGCTCGACCAATAGATGTCGGTCGAAACGGCTCTTGCAGAGAAAGCATTGGGCTGAGTCAAGCTCTTCTTTGGTCGGGGGTTTGCGAACGACGATACCAAAGCCGTACAAGACGGCCCCGATAAGAAAGATGACAAAGGCAATTGCCAAATAGGTCAGCATTTTGACAAGATATCAAATTATTGACTTTTGCACATTTAGAAAGAGAACCAGATGAAGTACTCCGATGCGCTTGAGACGATGCATCAGTACACAAAGAACGATGCCCTCCGGAAACACATGTACGCAGTAGAGTCAGCAATGAGGGCTTACGCAAAGAAGTTCGGGGAAGATGAGGAAACATGGGTGATTGTGGGCATTCTGCACGATTTTGACTATGAGATGTACCCTAACGCCCCCGATCACCCGGCGAAGGGATCTGAGATTCTGAAGACCCTGGGGTATTCTGAGGAAATCCTGCGAACCATCTTGAGTCATGCCGACTACATGAATGTTCCACGGGATACCAGGTTGGCAAAGACCCTTTACGCTTGTGACGAGCTTTGTGGGTTCATAGGGGCTGTTGCGGTCATACGGCCGAACAAGATTCGAGACCTGGAGGTGAGTTCGGTTAAGAAGAAGCTCAAGGACAAAGGATTTGCCAGGAATGTGAGCAGGGAAGACATCGATCATGGGGCTGCAGATTTGGGTATTCCGCTCGAGGAGCACATAAAGTTCGTCATAGAGGCAATGAAAGCGGATGCAGAGAGGCTTGGGCTTTGAACGGGGAAGAGAGAGTGCCATGCCTGGATTATTCGCAGTGACTTGGTGACGTGCTTCACGTCATCGAAGATGCCCGAATGTTAAATTCTGTAATAGCACCTCATCTCTCTGTGGTTCCATACCCCTAGAATCGATATTGGTCTGATCCAGTAATTCTTTATGAGATACGAGATTACGACTCTTGAATTAAAGAGGAAAATCGAGAACGGTGAAAGAATTCATCTGATCGATGTCAGGGAGCCATATGAACATGAGTGCGCAAACATTGGGGGCTCGCTCATCCCGTTGAATCAGCTGCGGGTAAGGTTCAAGGAATTAGATCCCGACACCGAAATCGTTGTTTACTGCCACAGGGGGAATCGGGGTGCGTACGCAGTCAATTTCTTGCTGAATCGGGGTTTTGAAAATGTGAAGAATCTTGTGGGAGGGATTGAGGACTGGGCGCGGCAGATCGACCCAAATCTTCCGCGGTATTGACTGATCATCGCCTTTTCTGCTCCCTTATCTTCTCTAACTCAGGAATACTGACAAGTTTGAGCCTTCCCTCTCCGCGTTTGAAGCCCCGGAGACACTCTCCGCAGATGGGGTCCTTCCGTCCGATGTCATTATAGCAATCGCAAAGGCCCAGTTTCTCAGCACATTCCAAGCACTCGGGCTTCGTGCAACATTCATACATTCCCTTGGACCTGAGGCTGTCCCTGAGCATCTCGCTTGCAGGCATGGCAAGGGAAGAGGAGGAGTCTGTGACTGTTCCTCCGGCCTGTAAGGACTTCGTCGATTTGCCGTCCGATTGGTCTGATTCGCAGCCCGGGAGCATGATCAGACAGCATGCAACGAATGTGACCAGGGCGCTCCTCATAAGCGCTCGAACCGTGCCTGGAAGAAACGGAGATACTTGGGCTCATACACCATCTTCAGCCCTTTGATCTTTTGCCTCCGCTCGAAGACCTCCTCAACCGCCTCAGCTGTAACATCACAGTGAGCCTGTGTATATACTCTCCTGGGAAAGGTTAGCCGGACCAGTTCAAGCTTTGGATAGTAGTGATCACCAGTCTCTTTATTGCGTCCGGCGGAAACGATACCTCTCTCCATCGATCGGATGCCGGATTCAGCGTAGAGCTCCGCGGCTAGAGTCTGGGCTGGGAACTCCGTTTGCTTCAAATGGGGGAGGAACTTCTTTGCATTGAGGAAGATCGCATGGCCACCGACCGGGAGCACGATGGGAATCCCTATGCTCTTGAGTTTCTCACCGACATACTCCACTTGCCCGATGCGCGCCTTCATATGGTCCTCGTGGATGGCCTCTTCGATTCCGCGAGCCATTGCCTCCATATCCCTCCCTGCCAGACCTCCGTACGTATGCAGCCCTTCATAAACGACAACAAGGTTTCTTGCCTCCTCGAATATCTCCCTGTCGTTGATGGCCAGAAATCCTCCGATATTCACAAGAAGATCCTTTTTT
This sequence comes from Bacteroidota bacterium, assembly GCA_035291905.1. Lineage (GTDB taxonomy): Bacteria > Bacteroidota > Ignavibacteria > UBA10030 > UBA10030 > JACPLA01. The sequence goes on from DATDRF010000181.1 coordinate 23,778, forward strand.
CCACTCATCGTGCAACCGTCAGAGAAAGAGCACATCTCCTTCAGAATCTCGGCAAGGCTCTTCTTCTGATATCCTTTCTCGCGAATCTTGATGAAATGAGCGTTTTCCATGGCTCGCGTTGCGTCCATGATGACTTTGATACCGTGCTTTGTACAGAGTTTCCGTACCTGGCGCAGATTCTCCATTGAGACGGGTTGTCCACCAGCCATGTTGACAGTGGCAGCCACGGAAATGTATGGGATCTTCTTCGCTCCAACCTTTTTGATGAGTGCCTCAAGCTTTTGCAGGTCGACATTCCCCTTGAAGGGGTGGAGGTTCTCCGGATCGTGAGCTTCGTCGATGATCACGTC
>DATDRF010000182.1:0-12138 GCA_035291905.1 Bacteroidota bacterium
TTCAAGGTTCAAGGTTGTAGTCGTGGGTTCCGGACTTTGAACCTGAAACTTTGAACTTTGAACACCAGGTTTCTTCTCCAGGAGGACAATCGGTGCTTCCGGTGAGCAGAGCAGGCGCTCCTCGAGATCCGAAACGGTACAAAGGGCTTTCGCAGCCTCGATGTGCGGGACCATGAGTGCCATCGGCTTTTCCTCCCGATTCTTCCTCTTCCTCAGCTCGCGGACGGCCTGCTCATTGCGCGCATCGACCATGAGATGGAAACCTCCCAGTCCCTTGACCGCGACGATGTTTCCTGCACGGATTGCCTTTATAACACTGATGATTGCCTGACGATGAACCGCTGTGGGCTTTCCCTTTGCATCCCATAGTTCGACATGCGGGCCGCAAACGGGACAAGCATTCGGTTGTGCATGGAACCGCCTGTCCTCCGGATCCTCATGCTCATGATTGCACGCGGCACACATCGGAAAATTCTTCATCGAAGTGTTGGGACGGTCGTACGGAAGGGCTTCGATGATCGTGAACCGTGGGCCGCAGTTGGTGCAATTAATGAAAGGATAGAGGTATCTTCGATTAGAGATGTCGAACATCTCCCTGAGACAATCGGGACATGTCGCGATATCGGGCATGACAAGAGCTGCCTTTGGCCCGGTCTCATCGCTCACTTTGATTTCAAATCCGATGAATCCCGCACAATCGAGGAATGAAGCCTCCAGGCTTTGAATCGAAGAGCGTGGGGGGTTATCGCGGCCGAGACGCAAAAGGAATGTATCCAGAATATCTTTGGGCCCCTCGACCTCGATGAAGACTCCCTGAGAGGTATTTGATACCCAGCCGCGGAGTCTGGCTTCCGTAGCCAGGCGGTACACAAACGGACGGAATCCGACGCCCTGAACCGCACCGCGGATAATCACACGGAGGCGCGCCTCGTTTTCCGAAGCAGGGATGTGAGGATTTTCAGCCGGCATTGTCTTCGGCCCTGATGTAGGAAACTTGCTGCTCAAGCCAGGCGCACCATTCGGGGATCCCTGCGTCGGTCGTGCAGGAGATCTCGAAGACCTTCAGCGACGGATTGATCTTCAATGCATTTGATTTGAGGATGTCGGGCCGGGAGTTCACGTACGGGACAAGGTCCATCTTATTGATGATCAGCACCGATGCTTTATGAAACATGCCCGGATACTTCAGCGGCTTGTCATCGCCCTCAGTTGTGCTTGCCACGACAACCTTCATATGCTCTCCCAGGTCGTAGTTCGAAGGACAGACGAGGTTTCCTACATTTTCGATGAAGAGCAACTTCACAGAATCCAGTGGAAGTGAAGCGAGTGCGTCCTCGATCAGATGGGCTTCAAGATGGCATCCACCGTTGGTTACGATTTGCACCACAGGAACGCTGTATCGTGCAACCCGCTGAGCATCGAGGTCGGTCTGCACGTCTCCTTCCACCACTGCCAATGGAATTTTCCCGCGCAAAGTCGCGATGGTCCGCTCCAGCAGGCTTGTTTTTCCCGAGCCGGGTGAGCTCACGACATTCAGGACAAAAAGACCTCTTCGTGCGAAGAGTTCTCGGTTCCTGGCCGCGATCTCGTCATTCTTTTCCAGTACCTTTCGTTGTATTGTGAGAATGCTCATGACGTCTCCAGAACCGGTTCACAGAGATCGATTGAAACAACCTGCAGCTCCATTCCCGAAACAATTCTGGTCTCCGTTCCTGAACAGTGAGGACAGAGAGCGAATCCATGTTGAGTGGGGGAAGTCCTGTCGCAGGCGGAACAATGAATTCGAAACGGGACGCGGGCTATCGAAAGAGAAGCAGCTGAAAGGGGGGTTCCCGAGACCAGCGCCCTGAAAGAGAATTCCAAGGATTCGCAGACAACTCCCGCCATCATTCCCACTTTCATGTTCACTGTTCGGACGTTGCCCAGCTCCTCGTTGGGAACACTGCGGTTGAGAATTTCCAGTATACTTTGGGCTATAGAAAGCTCATGCATGGGAGACTCGAGAAAGCCGGTTGAGTTATTTTCCGCAATTCCCGTACCCTGCTGACTCCCCCTTTTCCCCGTGTTTTACGGGAAGATTTCTCAAAAATAGGAGTGAATACTGGGAAGATTCCCGAAAGAGCGAGGGAATCAACCGGCGACGGTCTCTTTTGTGATTTCTCTTCCCGCTACGCGGGGAAATGTTCCGAGTGAAATTTCTTTCGCATCCAGTGAGAATGATAGAGGCCCTCGGCAATCTCAATGCCGGCTCCGACTCCCAGTCCAATCGTTCCGGCGAGAACACTATTGACGCTCGTGGCGAGCAGCACATCGTCGGTTCCCGCAATCATCCCCATAAGAGGCGTCTTTACCAGCTGAAACAGCGCGAACACGAAAGCAAGCAAGATGAACCGTAAGAGGCGAAGGTGGTGGCGCAGAATATGCCAGGTGAGAGGAAAAGAACAGCAGGCAAAAAGAAAAAACAACGCCGTATTGACGAACGTAAAGAAGAACATTTCGCGCATCGGGATCGCACAGTACAATGCGAACGAGAGGGCGTAAACCGTACTTTCCCAGAACCCCTTCCGTTTCCAGACGATGAAGAGAACGGCCGTCCCCGCCCCAAACACAAGGTACTGAAACGCCGGGCTCGTCCAATCAAGGACGGCCCTTCCGGTCAGGATCATCCCCACACAGAGGCTCCCCAAAAAACCGAGGAGGATTGTGGCGATGTTTTCGCTTGGGAGGAAAGGCCGTGAGGGACTCATTGTCGTTCGTCAATTCATTCAGATTTCAGGGTTGTCAATGTTGCCCGGGCGCGCCCGTCGGCTGCAAGGGTCATTCCCGCAAGCTCACACCGAATTGCGGCAATCGTCTCCTGAATGGCCCTCTGTACTCCCGGCGTCATCTCTGTCCCCATCTGGAAGTTCCCTGCCTGAATCCCGTACAACGTGACTGAAGCGGGCAGTTCATCCAGCGCCAGGCTGATCGCGACCGCCTGGGCGAGGCCAAATGAATGGGACGAGGTCGCGAAGAGACTTGCAGGCACGATTTCCTTCCTGGCGTCCATCCGTATGACCGACCCCGGGGGAAGGCCGGCGGTAATGGCATCGACAAGGATGAGGCGGTCGACGTTCTTCCATCGTGCCATGAAGGAAGCCCCGTCTCCCGCCATCTCGAGGATCGTTACAAAAGATGGAACCTTCTCTGAAAGAAGTCCCCGGGCAACGAGAAGCCCGGCCGCATCGTCACCACGAAGCTCATTGCCAATCCCCATGACAAGGACCGATTCCCTTTTCTTCGAAGGACTCATCGATCTTCCATCTCCTTAACTCTTCTTCGACGTGAAGACTGTAACTCCCTCGAATGTCTGCCTGATGTTCTTTCCCCCGCAATGAGGACACGAGGGAGAAGGTGTTTCCTGGTGTTCTTGCAGCGTCATGAAAACGGAAAACGTTTTGTCGCAATCAAGACAGTGATATTCGTACTGAGGCATAAGAACCTCCTTACCATGCTTCCTCGCGGATAAACGGCGGCTCGGCATAGTGGCCAACGAGAGGATTCACGAGTTTCCGATAGTCGCCGAACTTCATTTTGACCACTTTTGTATAGCAGCAGGCGTTGAAGGAAATCTCTTCGTCTTCAGCCAGCGCTTGATCGACCAGCACCGGAATGCCGTAAAGATTGCCGAACGGCGGCATGGTTCCCAGCTGACAGTCAGGGAAGAGGGTGTTGAGGTCTTCTTCGTGGGCCAGGTGTGCCAGCCGTGCTCCAAATGCCTGCTTGACCAGATGAAGGTTGATCTTGTTATCGCCGCGAAGCACGGCCATCCAGAATTTTCCATCTACCTGAAGAATGACGGATTTCGCAATCTCTTTTTCGGGTACATGGGCTGCAACGGAGATCCCGTGTGCCGAAAAAGCAGGATCGTGCTCGATGATCTTGTAAGCAACTCCGTTGTTGTTAAGGTAGCGCTGGAGATCGCTTGTTTTGGCCATAGGCACCTCCTTCTTGAATTTGAAGCTTGAGGAAATGTGTTGCGCAGGATATACAAGGATCGTAGTTGCGTATTGCCTGTTCGCACCCCCACGTGAGACGGCCGATTGGTTCTTTGATGTGCTGAGTGACGTACTGGCGCAGGTCTTCTTCGATTGTCTTCTGATTCTGCGCTGTTGGTGGGACAATTCTTGCATCTGCGATCAGCCCTTTTGGATCAAGCCGATATCGGTGATACAGGATACCCCGGGGGGCCTCTGTACAACCCGTGCCTGTCCCCTCGGCGGGCTGAACGGGCGTGAAGGGGCTGTGGGGCGGATGATACGCCTCGATGATGCGAAGGGCCTCCTCGCAGGCATAGAGCATCTCCACGGATCGCACGATGATACTTTTGAAGGGATTGCGGCAGGTCTCGCCAAGCCCGGCGTTCCGTGCAGCGTCTTTGGCAAGCGGCGACAGAGTGTCGAAATTCAGGTTGTACCGTGCAAGCGGCCCGACAAAGTAGGGGCCCGCATCCTTCATGACGGAGTGGAGTGCGTGCGAATGTTCGACGTGCTCTTCCGTGAAATGTTGCTCGTATTCGCTGACCGCGATGTCGAGGCCCGACGTAGAAACGATCCTTCCGTCATTCATCGGGTATTCCTTCCTGTTTCGGAGCGCGACGAAGACATAGTTGCGCTCGAAGGAAGGGAACGGGAGGGTCGCGACCCAGCGTATCGTCTCAACGGAGGCATCCCTTGCCCACTGCAGTTTTTCTTTGAGCGGATTCAGTTCATGGGCGGTGGGAAGCCGGTAGAAACCGCCTACACGCGCGTTGATCGGATGAATCTCCCTTCCCCCGACGATCGTCACGATTTCATTTCCAATCTTCTTGATCTCCAATCCCCGCCGGACAACCTCCGGACTCTGCTTTGCGAGCTGCAGAGCGTCCTGCATATCGACGAAATCGGGGGCATGAAGCAGATAGATATGCAAAGCATGGCTCTCGATCCATTCACCGCAATACATCAATCTGCGCAGGTCCTTGATTCCGTCGCTCACGGTGAGGTGCAATGCTTGTTCCATGGCCTGGATGGAGCTCATTTGATACGCGACGGGGCAGATGCCGCAAATGCGTGCAGTGATATCCGGCGCCTCCATGAACGACCGATCCCGCAGAAAGGCCTCGAAGAACCTGGGAGGCTCGAAGATCTTCAACTGCACATCACGGATTGCGTCTCCGTCCATGCGCACAATCAGTGTCCCTTCTCCTTCAACCCGGGCGAGTGGATCGACTTTAATGGTTCTGGACTTCATGTGATTCGCTTTCTTTTCGAAACGCTTCAGCGGTTGCTGTGAAGCCTCTGTACAATCTCACAAGTTCGTCCTTCGGCATATCTGACTTCAACCAGAAATCGCTGAGGGAAGCAGTGTTGACCGATTCCTTCGGCCCGAAACATCCGAAACAACCGCGGTTATATGATGGGCAAAGGGCTCCGCATCCGGCCTGGGTCACAGGGCCGAGACACGGCGGGCCGTGTGTGATGAGTCCGCACACGTTTCCTTTTCTCTTGCACTCGATGCACACGCCGTAGTTTGGAACTACGGGGCGGCGGTTATGGAGAAGCGCCGTGAGGGCCGCAACCAATTGGGTCTTGCTGATGGGACATCCGCGAAGTTCAAAGTCGACGGGAACGTGGTCGGAAATCGGGGTCGATTTCCCGAGCGTCTCAAGAAACTCCGGAGAGGCGTACACGATCTTCGCGTAGTCTTTGACGTCTTTGAAATTTCTCAGCGCCTGAATGCCCCCCGAGGTAGCGCAGGCGCCGATACTGACCAGGAGCATCGAGGAGCGGCGAATGTGATGGATGTGCTCGGCGTCGTGGGGCGTTGTGATTGAGCCTTCGACGAGAGAAATATCATAGGGCCCTTTGACCTGGGCGCGTGTCGCTTCAGGAAAATAGGCGATCGTCACGGCATCGGCTATGGCAAGGAGCTCATGCTCACAATCAAGAATGGAAAGTTGACATCCGTCGCACGATGCGAGCTTCCACACGGCAAGCTTGGGCCTACGGCTCCCAACGGGTCTACGGACCCGTAGGGTCGTAGACTTCGAGCCGCTAGGCTCGTGGAGTTTTGTTTTCGACATGCTAGATCTCCCTGACGGTCATCAGTTGTTTCAGGCGCGGATAAGGGAAAACCGGCCCTTCGCGGCAGACAAAGTAAGGGCCGAACTGGCAATGGCCGCAGAGGCCGATCCCGCACTTCATGTTTCTTTCCATGGAGAAATAGATCTGCGCCGGATCGACGCCGAGCTTAAGGAACTCCATGGCCGTAAACCGCATCATGACCTCAGGTCCGCATATCATCGCCAGGGTATTTGCCGGATCGAACGATGCTTTGGGGAGGAGGCCGGTAACGACGCCGACATGTCCCTTCCAGTTTCCAATGGCGCGGTCCACCGTGACGAAAACGTGGAAATCAAAACGCGCACGCCACTCTTCGAGATCTTTTTCGAAAATGATGTCCTCTGGTTCTCTGGTTCCGTACAGGAGGATCAATTTGCCGAATTGCTGGCGCCGCGCAAGCGCCTCGTAGATAACCGGTCTCAGGGGGGCGAGCCCGATCCCTCCCGCGACGACCACAAGATCGGAGCCGACCGCGGCCTCAATGGGCCAGACCGACCCGTAGGGCCCGCGGATGCCCAGTATGTCGCCGCGATGAATCGAGCGCACGGCGAACGTCACTCCGCCCACAGCCCGGACGGTGTGGACCAGCGTTTCGGGTTTCGCCGGGTTTCCGCTGATCGAGATCGGTACCTCGCCGATTCCGTGCACGTACATCATGTTGAATTGTCCCGGCCGGAACGACAAGGGGGATCCATCCTCTGGTTTGAGTTCGAGCGTGAACACATCGTGCGTTTCACGTTTGGTCCGCAGAACCCGGAATGGCCTCGGTATGAAATGAGATTCTACCGTGGTGTCAAGAACGACATCTGCTTCAGGCATTTGTTCCATAGACGTCGAGTAGTTGGAGTCTGGTTGCTGCCAGGCGTTGTTCCATCATCACGGTAAGCCGCTTAAGCAGCTCGTAACCGAGATGATGATCGGCTTCGCATTTTTTGCGCAGGCAGGTTGCATCAAGTGCAATGGCGCGCACGAGGTCTGTGACACGGGCGTCAAAATGCCATGTATACGGCGGCACGAGCCACGACCATCCGATCAATTCCCCCTCTCCGAGAGTTTGAATGACCATGGGCCCCCGGTCCGGGGTGGCTATCTCCAGAGCAACATTGCCGGTTCGCAGCAGATAGAAATGTCCTGCCTCTTCTCCTTCATGGAACATGTACGAATCTGCGTCGAAACGAACGTTCGAGGCGCATCCCGTAACCAGCTCCAGATATTCGGGTTGGAGGTCCTTGAAGAAGGGATGTTGTGACAGAATCGGTTTGAGGGTTTCCATAGGTGGTTCCTTATTGAGAAGTCGGTTGAGCCTCAGGCGTCTGTTCGCGGATCAGACGCGCTTCCTCGGTGATGTCGATGCCGACAGGGCACCATGTAATGCAGCGCCCGCAGCCGACGCATCCGAACGTCCCGAACTGATCGACCCATGTAGCAAGCTTGTGGGTCATCCATTGACGATAGCGGCTCCGTATCGAAGGCCTCACACTTCCGCCGTGGATGTATGAAAAGTCTGCGGTGAAGCACGAATCCCACAACCGCGTCCGCTGCGCATCGGTGTTGCCAAGATCGGTTCCGTCCGTCACCGTGGAGCAAAAACAGGTCGGACAAACCATCGTACAGTTCGCACAGGAGAGACACCTGTGGCCAATGGCGTCCCACCGCGGGTGAGACAGGTTTGCATAGAGGCGCTGTTGAAGCCCGTCGGTTTCAAGGACACGTCCCATGGAGGTTGCTGCGGCGGAGAACAAGCGTTCTGCCTCGCTGACATCCTCCGGCTCTGCCGGATGCCAGGGTATCCTGATCAGCATCTCGCTGCCCCGCTGCGATCCGGCTTCGACGAGGAAAAGACCTTTCGGCAATTCCGTCACCGCGAGATCGAATCCCTGGGTCGCCCGCGGCCCCGTTTTCATCGAAGCGCAGAAACAGGTACCACCCGGATGTGTGCACTGCGCGGCGACGATGAACAACTTCTCGCGAACGGACTTGTACCACGGATCGGCAAAGGGTCCTTCAAGGAACACCCGGTCGTGGATCGCGATTGCATGAAGCTCGCATGGCCGGACTCCGAAGAACGCGAGCGGAACATGAGGAGCTTGCTGTGCGCCGCTCAGTTCCATGGAGCCGTTCGTCCGACGCGACCGTACGAGAGGGCTTTCGGGAGGGAAGAGGAACTGCTTCCACGAATGCGGACCCACGGCATAGGCAAACAACGATTTCCCTTCAGTCGGTACGAGTTTGTACGAAGCATTGTTCTGTTCGTCAGTCCAGCCGATGGGGAGGTCTTCATAGGAACGGATTTCGTCGTACACGATGGCATGATCGCGTACGGTCGGACCGAGGACGCGAAACCCGTCCTTCCGAAGGAGGCTGACGAGAGTCCCCAACACTTGCAGGTCAATCTTGATCATATGGGTCTTTCTGAATCCGCGATTGAATGGATCTAGGAAATCCCGAGTTTCTTCTTCAGTCTCTCGTGAACTTCGTTTGCGCCCGACATTTCAGACCGGAGTTTTCCCGCAAGTTCGCGGACGGACGTTTGAACGGGTTCCTTCTTCTCAAGTTCTTTCCGAAGTTTTGCCGCAAAGTCTTCGATCGCGGAACATGTCGCCCCGAGACTTTTGTACTCCGCAACCACCAATTTTGACTGCTCGGCATTGAGGAGTTTTTTCGACGATGCAAGCTGCTGCTCCATCTGCTCGCGGAATTTCTCGATCTGGCCAAGGTGGGCCAATGCGACATCGCGATTGAGTGTCGGTTCTCCTGTTTCGGCAACAATCCGGCCTGCGTGACCCCGAATGCTCTTGCATTGGGTTGTCAGCTGGCTATGTTGCTTGGCAAGCTCGGAGGTTTGGCTAAAGACGGGCGGAAAGACGAGTGTGAGAGAGAGAATAAGTGCGATGGACTTCATAGCTCATCTCCTTTCTGCACGAGAAGCGTGCGGGGATGACTATCCTCGGGAGACCCACAATAGGCGTTCCATCCTTTTCGACCCGGTATCACCGAAAGAGTGCTTAAATTATTCATTTTTCGAAGGTATTCTTCGCAGCACCTGTCTCCTTTTGCGAGGAATAGAAACCCGTTTTTCATTTTTGGGTAATTGAAATCAGGGGTGATTCCTAGAACTCCGGCTCTTTCACGGAATGGCCTTGGAATCTCCCCGGGAACAAACTATCTTCAGCAACGAAAGAACGGATTCGCCGAAACTTTCAAACACACATGACGTTGTACCACTATCTATGGGGTTACTTTCCCGACCCTGCCTCCGTAATGTTCCTTATCGACAAGTCATCGAATTAAAGTCAAGCGGTACCGTTCATACAACCAATTACTACAGGAGTCAGTTATGGCAAAACGTTTGATGATCTTTCTGATCCTCGTGGTTGCTGTTGCCCCGTTGACCCTCGGACAGATGATGACCGAGAAGCTGGACACAGCAGCCATGAGCGTGATCAAAAATGAAGGGATGAACAATTCGCAGGTCATGGAGATCCTGAGTTACTTGACCGACGTGTACGGTCCGCGGCTCACATGGTCGCCCGAATACCGAGAGGCAGCTGAGTGGACAAGCGGCAAACTGAAGGAATGGGGATTGGAGAATATCCACTACACGAATTTTGAACCATCCGGAAAAGGATGGACGCTGAAGAAGTTCTCGGCAAACGTTGTTTCTCCGCGTGCGTATCCCCTCATTGCTTATCCCAAGGCCTGGACTCCCGGTACCAAAGGAACGGTACGCGGTGAAGCAGTTATTGTCGATGCGCAGACTGAAGCGGACCTTGCCAAGTACAAAGGGAAGCTCAAGAATGCATTCGTGCTGATGACGGAAGAGCGTGAATTGCCGGCGCATTTCAAGGCCCAGGGATACCGCCTGGCTGATTCGTCCCTGCTTGATCTTTCCAATGCCGGAATGCCGGGCGCTGCTCGCCGGGGCGGCCGCAGACAGATGGGTGATTCCGCCGCGATAGCGCGGTTTCTCACTCAGGCTCAATTCCAGGCGAAGAAGATGGAATTCATGATGAACGAGGGTGCCGCTGCACTTCTTGACGGTGCGCGCGGGGATGGCGGAACAATGTTCGTTTCACAGGCAAGCGTTCCGCGTGCTCCTCAAGGTCTGAGCGACCTCTTTGGCGGAAGGGTGAGCCCCTATAGTGCAGATGCACCAAAGATTCTTCCGCAGGTCGCCGTTGCGGCCGAGCATTACAACCGGATGGTGCGGATGATCAAGAAGGGCCGGAAGGTAACGATCGAGATGAATCTTGAAGTTGAAATTACGAAAGCCGTGCCGGGCTTCAACATTATTGCAGAGATTCCGGGAACAGACCTCAAGGACGAGATAGTGATGGTGGGCGGCCACTTTGATTCATGGCACGCAGGCACGGGAGCTACCGATGACGGTACCGGTTCGGCGGCATCCCTGGAGGCTGTCCGCATTATCAAGAAGCTTGGCCTGAAGCCGCGCCGAACCATCAGAATTGCGCTCTGGGGCGGCGAGGAACAGGGCTTGCTTGGTTCGCGGGGATATGTGAAAGATACCTACGGCGAGCGCCAGGCCGACATGATGCAGATGATGATGGGAGGAGCAACGGGACCGTTGAAGACAAAACCGGGATACGAGAAATTCTCCGTCTATTTCAATCATGACAACGGCACCGGCAGACTCAGAGGAATTTACCTGCAGGGGAACGAGGAAGCACGCGGCATTTTCCGCCAGTGGTTTGCAGCGCTGGATGATCCTGCAGCGGAAACGATCTCCCTCTCCAACACCGGAGGAACGGACCACCTCGCGTTCGATGCGATCGGCCTTCCGGGCTTCCAGTTCATTCAAGACCCCGTAGAGTACGATACGCGGACCCATCACTCGAACATGGATGTGTACGAGCGCGTGCAGGCGGATGACATGAAACAGGCTTCGACCGTCATGGCGGTCTTCCTGTACAATGCGGCAATGCGCGATCAGAAGTTCCCGCGCAAGCCCGAGCCCGTAAGACCCCAGGGTGCGCCCTCAGGTGCCAACTAACGGCCGGATATGATTTCAACAACCAGTGCCCGCGGGTCTTCGGACTTGCGGGCATTGGATTTTTCAGGGAGTCCGATGAAACTGCCGGTTCGTACAATGGCGTGGGTAAGCTTCTTCGCCATAACGTTTGGCCTCGTTGAGGCAGTCGTCGTGGTCTATTTGCGCGCGTTGTACTATCCCGAGGGCTTCGTTTTTCCCCTTAAAATGATTTCACAATCTCACCTCATGGCCGAACTGGCAAGAGAGTTCGCCACGATTGTGATGTTGATTTCTGTCGGGGCAATTGCAGGGATCTCCCGCTGGCAGAAATTCTCTTATTTCATGATCGCGTTCGGGGTCTGGGATATCGTCTATTATATATGGCTCAAGGTCTTTCTCGATTGGCCGTTATCCCTGACCGATTGGGACATCCTCTTCCTTATTCCCATTCCGTGGATCGGCCCTGTCATTGCACCGATTGTGATTTCCATTCTCATGATTATTGCAGGATGGGCGATCATTCGGCGGGAAGAGGGAGGGAACAGCTTTTCGCCTCCTTCTTCTTCATGGGTTCTTGGTGGAATCGGGACTGCTGTTGTTCTTTTCACGTTCCTTCGTGATACTGGGGCAACCCTGAAGGGGGGAGTACCGGAGCCGTTTTGGTACTGGCTCTTCGGCATTGGGGCGATGTTCTATGCGGGGGCGCTGTATGTTGCGCTTCAAAAATCGGGAGGAAGGAAGGGAGATTCTTAGACTAAGACGCGGCTTTCTGTGCTGACCGCTTCTTCAGGATCCTATAAACAACGATTGAGGCGGCGATGAACATCGCCAGCGCAGCCACGAGCAGGCCCATTGCACCGGCGGAATCGACCTTGTCCACCGTATTCGCCAGCAATATTCCTTCGGAATGGGAATACGATCCTTCAATGTGCACGCGGTCGTCTGCTGCAATCTCCCGGAGCGAACCCGGAAAGAAGGCAACGATCTCTCCGGTATTGTCGCTCA
>DATDRF010000183.1:0-5119 GCA_035291905.1 Bacteroidota bacterium
TACGATACATTGTACTCTCCACCGCCTGCATAAGCTTCAAAGACCGGGGTCAATTCGATGCGTTGATGCCCCGGAGGGCTCAGCCGGATCATGCATTCCCCCAAGGAAAGCAGATCGAACTCACATTCTGAGGCTTTGAGGACCTTCAATGCCATGGTATCATCCTTCCTATCGTTGAATCCTCGCGGAGCCGCCGGCAGCAAATGAGCGAACCTGCTCAAGCGTCGCCATTGTCGTGTCTCCGGGGAATGTTGTCAACAATGCGCCGTGTGCCCATCCGAGCCGTACGGCGGCTTCAGCATCTTCTCCCGTCAGCAATCCGTAGAAGAATCCGCTGGCGAAACCGTCTCCTCCGCCCACGCGGTCCAGTACATTCAGTTCACAAGTTGGCGCTGTATAAGTCTTGCCATCGACCCACGCGACCGCGCTCCAGCTGTGGTGGTTGGAGGAATGGACCTCTCTCAAGGTCGTCGCAACTGCCTTCACATGAGGATGTTTCTTGACGACTTTGTCGATCATCCCAAAGAATGTGCTTGGGTCGAGCTTCGATTTGGCGGCGACTTCCGGTCCGGGGATCCCAAGTCCTTTTTGCAGATCCTCTTCGTTCCCCACAAGCACGTCAGCATGTTCCACGATCCGGGCGACAACCTCAACAGCTTTCTTCTCTCCTCCCCAAATGTTCCACAGCTTCCCGCGGAAGTTCAAATCGAAACTCACGATCGCCCCGGCTTTCTTTGCAGCTTTCATTCCTTCAATGATCACCTCTCCCGTCGATTCCGAAAGCGCTGCAAAGATGCCGCCGGAATGGAACCATTTGACCCCTCCCCCCACGATTTCATCCCACTTGAAATCTCCGGGTTTGAGCTGCGCTGCGGCTTCATTTGACCTGTTATAAAAGACAACAGGCGGCCGGATTCCCTGTCCACGGTCACTGTACACGGTTGCCATGTTGGGGCCGTTGACTCCGTTGTGCTTGAAGTGCCTATAAAACGGCTGCACTCCCATTGCCCTCACCCTCTCGGCGATAAGATCTCCGATAGGATAATCGGCCATTGCCGTGACAATTCCTGTTTTGAGCCTGAAACAGTCGGCAAGGTTCGCCGCTACATTGAACTCGCCACCGCTCACGTGAATGCGACATTCCGTCGCCTTCCGAAACGGTATGATGCCGGGATCAAGCCTGTGGACGAGCGCTCCGAGGGAAATGAGGTCGAACTTTGCATCCTGCCGAATGTTCAATACTTTGCTCATTTTGTTCTCCGATGAAGCCTGTGTGGTAAAGGGCTGAAGCCCTTACAATCAGGGGGTTCTTGAGACCCCGCCCTAAAGGGCGGGGCAAATTCTAAGTCTTGGCAACATTACAGCTGCGGCGCGTCAATTCCTAAGTCTTGGTAACATTACAGCCCAACCGACGGGACAATTCCTAGGTCTTGACAACATTACAGCTGCGGCGCGGCAATCCTAAGTCTTGGTAACATTACAGCCCAACCGACGGGACAATTCCCAGGTCTTGACAACATTACAGCCGCGGCGCGGCAATTCCGAAGTCTTGGAAGTATTACAGCTCAGCCGGCGGGGCATTTCGAAACCCTGCCAAGTCCAACCGAAGTCGTAGACTCTCGCCAGCCGCGCCGCAGGTATTGTTAACAGGGCTTCAACCTCCTTCAGCCCCCATTGCGAAGCCGAAACAGATTTTGCCCGGCATTGTCGACCGTGAGGAGATCGCCCCCTGCCTCCGCTTTCAGGGCCGACAGGTCAAGCGAACGGTAGCTGCGAAAGCCCAGACTGACCGCTTTGCACACATCTTCCGGAATCGAAGTCGCCAATGTCACCGTGATCCTTGGATTCTCTTTCCCATCCACAAAGGTACCGATGCCCCGCACGTTCGTTGAATGAGCAAGGATCAGCTTCGGTTCCTTTGAAAACCGCTCCCACTGTTGCGTAAAATACTCCATCACATGATAGCCGATCTTCCGGATCGCGGGTTCATGCATGAACGAAATTGCCCTGATCTGCGGGCCAAAAATTATCAATTCGCCGCCGTCGGCCACGACAGGCTCGAGCTTGTACATAGCCTTTCCTCCCACCCACAGATCCTCGTAAATACCCGGTGTTACTGCAAGGACCTTCTTGTACGGGCGATCAACGTGGGTGATGTGGACTCGGGCCGAGTAATCAGCCGCCCGGGACCACGATTCAATCGGATCGCCGACGAACAGGCACACTGGCTGGTCTCTTTCATTCACAACGAATGAGAGACAGGTTCGCGGCGTTGTGATGAACACCGCCGCGCGATCGATGACGCGTCTGGTGAGCGTGTCTTTGACCCCGTTCACTTTGAGATTTGTCAGGAGTGCCCCCAGCCAGTGGAAGGTCTGCACAACTTCGAGCCCCGCAATGCCGGGGAAGAAGTACTTGTTGCCTCCGGCGAATCCCATTGCCTCATGCGGGACAACGGGAGTTACCAGCAATACGTGGTCGTATTCAAGGACTTTCTTGTTGATCGTTACTGCGATCGGCTCTTTAAATACTCCTTGTGTCAAGCGGGAGATCTCATCTGCGGAGATCGTGCCGATCGTGGCAAGGGCCGCGGGGTTTGCATGCTCATGGTTAAAGAACCGGACATTGGAGAATATCGTCCGATGCTCTTCCTCCGTGATTCCGACATGCCGGTAGATTCTTTCCGGTTCCATATCAGCGTGCGTCCCCGTTGCGATCAGGTAATCGAGAGCACGGACCCGGCGCGTCAGCAGGACGTGGAGGAGATGAAAAAAGAGAGCGATGCGTGCATGTCGGGTGTGATCGGGGATAAGGACGAGGACACGCTTCCCGTCGAGGGGCACGTGCTCCAACGCTTCTTTGCAGATCTGGACGATCTCGGAATCCTCGAGAGGCTCTTCAGAGCCCCGTCCGGCAAGAATCATCTTACAGCCTCCGTCACTTCGGTCATGAATCCGAGCTCCTGAATGATCTCCCTGATATCTTCGCGTCCCTCCGGGACATCCGCGATGCGGTTGCCGAATTCCCGCCTTACCCGGTATCCGGCCCTGAGTTTCATGAAGTACTTTCCCCTGTGCTCCGTGCTCACGGTCGTAATCTTCCTCAGCATATAATCATCGAGCTCGATGTCATAGGCGCGATGAACAACGCGATAGAGCGATTCTTCCTTGCGCCCGGCACGATCGCGCAAACGGATCCGGGCGGGCTTGATTTCGGCACCTTCGAACCCGTCGCTCCATTGGAAGGGCACATTCAGGAATCGAGCGACGGCCTCGGCAATCATACGGACGGCATTCAACTTGCCGTCGAGGGAATACCCGGCGATATGAGGAGTCCCAAGCATCACTTTATCGAGAAGATCGATATCGATATCCGGTTCTCCCTCCCAGACATCCAGAATTGCCGCCGAAAGATGGCGGGACTGAAGGGCCGAGCAAAGTGCCGACGATTCTACCACCGCGCCGCGTGATGTATTAATGAGAACCGAGCCCTTCTTTATTTTTCCGAGCCGCGACTCGTCAAAGAAATGATGGGTTGCGTCCTCACCCGTGCGAGTCAGCGGAACGTGAAGGGTGACAAAATCTGCGCCCATCAATTCATCGAGAGGGAGATACGAAGGATCGCCAGTTGTTCGCCGGAGAGGCGGATCATTCAAGTGTACCGTAAGCCCGAGAATCCGGGCCATGCGGGCGACTTTTTTTCCCACATTCCCGACCCCCACGACGCCGATTGATTTTCCCTGCAGCTCCTGCTTTGTGCGCTGAGCCCAGGTAAGAAGCGCCGCTGTCACGTATTCGGCGACCGAATTCGCATTGCTCCCGGGCGCGCTGGCGAAACCGATTCCGTGCGAATCAAGATACGCGAGATCGCAGTGATCGGTGCCAATCGTAACGGTACCGACGAACTTCACTTTGCTCCCTTCCAGGAGACTGCGATCGACCTTCGTCTCCGACCGGACCACGAGAATGTCGGCATCTTTGACAGTGTCGGAAGTTATTTCCTCGGTCCTGAGGGCCCGAACATTCCCCAGCCTGCCGAACGTTTCAACGGCACGGGGAGTGTTCTTGTTCACAATGATGAGTGGGGAATCGCTTGTCATACGCCGGAATACGCTGAAAAACCTCCGTCAACGGGGACAACAATTCCTGTGACAAATTCCGAGGCGGGGGAAAGAAGCCACAGAACGACACCGACGAGGTCCTCCGGAGCGCCAAACCGTCCCATCGGAGTATGATCGAGAATCTTCTTCCCACGCGCAGTCAGATCACCTGACCCTTTTTCCGTCAGGAGGAACCGGTTTTGCTCGGTGAGATAGAAGCCCGGGGCAATGGCATTGACACGAATCCTTGGAGAGTATTCCTGGGCCATGTGCACTGCAAGCCATTCTGTGAAATTGATGATTGCCGCTTTGGCCGCCGAGTACGATCCGACACGCGTGAGGGGTCTGTATCCGCTCATGGAGGAGAAATTCAAGATGATCCCCTCTTTCTGTTCCGCCATATGTTTCCCGAAAACCTGGCTCGGAAGAATGGTCCCCAGCAGATTCAAATCCGAGACGTACCGAAGCCCCTCTTCGTCCAACTGGAAGAATGAGTGGTCTGGACTCGTCGTTGCTTTGGGACTGTTTCCTCCCGCCGCGTTGATCAGGATGTCGACGCGTTTGAACAGTTGGAAGATCTCTTTTGACACGCGCTCCAACGCATCATGATCCAGGACATCCGCTTCAAATGCAGCCCCGGTCCCCGTTTTCTTCCCGAAATTCTTTATGATCGATTCCCCCTTTGCCCGATCGCGCGTGAGCAAAGCGACATTTGCTCCGGCATCCAAAAGCGCTTCCGCGATGGCCTTGCCCAACACCCCGGTTCCACCGGTCATCACAACCGTTCGTCCGCTCACATCAAAAAGGAATTTGGAAGAAGTCATTCAGTTCTCCTACGCAGCGGCCGGTTCGTCGACCGGGGCTGGGTCGAGTTTCGGTACAAGCATATGGAAAATCAGCAATGCAATCAAATACATCGATCCGGCGATGATGAAAACCGGCAGATAGCTTCCCGTCCATTCCAGAATGTAACCGACGACCTTGGCGATCACCATTCCTCCCACCGCTCCGGCCATTCCG
>DATDRF010000184.1:0-2945 GCA_035291905.1 Bacteroidota bacterium
CGTGACCCACGAGAACCAACTCGGAAGGACCGAAATCTCTGATCTGTCGGCAGAGTTCGGAGCCGATAGACCCACCCGCACCAGTCACCATCACGCGAACACCATGAAGTAGACCGACCACTTTCTTCGTATCCGTCTTTACCGCACCGCGGCGGAGCAAGTCCTCGAGTTGGATATTCCGGAATTGCGCGACCTTTGCCGTCCCCCTCAGTATTTCGAACAATCCCGGAATGGTTTTGCTTCGCACACCCGATGCCTTGCATGCCTGAACAACATCGCGAACAACCTTACCAGGCGCCGTTGGCATCGCGATGATCACTTCTGAAATCTTGTGTTCATTCAGGATGGCGGGAAGGTCCTTCAAGGCACCAAGAACCTCAACGCCATGAATACGCTTTCCAGCTTTCGCAACGTCATCGTCGATGTACCCGACAGGCTCGAGACCTAGTTGCTGATTCGACTGAAGCTCCTTCACAATCATTGCTCCGGCAACACCCGCCCCAACCACCAGCGCCGGCTTGAGGGGCATTCCTTCATCCTTCTTCGTGTACAAGGCAAAGAAGAGACGAATGCTCAATCGCACTCCAGCAACTACCACAAGGGTAAGCAATCCGTCAAGAACCACAACCGAACGTGGAAAACCAAAAGGTAGGATGCCTAAGGGCATGAGCAACCCGAAGAAGATCAGGGCCTCAGCGAGCCAGGCTAACATCGTGGCGCGAAGCAGTGTCATGAGTTCTTCAACACTTGCGTAGCGCCAGTATTGAGCATACAGTCCGGTAACGAAAAAAACAATGACCTTAGCAGCGAGAGCCACAGCCGTAAAAAGAATCACTGGCGTTGCGTAGAGGCTCAGGGCGCTAAGACTCTCCGTTCGGATGTAGAGTGCTACAGAGGGAATCAATGCCCCAAGAACAATGTCAACCCCCAACAGGGACCGATTCCTCAAATGAAGCATGAATGATTTGAATCCCCTGATCATTTCAGTATACCTCCCAGAGTGCGGATGATGATTCGAACGTCGCCCCCCAAACTGCGACTTGGAAAGTATTCAAGCTCCATTGCCAATTTGCGTGGCAAGATTTGTTCAATGTATTTGCTTTCCCAATCACCCCCACTGAGCAGCGCCTCTTCGTTTCGGAAATGCAATGATGCTGGACTTGTTATCCCGGGCGGTACACTTAAAACCTCCCGCTGTTCTGGCGTATAACGTTCCACATAGCGGGGATCCTCCGGCCTTGGACCGACGAAGCTCATGTCACCCTTGAGGACGTTAAAGAGCTGCGGGAGCTCATCAAGTTTGTATTTTCTGAGAAATCGTCCAATCGGAGTCACGCGTTTGTCACCCAGAACAGTGATGCCTCCTCCCATCTTGTTCGCGTTTGGCACCATTGTGCGGAACTTGTGAAGATCAAAAATCGCGCCCCTGATGCCTACGCGTTTTGCTCGGTACGTCACCGGGCCTCCATCGTGCATTTTCACGAAAAGCGCCACAACACTCAGGACTGGCGACAGGAGAATAAGCCCTATGAGTGAAATGACTATGTTAAGGAGTCTTCCCATAATTTCCAGCAAGGTACTCTAGGACGGGTTTATACAAGATGAACTGCTGAATGGACCGAAATCGATGTCTAAAGATAGTGAATGGACTGAGATAGATGTTGTATTCTGGAGCACACGTGTGGATTCTCGTTGGAACCCCAAATGAACAGATCTTTCCGGCCTTTTTGGATCAGCAAAGAAGAAGTTGGAAACAATAACCACACACGTACGCAGAGGAATCCCCATGTGGTAACTGCCAATATAGCGTACTGCAGAGGGGTTGTCAATACCCGAATATTCGAAGCGCACAGAAGAGGTCTTCCACTTGTGCGTACAGCCACACGCCAAAGTGGTCACTCCGCGGCATTTGTCAGCAGGCGTTGGGTTTCAGCATACCATTGAATGGTCTTTCTAAGGCCTGAGTCGAATTCAACCGATGGTGTGTACCCGATTGCTTTTTTCGCCCTGTCAATTGCAGCAAAGGAATGCTTGATATCTCCCTTCCTCGGGTCCTTGTAGATTGGTCGAATATCCCTTCCTAAGATCTGGTTAATTTTCATTACCAATTCATTGAGACTGACTCTTCCATGGCAGGCGCAATTCATCGCTATTCCCGATTCACAACTGGCAGTTGCAGCCAGGATATTTGACTGAACCACATTCGCCACGTAGGTGAAATCTCGAGTCTGTTCACCGTCACCATAGATGATCGGTTGGCTGTTGTTCAACATAGCAGTGATGAATTTTGGGATCACTGCCGAGTACTGAGAACCAGGATCCTGCCGGGGGCCGAACACGTTGAAGTATCTCAACGACACCGTCTCCAAACCATAAACCAGAGCAAATACCCTGCAATATTGCTCCGCAGCGAATTTCGATACTGCATAAGGCGAGAGTGGGTTCGGACTCATGCCTTCATGTTTGGGAAGCTCGGGAGTATCTCCATACACCGAAGAGGAAGACGCGTAGACAACCCTGCGCACCCTTGCTTCCTTAGCTGCGTGGAGGACATTGAGAGATCCCATAACATTGACATCATTTGAGGTGATCGGGTCGTGGACCGAACGAGGCACGGACGGAAGTGCCGCTTGATGCAGCACAACATCAACTCCCTCCATAGCCTCACGCACAATGTGGTAACTACGAATGTCCCCTTCGATGAATTCAATCTTGTTTGCCGACTCCATGAGGTTGTCTCTCCTACCAGTGGAGAGATTGTCAAGGACGCGCACCGCATAGCCCTTTGAAAGCAGGCCTTCAACCAAGTTGGATCCAATAAACCCCGCACCGCCAGTAACCAAGAAATGCATCATGAACCTCTGAGCTAAGAAACGGAAATGAAATCTCTGTTGCACACGCTGCTGTGGAGTTGTTACCGTCGGTGCTGATGAACAGTATCTACA
>DATDRF010000185.1:0-4166 GCA_035291905.1 Bacteroidota bacterium
GGGCTTGCGGGAACCCTTTCCCTTCCTTCCCCGAGTGCCCCACGGACTCCCCGTGGAAGTTCTCTTCCAGCCACCTCCAGAAAGGGAATAGCGCCACGGTGACTACGATGCTGACGGGCGCCGAGGCTGCGAGGATCCCGACGGCCACCAGCAGGAATCGCACTCCGGGCCCCACGATTCCGTTTCCTGCGCCCGCCCCCAAGCGGCATGGCGGCGGCTCGAAGGAACGACCAGGCCGATTCACCCCGTCCTTACCCTTTCTTCCGATCCTTTACGCTGAGCTCGAGGACGATTCGCCCCCAGCCGCCACACTGCACCCCCACGTCGAAGCAGGCGGCGCGCCGGAACCGCATCTCGTTGGGATCGACGCCGGCGTAGAAGAGCTCGTTGGAGGCGAAGATCATCGAGGTCGCCGCGGTGAGCGCGTAGATGCAGACCTTCTCCGGGCAACGTTTCGTGAGGAGGTTCCCGGCGCCGTCGAAGGTGAACTTGTCCCCCACCTTGTGCTGGCTGTTGCATCCGTGCGAATCGACAACCTCCAAAACAATAGTCTTGTCGAGCAAGGCGGGCGCTTTCGAGAGGACGTCTTCATTCCTCGGGTTCTCCCGAAATGCCTTCATTTCCTCGTCGGTATACCCAAGACGGGTTTTCATTACCTTCCATTTGACCGCGTTCCACGCGGTGTCGCGAATCCCCATTCTTCCCTCCCGTTCCGGATCCATCGTTCAATCCCCCATGATCGAGCCGACGATCAGACCACCCACCATCGCCTCGATCATGGAACCGAAGCACCAGGTGAACGCCATGAAATACGGAATGGGCATGACCGAATAGCTCCCGTATCCCATCGGCAATCCGGTGCCGATGCCGAACAACAAACCATACGCCAGGCCGGTGGAAATCCCTTTCCGCGAGAAATACAGGGAATAGATCAGTACGAAGGCAAGGGCGGATATCAAGACGGTGAAGTACATCAGCGCCATCTTCATCTCGCCCATCGGTCGCCAAAGCGATGTCGTGGCGGCGTACGAGGACCGGAGGATCAATCCATGAATGACAAAATCCATCGCGGACCACGCAAGGAATACACCAAGAGTCGCGAAAAGCAGCTTCTTCATCCTTTCGCCTCCCTTCCGCCCGTCACCGGGCAGATCCAGCCGATGGGCATTCGGAAACGCGTTCGCCCTCCCGGCAACATGTCCGCTTGGAACACCATGACGATATCAATAGGATCTAGTCATCGGGATTCCATGAGAATTGAAACCGGCGCGGTTGGTCGCCATAGGTACTTCCCTTTCCACTCACGATGATCGTATCCGCGGTAACCTCCTGGAAGCGAAAACGGTAGTCGAGCCATCGCGGCGTAGACACAATCTTTAGTACCTTGATGATCCGGCTGAGAGACGCGTCAAGCACAAAGAAGCCATAGAGTTCGTCGGAGAAGTCGCCGCTGAAGCTTCTGTCTTGACGGATGCCCCATCCGATCATGAGGTATTTGCGTGGCTCAGGGAAGGGAAAGGGGTGCAGTTCGACAACCGCTACGTGATGGATTCGTGGGTTTTGGCGTTGCAGTTCGAACTTGAGTACCTCGAGAAGAGGGTTCTGCGAAGCGCTTGATGATGTACCCGAAGCAACAGGTTGAACCTGGGGAGTTGCCTCGGGAGATGTGCCTGAAGAAACCGATGTTGGCAGCGTGAGCCAAATGACGACAGCCAGAAAGCAACCTCTCATGCACCAGAAGTTCCCCATGGAGCGAAATGGAACCGCGTTCTTCATCGCGATCCTCATGCGCCCAGACATGATGGAGTGACCGTTCCCATCGTGTGCCACGCGGGTGAGTCGGGCGCGATCCCGGCCAACGTCACCATTCAGGAGGGACCGAACATACACGATTCTATCACCTGGATCGGAATGGACCAATTGGTGCATGATCCTGCCTCCCTTTCCGAGGGGGGGCGCGTATCGAAGATGAACTCACGCATCGACTTCGATGTCACCGTGAGAACCCGGCGAGAGGCTTGCCGATTTTCGGACGCGTGTGTGATGAAGTATTTCCTCAGGCAAGGCCGGAACGAGAAACCCCTTCCGCAGGAGGTTGCCCCAAGACCGCTTCCCCCCTGTTTGTCGGCATCGATGTCGCCTGCTTTGTTCCTGTGTAGACGAACGTCAGCGCTGAGGATCGACGAGCTTGCGAGCCGTATCCTCTGGCCCTTGGTTCGCCGATTTCCCTTCCGGGCTTTCTTTCTGCACCTCCTCGTAGGTGAAGAGGCAGATGTCAAGGTCGTCTCTTGTTTCCAGAATCTCAACAGAACGGATCACGCGGCGGAACGCAGTCGGTTTCTCGCCCGGTTTTCGGGCATTGGTCTGAGTCCCTTCGAGAAGGATCGATCCATCGGGCAGTTCTTTCCACTCACCAGTCGCACCCCATGAAGCCAAGCCGGTCAATGCACTTGCACTGAAGGTTCCGTTGGTCCGGAAACTCCACGACACAGGTGTCCCACGGGTCGACTCGTGAATGGTTCGCTTGGGCTGAATCAACGATCTCACGATGGCAGCGGCATTTGCGCCGGCATGTGCGGTGCCGGGGATAACGGCAACCAGCAGGAGAATCAGGAGTGCAAGTGTTCTTTTCGTCATCCTCTCAGGCGAACACTCCAGCTGCGGGGCCTCATATATTCCGGAAGTATCGAAGGATGTGGGCTTTCGACCGCGGGAGATCTCCCTTGTTGCGCTGCCAGCTTTCCCGACATTCCGTTCCCCATACGCCGGGGAGTTCTTCGAGGCTGCATCTCCAGAATCTTCGCCTCTTCCGTGGCCTTCGCTTTTGCTGAGAAGCTCGGCTCTCCCTTGTCCCTTTCGGGTTAACATGACGACGCTGCAGGATTCCCGTAACGGTGCGGACTGCCGGTTTGCACCTCCTTCTCGGAGGGATACTCCGCTTCGCCACCCACGGTCGCCCGAAAGCAGCGGGAGCCTGCTACGTGGCTCTCTGGCGATTACCACGACCGGACTTTCACCGGGAAGTTGACAGCGCCTTCAAGGCGCACCAACCGGTAGTTATGCGGCAGTCAACGGATTAATTCGATCAATCTTCCTCTTAATGGCACGGGCTGCCTCCCAAAGATCCACAGCACGTTGCGCGTTGAGCCAAAACTCGGGGGTGTTCCCGAACAGGCGGGAGAGCCGAAGAGCCATTTCAGGACTCACAGCTCGCCGCTCACGGAGCAACTCGTTCACGGTCTGACGAGATACACCGATGGCCTTGGCAAAGGTAGACACACTGAGTCCATAGTCAGGCAAGAAGTCCTCACGCAGCATCGCTCCGGGATGGGTGGGGCGAATTTTCCGCTCTCGGGTATTGGGAATGCTCATATGACACCTCTCCTCAGTGATAATCGGTTAATTCGACGTCGTATGCATCGCCATCGATGAACCGAAAACAAATCCGCCATTGGTCATTCACCGAGATAGAGAACTGGCCTTTCCGTTCTCTCTCGAGTTCGTGGAGTCGATTGCTTGGTGGAACCTTCAGGTCTTCTCGTTTGGTTGCCAGGTCGATGTATTCCAACTTCCGTACAGCTCGTTTCCAAATATCGGGGGGGAATCGTTTTGACTTGCCGGTGTCGTATATCTCCTGTGTATGGCGATCGGCAAACGTCTTGATCATGCGTCAATAGTAATCTGTCACGTGACGCTTGTCAATAGGATTTAATGCCGGTAACGATCAGAAACGCGCCGAAGAGGTAGAGTATCCAATGAAACTTTGCTATGAGGACGGCACCGGCAGCGATCATTCCACCCCGCATCAGGAGCGCCCCCAGGATTCCCCAGAAAAGCACCCGGTGCTGATAGACTGCGGGGACGCCGAAGAAGCCGAAGACCATGGCGATGACGAACACGTTGTCCACGCTGAGCGACTTTTCGACGACATAGCCGGTGAGATACTTGATTGTGGCCGACTGGCCGTTGTTGGCGAGCCCGTCCACTGCGTCTTCCAAACCACCGAGCCTGAACCACTGCTGTTCGTAACCGAAGCAGACGAAAACAGCGAACCCAAGCCCCATGAAGATCCAAACGGCGGACCACGCAAATGCCTCTTTCAACGTCACCACATGAGCTTCTCGGTGGAAGACGCCAAGGTCCAAAGCCAGCATCAGCAGCACAAA
>DATDRF010000186.1:0-15952 GCA_035291905.1 Bacteroidota bacterium
GGCTTCGGCGGACAAGCTGTCTTTCCGCTTGCATCCAACCTTCCTCCCTCCTACATTCACGCATCCCCCGCTGCTGCTTTGCCCTCATGCCTGGGTTGGGAGGAACCATGCATCACGGAACTATTTCTGCTCAAGTTGCAAAAGGACTGAAGGTCCTTCAGTCACGGATCGAGAAAGCAGAAATTCCCTCCTCAAAGATCGATGAAACGCTGAACATCGCCACGTGGAACATCCGCGACTTCGGAAAAACACCCCGCAAAGAAGCCTCGATTCATTACATCGCAGAAATTCTCGGACAATTTGACCTCGTCGCCATCGCGGAACTGAGGGATAACCTGACGGATCTCTCGAAGGTCCTCACGATTCTCGGTCCGTACTGGCACGCGGTGTATTCCGACTATATGACCGACTCCGGCGGAAATCGGGAGCGCATGGCGTACATCTTCGACAAGCGCGCCGTAACGTTCACCGGCCTTGCCTCTGAAGTCGATGCGTTGCGGAAGAAAAATCCGGCGACCGGAGAATACGAGACATTGTTCTCCTGGTGGCGCGCCCCGTACATCGCCTCGTTCCGATCGGGCGATTTCGATTTCATCGTCGCGACCGTTCACATCCGGTGGGGAAAGGCGGAAGAGGATCGGATCAATGAATTGAAACTTCTTGCGGATTGGGTCGATCAGAAAGTGAAGGAGAAAACGTGGGATGACAAGGATATCATTCTTGTGGGTGATTTCAATATTCCGGTGATCGGCGACAAGCTCTATCAGGCGGTGACGTCGAAGGGACTGAAGGCCCCCGATATCCTCCTCGGCACGCACGGTTCGAATCTCGAGAAAAACAAACGGTACGATCAGATCCTCCATTTGCCGCGCTTCACAAAATGTTTCACCAATTTTGGAGGAATTGTGGATTTTTATGCGAACGATCATCAGTCCCTCTTTCCCGGCGACACGATGACGAAGCTGGAATTCACGTATCAGATGTCGGATCATCTTCCTCTCTGGGCGCAGATCATTACGGATATAGATGGAGAGGTAATTGATCAGATTATTGAGCAGGGATAGAAAAAAGGACCAAACATTCTCATCCTTTCATTCTATCAATGAGAAAGGACATGGGATGACAACCGCCAACCACAGTGCAGGTTTCTCTGTTCGGTCGAATGACCGTTTCCCTGACAAAATGATCAAAGGAAAGAGAAAATGAACATAGGGAAGTTGTTTCACCGCGCCAGCGTTTCCATTCTGACCTTTGATAAGGTCAGAAACGAAGAACGCCGTCTTCTTGACAGGATTTGGAATGCTCGAGGGGTGAAAGGCAAGGGGAAAGGATCAAAGAAGATCAGCTTGGCATTCTCCGGGGGAGGAATTCGAAGCGCGACATTCAATCTTGGGGTGCTTCAGGCACTGGCTAAGAAGGGGCTCTTGAATTCCGTAGAGTACCTTTCTTCAGTGTCGGGGGGCGGATACATCAATTCCTGGTTGACGGCATTGAGTTCCCAGGTCGGATTCGACAAGGCGGTGGATGCTCTGAAGACCATCGGTGGCCCGAAGGAGCATCCCGCCATCAGACATCTCCGCCAGTTCAGCAATTACCTAACTCCGAAAGTCGGGCTTCTCAGCGCGGATACCTGGACACTCGTCGCGACGTACACGAGGAATCTTCTTCTGAACCTGCTGATCATTACGCTGACCCTCGCCGGGGCTCTCTTGCTGCCGCGAGCCATGAGTGGCCTTCTTGCCGCGTTCAGTGTCCTGGATCCGTCCCTCCTCCTCGTCATTTCCGGGATTTTTCTTGTCCTGCCGATAGGCTTCATTTCGTACAACTTGGTTTCAATTGATGAGAAGCGTCTCAAGTCCGACTATCCCTTCTTCAAAGAACAACGCGGAGTCCAATGGGTAATCGTTGCTCCTGTTTTCATTGCCTCGGTTTTCCTGTCACTCTGGTTGAAGACTAATGGCGTGGCTTTTTCCTCATCATGGAATGCAATCTGGCAGGGGGGCCTTGTTTATGTGGTAGCATGGTCGGTCGGATGGATCATCTACGTCCTTTTTTTCAGATCCTCAGCCACCGAGAGAAAATCCTTTGCAGAGATTGGCGGCGCGTTCCTGGTGCTCTTGATTTCCGGAGGTGTTGGCGGAATCCTTTTCCAGGTGGCGTTTAAGCATGCCCTAAGACCAATCATCGAACTGCAGTATCTCGATGGGAATCTCTTCTATCTTGCCGCTCCCGTCATCATTGTCTTTGTCTTTTCACTTGTCCTTGTATTGCACATCGGACTCGCGGGCAGGGGTACGACGGACGATATGCGGGAGTGGTGGAGTCGGCTGGGAGCGTGGTTCATTATCTACTGCATCGCTTGGCTTGGGCTTTGGGCGAGCACGTTCGCACTCCCCTGGGCTCTTAGCAGTCTTCAGTTGGGCGACTGGACAAAGGCGGGCGTTGTTCTGGGTTGGATCGCCACTACCGTCGCAGGTGTGCTGGCAGGAAAAGGAGACGAGACGGGGGGCAAAGCTCAGAAACTGGCAAAAGAGTTCATTGCGAAGATTGCTCCTTTTGTCTTTGTGGTCGGATTCATCGCCATATTGTCCTGGGCAATACAAAGGGAGACCCTGGTGGGAAGCCGGTCAGAGAATCTATATCTCTACACACTCGCGCAATCTTCAGGTATGGATGCCGCCCGGTATTATCTTGTCCTGGCGGCGGGCCTCCTTGTGATAGCCTACGGACTTGCGAAGACGGTCGACGTGAACGAGTTTTCAATGCATGCCATGTATCGCAACCGGCTCGTGCGATGCTATCTTGGAGCAAGCAATCGGAAGAGAAACCAACATCCGTTCACCGGGCTCGACAGGACAGATGACCTTCCTCTTCAGAGCATCCTAAGTGGAACTGACGAAGAGGGCAGACCGTACTCAGGTCCATTTCCCATCTTTAATACGACTCTCAACATATCCTCCACGGAACGTCTTGATTGGCAACAGAGGAAGGCCCGACCTTTTTCCTTTAGTCCCGCCGCATTCGGATTTGCAGAGAACAATGTGCCACTCAAGGATCAAGCCCCTCTTACCGTGGGTAGCGTTATGGCAATGTCGGGAGCAGCGGTCTCTTCAAACATGGGCTACCACACTTCGACGGTAATCTCTTTCCTCATAACACTCTTCAATGTCCGCCTCGGTCAGTGGTTCTTCAATCCAAGAAAATTGAAGTCCGGAGACAAATCTCCGAACCTGTCCCTGTTCTATCTCTTCTTTGAATTGTTTGGGCTGACAAAGGAGACGAGCCGGTACGTGTATCTCTCTGACGGCGGGCATTTTGAGAATCTTGGATTGTACGAACTCGTACGAAGGAAATGCGATCTTATCATTGTCAGCGATGGTGGAGCGGACGGCGGATACACATTTGCCGATTTAGGAAACGCCATCGAAAAGTGCCGGGTCGACTTGGGAGTGAAGATAGAATTGCTTGATGTCGAGAAAATGAAACCCGGCGATTCCGGTTTTTCGAAGAAGCAATTCATCAAGGGAAAGATTCGCTACAAGAAGAAAACTGGCAGACTGATTTACATGAAGGCGTCATTAAGCGGCCACGAGCCGACCGATGTGCTGGCGTACAAAGCAAAGCATAAGGATTTTCCTCATCAGTCGACAGGCGATCAGTGGTTCGATGAAGCACAATTTGAGGCGTACAGGGCGCTGGGTTATCATATCGCAACGGATCTTAAGATCAATCGATGATCCGATGACCCGATCAACCCCAGTGGTTTGATGAGGCACAATTCGAAGTTTGCAGGGCATTGGGGTATCACATAGCAATAGATCTGCAAATGAACAAATGAGTCAATAACTCAATGAGCCAATTGGTTTTCCGTAAGGGGGTGACACCATGAGAGACCGCAAGACTTCAAACAACGGGCTTACGCTGCGCACGGTTGCCGGAACGTATGTCGTCTTTATGGGATTCAACATCGATCCGGACAGGCGAAAGGACCTGCTCGGATTCGCCATTCATAGAACCGACCACACCGACGATGAATCCGGGTGGCTGAAGGGAGGGCTCAAGTTCCCGAGCGTTCAGACTGATGCAGGTGAAGAGGTGAGAACGAACGAGTTTCCCATCCAGAAATTCCGGTGGGGAGACTACACGGCAAAGCCGAACCACGAGTACACGTACCGACTGGAGGCGATGTACGGAAAGCCGGGCGAACTGAAGCCGGAAGACAAGGTCGAGGTGAAGGTCCGAACAGAGGATCCATTGAACGTCGGCAAGACACACCAGATTCACTTCAACCGTTCCGCTGCTGCCAGTCAGGCGTACATAAGCCGATTCGGCGACAAGAATCCCGACGACGTGCTTGACGGATCGGCCTTCAGGTGGCTTTCGCGCGGACTGGAAGAAAATCTCGTGAAATTCATCGCGCAGGCGACAGACAGCAGCTATTCCCTCCACCTCTGCATCTATGAATTTGAGAAAGCGAACTTCCTCGAATCCCTTCGGGAAGCTGCAAAGCGCAAAGTCAAAGTGCAGATACTCTTCGACTGGAAGGGAAAAACCACCAAGAAAGAAAATCCGAAAGCGGCCAAAGAGCACGGGCTGACGAAATATTGCCGCAAAAGGACTGCCGTCAACATTTCCCATAACAAGTTCATCGTCCTCTGCAAGAATGGGACTCCTGAAGCGGTGTGGACCGGATCCACGAACTTCACCGATGGTGCCGTCTATGGCCAGGCGAACGTCGGACATGCCACCACAGAGAGGGGTATCGCAAAGCAGTTCTACGACCTTCATCAGGAATTGTGGGCAGAGCCGGAACCGACAAAGAAGAAGTCAAAGGAAATCGCTGAGCGGCTCTCCCCCGTTCCGCCAACCGGCCAGCCGTCGATCTATCCGATCTTCAGTCCCCGTACGAGCATCATTGCCATCGATCAGATCGCCGACATGGTCGATCATGCGAACGACCTTGTTTGCTTCACCGCTCCGTTTGCACTTCACGACAAGATCGAGGACGCACTCGACGATCCTCAAGACAAGTTTCTCAAGTTCGGTCTGCTGAACACAAGGGGAAACGTTGTTGAGAAGGTTCACCGGACGAAGGGAAATAGGATGGCAGCGTCTGCGAGGCTCAAGACGAAGCTTGACGAATTCCAGAAAGAATCCCTGCATCACCGCGGCGTGTACATTCACACGAAATATTTTCTCATCGATCCGTTATCTCTCAACCCCAAGGTTATCACCGGTTCGGCCAACTTTAGCGACAATTCCTGCAAGAACAACGACGAGAACCAGCTGGTGATATTCTCACAGCCCGAGGTCGCCGATGTGTATTTCGGTGAATTCATGCGGATGTTCGATCACTATGCATTTCGGGACCGGGAGGGGAAGAAAGAGGGTAAGAAGAAAGAGAGTAAGAAGAAGAAACCATTTGGTCTTAGCGAAGACGATACGTGGGCAGATAAGTATTTCGCAGGGGGAGTTGAGGAGAGGGATAGGAAGGTGTTTTCGAGGTGAAATCTGTTGCTGGAAAGAAGAAGTCAACATTCTCTAATGGTTTGTATTAAAACAGCGCTGATTGCGATGTAACGCGAGTTAGGCGGCTGCGCCACTTCAAATATCAACAATATGATCCTATTGACAAAGGTAGCTATTTCAGGATTCCGGTCCTTTTTTAACGATGAGCTCGTTGAGCTTGGCAATCTCAATGTGCTCGTTGGGAAGAACTCTAGTGGCAAGTCAAATGTCCTACGAGCCCTCAATCTGTTTTTCAATAACGAAGTTCAACCTGGGCAAGAGCTTTCCTTTGCAAGGGACCTCTTTGACTCAGGCCAACGCCGCAAGAAACAAATGAGCATCACTGTGGAATTCAGCCTTCCACCCACTTTTGTCTTGCGAAAGAAACTCGAAACATCTCACTACTTTGGGACAACAGTTCTCCATAACGAGAATATGGGAACTCAACGACCAACTCAGCATTGTTGACCGATTTGAGATTCACTCCTCGGGAAACCCTATCCCCGATCCCGGAAGTTTTGCGCGTCAGTTTCTATACTTGATAAAATTCCGTTACATACCTAACAGGACAGTTCCAACAGATATCTCATGAAAGACAGCCACTTTAGGCAACTGGTCGGATCCAAGCTTACCAGGGTCGAATTCGTCCATGACTACATTCAGTTCGCGTTCGGCAATATCGGCCTCAGTGCATTAACGCGCGTTACTCTTTCAGACAAAGGCACAGCTTCCTCCCAAGGGGAACCCGGATTCAACAAGAAACTGCAGAGCCTGGTCAACGATCGTGTTGCTCAGATCAACTTTCGTCCGCAGGAAGCCCTGATCATTACTTTTGAAGAAAGATCAACAATTGAAATTTCATTACGCCCCGACCACTACACCTGCCCCGAAGGCATCAATCTTTATCTACCAGATGGGACAATTGTCGTTGAATGAGAATGCGCCCTAACCGTCGGCCAAGTAGTTTTCAGTGGAGAGCAGTTGAGTATGGGTAGTGGAGACAAGTTAGACCGAAATAGGGGACAAAAGAAAACTACATCAGCGGCAACCGAACCCCCCTCTGCGCGCCGCTGAATTGTTCCTGTTGTCTAATTTATTCTTGCTTCAATCAACTATGAGCAAAACCCGAAAGAAGAAAGAACTGACGTTTGAAGTAATCGAGGACCACGAAATGTCGCAGGAGCGCCAGGTGGCGGTCGTCGACACGCTGACCGAGTGGATATGGGTGCACTTAAGAACTGACCTAAAATCGCCATCATCGATGGGGGCGGATGGCGAAAGGGGATCTGAACACTTGCCGGATAGAGCAAGCGGTTAGCAATCTTGTTAGCAGGGCGCGTTGAAGAGTGGGAAATAGGTGAGAAAGAGGGAAAACCTCCTGCCGGGCAGGCAGATGTGACCATTGGGTGTCAGTCAGGGCAGAACTTGACACTCCTCTGAAACATCGCTACTATTTCGAAATATCACTCCCAGGGGGAGGTACAGGAGTTCAGGTCTTAACGAAGGCCTCTGGAGAGCTCGGAAGAGTGTGAAAGAGGCCTTTTGTATTCTATGAACATGATCGGTAACACTATATCACATTACAGAATTCTGGAGAAATTGGGCGAGGGGGGAATGGGTGTAGTTTATAAAGCCCAGGATCTGAAACTTGACCGATTCGCCGCCTTAAAAATCCTCTCACCGCATCTAACAGCAACAGAAGAAAACAAGAAACGCTTTGCAAATGAGGCCAAAGCTGTTTCAGCACTTGACCACCCGAATATTTGCACTCTCTACGAACTTGGCGACACCGAAGATGGACAGATGTTCATTTCAATGGCGTACTATGAAGGGGAAACAATTCGCCACAAGATCAAAAACCAGCCTCTTCCTGTGGGGATGGCCCTTGATGTTGCAATCAAGACCGCCCAAGGCCTTAGGAAAGCACACGAAAAGGGAATTGTACATCGTGACATCAAGACCGATAACATCATGATCACTGAAGATGGAGAAACCAAGGTCATGGATTTCGGTCTTGCGAGCATTGTTGGTGCGTCAACCTTAACAAGAGTAGGCGGAACGGTCGGGACAATGCCGTATATGTCTCCTGAGCAGGCTCGTGGTGAGAAGGTTGATCACCGATCTGATATCTGGTCCTTGGGTGTGGTCATCTATGAAATGGTCACTGGGCAACTCCCCTTCAAAAGCGAATACAACGAAGCACTGGTATATTCGATATTGAATGAAGAGCCGCATCCTATGACAGCCCTCCGATCTGGCGTGCCAATGGATCTCGAGCGGATAGTACGGAAGGCGATGCACAAAAACACCGGTGAAAGATATCAAAGCGTTAGCGATATGGCTGTGGATCTCAGGCAATTGCAGAAAACCCCGGCGGAATCTGCACTCGAGCATCATTGGTTTCCCAAGAAACCATTCCTCTCATTTGGGCGATCTATTCGAATTGGCTCCATCCTTATTCTTTCAATTGCCGCTATCATATATACGATCACGCAGTATATGCGCTCGCCGCTTCCATTTTCTAGTCGTCAAATTACTTTCGCTGGAAAATCTTTTCGTCCTGTGATTTCTCCTGATGGACAATTTGTGGCGTACGAGGAACGGAGCAGAGAGGATCCTTCCAAAACGAAGTTACTTATTCAGGATCTTGCTAGTGTTGCGCCTGCTGTGAGTATTCTAGATTTGAAGAGTATCCTGGATCTGGCATGGTCGGCGGATGGGACACAGCTGCTTGTTGCAGGTTCGAGCGACAAAGAAGGTTGGGCCACTTGGCTGTTGTCCAGGATAGGGGGACCACCGAAACGAACCGTACAAGCCGCGAGGGTAAGCTGGGCTCCCGACAAGGCGAAGTTTGCAGCAATTCATGTGAGGGTTCCCGGCTGGAACAGTATTTGGATTGTGAATCTTTCGGTCGGCAACTTTGACACCCTTTATGTAAATGTGGGAAATCATCTCCTCAGCGGAGTGGACTGGTCCCCGAGTGGCAATAGATTGCTTTTTCTTTCCCAGGACATAGAAGATGCTCGAGATAGACTGGGGAAGAATACGCTGTGGACGATTGGAATAGACGGAGAGCACCAACAAAAAATCTGTGACGATGTGGTTGCGGCTCGGTGGTCTCCAACCGGTGAGTCTATCTATTGTTTTGTAGCCGACACATTGTACAAGATAGAGGTCGGGAAGGTAAAGGGATCCAGAAGATTTATTCTGACTTTTCCCCACTTTGGCGGTTTCTTTTCTGTGACGAAAGATGAGAAACGCTTGTGGACTACATCGGATTACGTCAGTTCCGAGATGTATTTGCATAATGTCGGAAGCAAGAAAGCTGCAAGCGTGTCACTGAAAGAACAGATCACTGCAGATTTACACGATGCAGTACAACCAAGGATAGACCCGAGAAAAGAGTATGTGGCGTTGATAGATGATGGAATCGCATTCCGAATATCTATTACGGAACGACAAAAGGAACAACTTGCACCCCTGCGTGACTGTTATGGATTGGCCTGGAGTCCCGATAGCCAGCGAATCGTTATTGGCGCCACGACCGACGGTGTGAGCAAGCTGTATCTTTATGGATACCAAGGAATACAAGCCCTCCGCGAAGCAAGTGTGGGGGAGATTGCCTGGTTCCCGGGAGAAAGGGTCCTTTACTCAGGAAAAGACTTTGGACATGAGTTCCTTGATATTCGCACAGGGCGGCAGGAACCATTCCCGGCCTTGGATCGCTATTGGCCCTTGTGGAATGTTCGTTATTCATCAGACGGACAATCCGTGGCTTTCCGTAGTTCGAAACGCGGAGCGTACGGTTTGTGGACTTTGTCGCTTCTTGATTCTACGGCAAGACGTTGGTCAAGTGACAACTCAACCTATCCAATTCGCTGGTCAGCCGATAACCAGGGGATCTATGTATTGACGACTGGTGAACCATCTCAGATACAGTTTCTGAGAAGGAACGAAAGCACTCCACAGTCCATGTTCGTGTTTCCGTTACGCATGAACAATCCTGATGCCGTAGACATAACCCCGGATGGCAAGTCAGTCGTATACATCTTATCAGAGCTTTATTCAAACCTATGGGTTGTCGAAAACTTTGATCCCGATGCACGGTAGCCACTGGAACCGCCGTTACATCATTGTTCTTAAAGGCAAGGCATCGCTTAAAGTACAGGATGCAAGAAGATGCAATCCTGCTTTTAAAACAATAGATTGCATCCGAGGAATAAGAAGAATTCAGTTAGCATTCTTGTTAGCACCAGGCCGGAAAATACAGGAATCCACAAGAACATGGCTGACCTCCTGCTGGGCAAGCAGTTGGCACAGGCTGAATAACACATGGAACAGGACAGCGTGGGCAAAGCCCAACTCTTTTTTCCTGGTGTTGCGTCTGATTTTAGACCACAGTAATTTAGGACATCCTATCAGGATAACGGGATAAGCGAATGTCTGACTCAAATGCATCATCTGGTTCGGTTCCTGCTCATATCTATCTCATGGCTCTGAAGCGGGGTTGGGCAGATGGAACGCTTACGAAGGACGAAGAGACATTGCTGACAACGCTTCGGAAAGCCTTGGACATTTCCGATGAACAGCATGATGACCTTCAAAAAGAAGCCTATCTGGATATTTATCTGGAGGCGATTGTGGGGGCATGGGAGGATGGTATCTTGCAGGCCGAGGATTCGGAGAAATCGGAGGAATTGCGCGAACGCTTTCACATCTCGGCCCAAGATCATCTCAAAATAGAACGGCAAGTCAGAGAGTTTGTCTGAAGCAGAAAGTGTGAAAGAATCCCCAATCCAAGTGCTCGCATCGAGGAGGAGCGAGAACTCGAATCGTTGACTAAAGTGTCGAGACCATTACGCCGGAGAAAACCGCAAGAGACACCACCTCAAAAGCCTCTTCCACAAGCTGGACGTCCATAATCGTCGTGGACTCCTCGCAAAGGCCGGCAACGAACTTCTTATCTAATCTGTCACAATCTCGCTCGTTCGGAAGCGGCACCTTGGGACACACATGGTGCTGAGAGGCTATTCTACATGATTGCTTGACATTCGCAAAAATTTTGTAGAACATCAGCAAGAACACCATCCAAGAGGGGTCTATCCGTGACCAATGCTCCTCCCGCATTGGCTTGCCGCGTTCGGTTCGACACTATCGTCAATCCAAAAAGCCCTTCGTTTCCATGTGAGTCTTGCATACCTCGTAGGCCAATCGTTGCAAACCTGCCAAGTTTCACAAGAAGTTCATTCTCCGAAATGCAATGCCCTGAAAGTAAAGACCTCGCATTCGATGATTCCAGGAAGGCCGTGGGTAGTTTCTTGCCGTCTTCCACCAAACACTAAAAAAAGAAGGAAAACCCAATGAGAATTCTTCTCGTCGACGATCAGGAGCTTCACCGAAAGGTGGTTAGGGCGCGCCTGAAGCGTGCGGGCCATACAATCCTCGAAGCTTCCGACGGGACGGAAGCTTTAGAAATTCTCGAAAAGGGCAAGGTTGAGGCAGTCATCGCCGACGTATTGATGCCGAAGATGGATGGGTATGAACTTTGCCAGAATATTCGTAGTTCTTCCCGGCTGTCGGGCCTGCCGCTGATCCTGTATTCAGCCATCTATACATCTCCTGAGGACGAGAAGACGGCGCTTGCAGCGGGAGCGGATTTGTTTTTCCGAAAACCCGTCGCAGAAGAGGACCTTCTTTCGGGACTTGAGGTTCTCATCTCCCGCGCTCGAGGTAAGCCGCGGGCAAAACGTAAGCTTAAGAAGAGTCATGCTTTGAAGGAATACAGTGTGCGGCTCGTGGAAAAGCTCGAGGAGAAGAATGAGGAGCTCGAGGAGAGCCAGGCAAGGTTTCAGACGCTGGTGAAGACGGTCGCATCGGCGATTTTCATCTATCAATCGGGCAAAATCCTCTACGCCAATTCTGCCGCGGAGGAGCTGACCGGTTATGAAGTGGCAGGCCTTCTCAGAATGTCGCCCCTTGATATTATCTATCCAGAAGATCGCGACCTTGCCTCGCGGAGGCTGTTCATGGGGCAAGGCATTGTTGAAACCTCTTCGAGAATGGATATTCGAGTGGTTGCGAGCACGGGCGCGGTGAAGTGGGTCGATTTTTCTGCGACCCACATTGAGTATGGCGGCGGACAAGCGGTCATAGGCACGGCTCTGGACATCACCAAGCGGAAACAGGCGGAGCAGAGCCTGCAGGAAAGTGAAGAGCGCTTTCGAGGGCTGGTCGATGACAGTCTCGGATTGATCTGTATTCATGACCTGAAGGGCAAACTCCTCGATGTCAATCCTGCAGCCCTCGAGAGGCTTGGCTATCAACGGGAAGAGATGATCGGAGAGAATTTGAAGACCTTCCTTGCGCCGGGCGCGGCACAGCCCTTTGACGAATATCTTGAAACGATCAAGAAAGAAAGAACAGCCAGTGGGCTGATGCGCATTGTGACGAAGAGTGGGAAGGAGCGATTCTGGCTTTATCGGAATGTGCTGAGGGAGAAAAAGTGGGAGATGCCGTACGTGCTTGCTCATGCGCTCGATATCACAGAACAACAGGAAAGCCAGGAACGGCTCGAGAAGGAGGAGGAGATCCTGCGCGAGATCTTTGAGGCAGAACCTGAATGTGTGAAAATCACAGACGCCGCCGGAACGATTTTGCAGATGAACCAGGCCGGATTGTATATGGTCGGGGCGGCCGACATATCGGGCGTTTTAGGGAAATCCATCTATGACCTGATCAAGCCGGCCTATCATCCGGCCTTTCAGAAATTGACCAATGAGGTGCTTTCTGGGAAAAAGGGATTGCTTGAGTTCGAGCTTGTAGGCCTTAACGGCATAGAGCGCTGGATGGAGACACATGCTGTGTTCTTCCGAGGCACCGAACTTGGCGAACCGGCAATGCTCAGCGTGACTCGGGATATTACGGAGCGTAAGAAGGCTGCCGCGGAGATCGAACGGACGAAGTCGTATCTGGAGAGCATTCTTGAGAACTCGCTGGACTTGATCTTTACGGTTCGCAAGGATGGATCCTTGGGATACATCAATCCACAGCTCGAGAGGATGTTTGGATACAGGAAAGATGAGGTTGTGGGAAAGAATTTCCTCGATTTCATTCCAGACTACAAGAAGGAATTCATGCTTGGGAAGTGGAAGGAGATTAGCGAAGGCATTGCCGGAACGTATGAGACGGAAGTGCTGAAGGCAGATGGATCGATTGCGTATTGTCTCGTCTCCCATTCGAGTGTGCGGGGATATGAAGAATTCTTGGTGATCCTCAAGGACATTACCGAACGAAAGAAAGCGGAAGACAAGATCAAAGAGCAGGCCGCCCTCCTCGATGTGGACCCGGCGGCCATTTCAGTGATTGATGAAGAGGGTCGTGTTCTTTTCTGGAATCGGTCTGCTGAACGAATGTACGGTTGGCAGAGAGAAGAGATCGTAGGAACAAAGATCGCAGAGCGTCTGCCTGAATCATTGGAGACAACGTATGGGGAGGCAAGAAGGACAGCTCTGGAAAAGGGGCGATGGCAGGGAGAATGGACCCACAGGCAAGGAGAAAAGACCGAGCTCATCGTCGAAAGTGATTGGACTCTCGTGAAGGAGACTGAAGGAAAACCAAAGTTCATTTACGTCGTTGATTCCGATATTACGGAACGAAAGAGGCTCGAGGGGCAGGTTCTGCGGGCTCAGAGGATGGAAAGTTTGGGGATGATCGCTGGCGGCATCGCTCATGAGTTAAACAACGTCCTTGGGCCTATCTTTCTCTCCCTCGGGATGCTCCAGAGGGAAGTGACTGATGAACGAATCAAGAAGTTGCTGCAGATGATTGAGATGAGCAGTAAGCGTGGTTCGGAGATTGTGAAGCAAATCCTGGGATTTGTCAGAGGCGTCGAGGAAAAGCGCGTGGTGGTGTCACCCGCGATGCTAGTAAAGGAGATCGAACATCTCGTCATGCAGACCTTTCCCAAGACTATTCAAGTTCGAACCCGACTGTCGAAGGATTTGTGGCCTGTCATTGGCAACGCAACGCAGCTCCACCAAGTCCTCCTTAATCTGTGCATTAACGCGCGCGATGCAATGCCACGCGGAGGGGTGCTGACACTCGATGGCGAAAATCAGATCTTGGATGAACACTATGCCCGACTCCATCCCTCGGTAAATGCCGGAGCCTATATTATGCTCACAATCACCGATACCGGCATGGGGATTCCCCCAGAGGTGGTTGGAAGAATATTCGAACCCTTCTTTACCACAAAAGGAAAAGAAAAGGGAACAGGGCTCGGGCTCTCGGTCGTTGCTGGCATTGTCCAGAACCATGGGGGACTTGTCAACGTTTACAGCGAAGCAGGCAAGGGAGCGAGTTTCAGGATTTATCTGCCGGCGCTTCACTCGAGCGAGACAGAACAGGCTGTGGAAGAAAAGAAGAACCTTCCGTTTGGACACGGGGAGACCATCCTCATTGTGGAGGATGAGCCGCTTGTTCTCGAGATCGCCAAAGAAACGCTTGAAAGCTATGGGTATCGAGTTTTGGGAGCAAGCGACGGCACGGAGGCGATGGGACTCTATGCCGAGAACAAAGAACGGGTTGCCCTGGTTTTGTGCGATATGGCGATGCCGTTCATGGATGGTCCATCTACCATCCGGGGGCTCCAAAAATTGAATGCCAATGTGAAGGTTATCGTCACAAGCGGTTTTGCCGATGCTGGAAAAGTTCTAACAGAATTTGGGGATACGGTGAAAGCATTCCTGCCGAAGCCTTTTCCCGCGGACAAGCTGGTTCAAAGTATCCACGACATATTGAACAAATAAGTTCTGGCGGAGTGCCGGTCAACGAAGAAAGATCTCTCAAGAAAGAGATGAGTCATGGATGACAATGCAGTTCTGGTTCTATTGAGAAAGCCGGCCCTGGAATTCATCCGTGAATTGAGAACGCATGTTGATGCCGATTCCGAGTATGTCAAAAACCATTGGGACGAGTTGTTTCCCAAGGCGCAGGGCTTTCTTCTCAAGGGAGGCATTTTCTGGGATGTTCGGATTCTTGAGCGAGATTCAATGAGCATTCTTGAACAGGCAATTGTGCGGCTTCAGACAAATCGAAAAATAGCCCGTTTAGGAGCGGGGAGATTTGTAACGCGCGCCGAGAATTCCACCAACGGCACCAGCATCCCGTCGAACCGTCACGAAATTAGGTGCCGCGTTCTCCAGCAAATATCAGCGTTGCCATTAGCAAGTATGTTAGCACATTAGATTTTTCGTTCATTTCTCACCGAGACTGCATGGAGACCTCCTGCTTGGAGAGCAGGTGGCGCACCCTTCTCGGCGGAATCGAAGCGGCTCCTCAAGATTCGCTGCGGAATACATATTTGCAGTTTCTGTGTAAATCCTATGCCTCCTCCCTACATCCAAACCATCCGTGAAGAAATCCTCTATGAGTATGCGAAGCTGATCTCGCGATCCGCGTACGGCCGCTTCAAGGGGCTTTATCATCGAGCGGTTCAAGAAGCTCCGTGATGGCGAGATACTTTTCAATCGAGTGTGGTTGCCTTTATCAAGCGAGTGACGAAGCAGCACAATCCAGCACGATACTGTTTTGGGAGCCTGGGCGGCCACGGCACATAACGGGCCGCAATGCGACATTCGCTCATCCCGCCAGACAACGGCGGGACACAAAAAGCGTGTTTGATATGGCAATTGCTGCACCCTCAGTTGAAAGTGAATAATGTGGTGATTCAAGGATTTGTGGATACTGCCGCTGGATGGTGAATTTCGAACATTATGCAACGTAGTTGTTCTTTTCTCTTGTAAGAGTCCCGCCTTACGGGATCCCGCTCTTTCATAATTAATATTGATGCGGGAAAAAGAACCAAAAGAGAACTGTGCGCCGGAATAACGCCTGCCTGCCGAAGTACAAGCTCCCACCCGTTGAGACAAACGAAATGGTCGGCACGCAGGCAGGCACGATTGAATCGCTAACGCACTTTCGAACCAGTTTGGGGGAATCTGCCAGAAATTGCACGACACAACGGTCATACTATACTCACACATTTGTTGTCGTGCAATTAAACGCCTGCCCGCCGGAGTGCCCTCCGGCACGCAGGCAGGCACATGTGAATCTTCTCACGCACACGCCCTGATTCCGGCGTCTCCCTTTTCTCGGAAGGGATTGCATTTCTCTAAGAACCAAAGACCAAAAACTGTCTTCCCTGCTTTTCTCCTCTTTTTTCGCGACACTCGCTTTGAGTCACATGTTACGAGTTCCGTGTTACGGGCTTGCCCACCGGAGTCGTTTTCCCGACGCAGGCGGGTTACGAGTTTCGCGTAACTTCTTTATTCTGTCCCCGCATACACTACAGTCCTTCGCTGACTTTCATAGAATAACAATTCAGGGGCAATATGAGCACGCACAATCAGCGCATCGCACAAATGACCTTCGCGTCGGTCTATCC
>DATDRF010000187.1:0-5756 GCA_035291905.1 Bacteroidota bacterium
TGTGACCACAGACTTAAAGAACATTCTTCTTGCGGAGGACAGTGAACAGGATATTGAACTCACTCTGGAGGCACTCCGTGAGAACAACCTTGCGAACGATGTGGTTGTTGTTCGCGATGGAGCCTTGGCGCTTGACTATCTCTATGCGCGCGGGCAATTCAAAAATAGTGTGAACGGACTGCCCGCTGTTGTACTTCTCGACCTGAAAATGCCAAAAGTGGACGGGATGGAAGTACTGAGAACGATCCGCGGCGATGCAAAGCTCAGGGAGTTGCCGGTGGTAATTCTGACCTCATCGAGGGAAGAACGCGATCTTGTCGAGGCGTATGGACTCGGCGTAAATGCTTTTGTTGTGAAGCCGGTGGACTTTCACGAATTCCTCAACGCCGTCAAAGCACTCGGTGTCTTCTGGGCGCTGGTCAATGAACCTCCTCACGGGATCGAGAAGAAAAGGAAGCTGTAGAGGAAAAAATTCGTGCCAAGTTCCGAGTCCTGACAAACCAATCGAGGATTAATGGAACCACGTTTTGCAGTACTCCATTTTGAGGACAGCGAAGAAGATGCGATGCTCATCAGGGAGCTTCTTGCGGCAGGGGGTATTCAATGTGATATTACCCTTGTGCAGAACAAAACCAGCTTTGTGAAGGCCCTTGATAATCGTTGGGATCTTATTCTGTCCGACTTCAACGTTCCCGGGTTTGACGGGTTTGCTGCATTACGGCTTGTCCGGGCGAGGGACCCCCATATACCGTTTATCATCATCTCGGGCACAATTGGGGAAGAACTTGCAATTGAGTCCCTGAAGAGCGGCGCGACAGACTACATTCTCAAAGACAAGCCTGCCCGGTTGGTCCCGGCAGTTCAACGGGCTCTTCAGCAGGCAGAGGAGCGGCAACAACGGCTGCAATCCGAGACGGCTCTCGTTAAGTCAGAGGAGAAATATCGAACACTTGTCTCCAGCTTGCGGGAGGGCCTGCTCGAAGCAGACAATGATGGCGTGATTCAATTTGTGAATGACCAGCTCTGTGTGATGCTTGGGTACGAGCGCGATGAGCTTCTGGGCCATGTCGTTCACACGCTGCTTGTATCCAAAGAGGACCAGGCGCAAATCGTGGAGAAAAACCTCCAGCTGAGGAGGGGGATCAGCGAACGGTACGAAATACGCTGCCTGCACAAGGATGGCCATTCTCTCTGGATGGAACTTGGAGCGTCCCCCATCGCCGATCCGCGAGGCACAATCATAGGCTACGTTGCAACGTTCAGTGATATTACGGAAAAGAGGCTCCTTCAAGAGCAGTTCCTTCGCGCACAACGCCTGGAGGGGATCGGAACGCTCGCAGGCGGCATTGCGCATGATCTAAACAACGTGCTGGGCCCGATTCTTCTTTCGCTCGATGTCATGCGCCGCAAGATTGTGGATCCCGGCCTTTTGAGAATGATCGACACGATTGAAGCAAGCGGCAAACGCGGGGCAGACCTGATCAAACAGGTTCTTTCATTTGCACGAGGCTTGCACGGAGAACATGTGACCGTCCAGGTCCGACATCTGGTTGGCGAAGTCGAATCGATCATGAAGGAGACATTTCCCAAATCCATAGCCGTTGCAACAAAAGCACCGAATAACCTCTGGACTGTCTCGGGAGATGCCACCCAACTTCACCAGGTTCTGATGAACCTTTGTGTGAATGCCCGGGATGCCATGCCGGACGGCGGCAGACTTGAACTCAAATGCGAGAATGTTGAGTTGGATGAACAATATGTGGCGATGCATTTTGAAGCAAAGCTCGGTCGATACGTATGTCTTAGCGTGACGGATACAGGGATCGGGATTCCGCCCGATATCAAGGCGAAGATTTTTGATCCCTTTTACACCACAAAAGAAATCGGGAAGGGGACGGGCCTTGGTCTTTCCACGGTCCTTACCATTGTTAAGAGTCACGGCGGCTTCATCAATGTCTACAGCGAACCGGGAAAAGGAGCCGCTTTTCGCGTGTACGTCCCCGTGCGGAGCTCTGATGTTCCGGAAAAGCCGCAAGAGCAAGAGGACTCGGTGGCAGGGAAAGGAGAGCTGGTTCTTGTGGTTGACGACGAGGAGGCAATACGGGAGATAACCAGAACGACCCTTGAAGCCTTTGGGTACGCTGTCATGACGGCCAATGATGGAACAGACGCCATCTCAAAGTATGCCATGGAGAAAGACCGCATTGCGCTCGTCGTGACCGATATGATGATGCCGTACATGGATGGTCCTGCGACAATCAGAGCACTCAGGAAAATGAACCCCAACGTCAGGATTCTCGCGGTCAGCGGTCTGACACAGAACGGACAATTCACAGAAGAAGTCCCGGGCATTGCATTCCTGCCCAAGCCATACACGGCACAGAAGCTCCTTGAGTTCATTCGGACCGTTCTTGATTCGAAGTGAAAATGAACCGAATCATCTCCACAAGAACACGAGGATCTCATGAAACGAATATTGGTCGTTGACGATGAAGATCAGATTCGAGAGTCGATACGGGGGGCGCTCGAACCTTTGGAGTACGAAATTATTGAAGCGGATAACGGAACAACTGCTCTTGACCTTGCCAAGTCACAAAAGCCACATTTGATCATCAGTGATGTCGTAATGGACAGCGGGAGCGGCTTCCTCCTTCGCGAATTGCTTCGGGAGGATGAGGAAACGTCCATGATTCCGTTGATTCTCATGACAGGGAACGCTCAAGGAGTGGGTGCGTGGAAATCCGACCCTGATATCGAGTATCTCGAAAAGCCGTTCAGTATTGCTGATCTTGTCTCCGCCGTGGAGAGGTCATTCAAGAGAGCAGCACGGAAATCATAGAGCCGTTGGTAATGTCCGACCCCGCTGTGAGCCACACCTCAAGAACTCTCGGCAAGTAATCCTGGCTGTAGTTGAATCCGGAAGAATTACCTTGACTAAAATAAGAAATGTCTTATTTTACTTTACAGCCGTAAAGTAAAATAGGCGATTTCTTATTTTCCTTTGAGAAACTATGGACCTCAAACAATTCAAGTCGGGGACATATCTCCAGAAATACCAGTACAGGAGCTTCATACCCTCACTCGTTAACCACACGTGGGTATGGAGCGATCCCAAAATCAATACATTGCTGGAGGAAGCCACACACAAACTGGGGGCGCTTGATGCCTTCTCGAAACAGGTTCCGGACGTTGATTACTTTATCCGTATGCACGTGGTGAAGGAGGCAACAACATCCAGCCGCATTGAAGGGACGAGAACGAATGTTGAAGAAGCTCTTCTGAAGGAGTACGAAGTAGACCCCGAACGGAGGGATGACTGGCAAGAAGTACAAAACTACATCGCTGCAATGAACCATGCTGTGAGGCGATTGCGCAAAATCCCGGTTTCTAGCCGGTTGCTGAAAGAGACACACAAAAATCTCTTATCGAAGGGGAGAGGCGCCAGCAAGATGCCTGGGGAATTTCGCAGAAGCCAGAATTGGATAGGAGGAGCAACCCTCAAAGATGCCACGTATGTTCCTCCTCCGCATGAAGAAGTCAATTCACTTATGAGCGACTTGGAGAATTTTCTTCATAACGATGGCATAGACGTTCCAAGCCTCATTCGAATTGCCATAGGCCATTATCAGTTCGAGAGCATCCACCCCTTTCTGGATGGAAATGGAAGAATTGGCCGTCTCCTCATAGCGCTCTACTTGGTGAGTACAGGGCTTCTTGCAAAGCCTACGTTGTATCTTTCGGACTATTTTGACCGGCACCGCCTGATCTACTATGATAGGCTCGAGGTCGTCCGCCAGAAGAATGACATGATTCAATGGATTGCCTTTTTCCTTATCGCAATTGGGAAGACGTGTGAAAGGGGAATTCTGACATTTGAGAAGATTCAGAAGCTTCGAGAAGATGTTGAAGGGAGGAGACTACCAAAGCTAGGCAAAAGACTCCCCAATGCTCAGAAACTGATCATGGAGCTTTATCGAAATCCAAGGATCACATCCTCCGAAGTAGTCAAATACCTGGCCATTACTCCAAAGTCTGCTAACGAGTTAATCGAAGAGTTTGTGAAACTTAAGATCCTGAACGAGGTAACAGGGGGTCGAAGGAACAGAATCTTTAGTTTTCAGGAATATGTGAGGCTGTTCAGGTAATCAGAAAATCCTTAAATCCCCCTCGATCACAAATCTTTTGGTGGCACTTTCTGTTAAGATCTCGTCCTCAGCTTCCCGGCAGCCCATCAATTTTCCAAT
This sequence comes from Bacteroidota bacterium, assembly GCA_035291905.1. Taxonomy (GTDB): domain Bacteria; phylum Bacteroidota; class Ignavibacteria; order UBA10030; family UBA10030; genus JACPLA01. The sequence continues at coordinate 4,245 of DATDRF010000187.1, forward strand.
ATGGAGTTGTTAGTGCGAGAAAAAAGAGTGCTAACTAAATTGCTAACTGGTGCTAACTCTTTTTGGGAAACAGAGGGAAACCGGAGGGAAAAGGTTTGCGTTGTTGCTTTAAATTGCGGAGCCGAAAGGGGAGGGGATGAAGAAACCATGAGTTCGAAATTGAAGTATTCTAGCGTTTGGCTATTGTTGTCGCGTAGCGGAGAATGCCGTCTTTGTCATAAAACGTCACAGCCAACTCATGTGGTGAAAGTGTAAAGGCGTTGAAACCCATGTTGGTTGCTGCGTAGAGTGCGTTGTCCATCCATGTCACACTTCTGTGCGTCCCTCCACCGCCGCTTATGACGTAGTGAATACCGTTGATCGGTTTCTTCATTTCAAGGTGATGATCGTGCCCGGCAAGGTACAAATCCACGCCGTACTTCCGGAACACTGGTTCCAAAAGAGCGATCAACCCAGGATTGTCCCCATGGGTTCCCCCGGAATACAACGCGTGATGCCCTATGACGATTTTCCATCTTGCAATTGATTCCTGCAGCTGTTGCTCCAGCCAGGCCACTTGAGTGCGGTAGTCCATCGAATCCAGGAGCACTCCCTCTTCGGTTTCTTCAGTCCGTTCCCCGTCGAGCGGTGTCGTATCAAGGCAGATAAACTGAACCTGAGTTGTTTCGTCAACTGATCGTGTGAAGGAATAATAGTGGGAAGGCATCGTCCATCGTCCGCCAAGCCTGGAATATTCTATTTGGGCAGAGGGATTGGAATAATAGTCATGATTGCCCAGAACTGCATAAAATGGTATTTGCAGACTCGGGGAGGAATACATCGATTCGAACTTCTCGTTCCATTGTTCATCCGATGCCGATTTCACCCCTGACGGGTAGAAGTTGTCACCGAGGAGGAGGACGAACTGGGCAGAATCGTCAGCCGCCGCTCTGGCCATTGCGGCCGCAACTGCGCGCTGCCCGTCGCGCCCGGTGCCCTGGTCACCAAGAGCGAGAAAGCGAATCGACCGGATCCCCGGGGCATTCTCAGGAATGGAGAATGGGGGAATTGGCTTGGGGTTCTTGACGGTGCTGGTGAGAACCTCATCCTGAAACCATACTCCCAACCCGCATCCTTGAAGGAGCAGAATGCCAACGGGCAACAAGAGCCGGAGGGAGCCGCGGAAGAAACCTCTTCGGGTCATTGTTTCTTTTCCAGAGGGGGAAGCTCGTCGATCATCTCCTTGAGGTTGGAAATGAGTACTGCTCCGAGGACCATGGACTCCACAGCCTGGTCGGGAGTCACTTGTGCCTCGAGATCGACACCGAGGAACTTGAGGCCCTTCTCGAGTACCTGTCCCGCAACGGGGACTCCTGATACGGTTCCAAGCACAACGGGAATCGGCTTGTACTTGTGGTTCTTTCGTATCTGTTCCTCGATCTTCGCAATAATCTCACGGTCTTCAAAAGTGGTTTTTGATCCGATCGCACTGAGGTCAATGGTATCCTGGATCATTCGGCTGTTGAGGAGAGT
>DATDRF010000188.1:0-7912 GCA_035291905.1 Bacteroidota bacterium
ACTTATTACGAATCACAGTCTTGTTTCCGCTTTCCGTAAGTCATTGCAGGAGTTGAATATACAAAGAGAAACCGAGGGATACAAGAATTTTGGATGGTTTTGTTGAGAAGTGATGGGATTTAACCCTGAGGAAGCGCCTCAAACCATGGAGAAAGCAGTGAAGGCCTTGGCAGTCTCATGGAATCCCAATGAGGCGCGGCCTTTCACGCACCCACAGTCTTGCCCAAGGAGCGGCGTGGAAAGCGCGAGGGGAGATTCGGCCGTAGAGTCCGGTCCCTGACCGGACTTATTTTGCCTCATTGGCTCACCAGTCCGATCGGGGATCGGACTCTGCGCCGCTGATATCTGACCACTTCGTCTGGCGTTGGATGTCTGCCGCCTCCTCATGATGACCAGATTCTTCGCCCGCCGGCTCCCGTAGACTCTCATGCAAAACGGCGGGCTCAGAATGACAATTCCTCTCCCCGAGGGAGCGGCGTGGCGAGAGTTCAAGGCTTCGGAGATGTGGCACCGCCATCGGTTACAAACCGACGGCTCACGATCCTCATGGCAGTGCAATCCCGCAGAGCGGGATTATGCCATGTATTTGAGGTCCCCTTTCAGCCGTCTGTTTCAACAGATGGCTGAAAATCCCGGTCGCCGCCTTACTCAGCAAACCGTTGAAACGGTTGCAGATCTCATGTTTCCTCTATCCCACAGCTACCTGTCCGCCGAAGTGTTTCCTCTACATAGGCGGAAAGCTGTGGGTATTCCTCGTTTTCCTCTTTAGCAGCCCAGCCCGAAGGGCTTTGTGATTCTAGCCGCTCCCTTTCATGCGTCCACACCTCTTGCCGAGGGAGCGGCGTAGATGACCGTAAATCTTCCGCGTCCTCGTGGTGTCCAGATTCTTCACCCACTGACCCCCCGTAGATTCCCGTTCAAAACAGTGGGTTCAGAATGACATTTCCTCTCCTCCTGTAGCCGGGAGATTCGCATTGGGGGGATGAGTTCGCTACATATAGAATCCAAACACTCGGAGACGGGGTGTAATTCGAAGTGCAGGTGCAGGGAAATGAATGTGGGATAACATGCGGCGCAGAACGACCCAGAACTCCCCTTCCTCAGGGAGCATCCGGGGAACATCGATATCAAGCGAAAGATAGATTTGGAGCTCCGTGAACTGCTTGTCGTGCCCAATGACAGGAACAAGATCACCTGCTCTGGCGCCGACGGCAAACCCCAGCCATGAAGGAACGAATCGCCACTCCGAGGGAAGAACCGCTTGAGCGTTCACCACGATCCAGTAGGTTTGATTGCCGTAGTTGTCGATGAAGGATCGTGCCTTGCTCTGCTCATTTGTGAACTTCCCTTCGCCTACAGGAACGATATTCCAATCTGTCGAGAAGAACCTCGGCACATGGTTCCAATAGCTCCATTTGAAATTCACGGAACGCAGAGCATCGATCTTATATTGTGCGTAAGGATAGAAGGCACCTGCCACCCCAAACGCATAGTCTTTTACGCTAAACCCGTGCGAAGGCGCGTAACCGTCAGTCCATTCCACCGCGAGGGAAACAAAGTTACTCATCAGCGCCCCGTAGAGGAGCGATTTCTCTTTGTCAAATCCAGTCCATTCAAATCCTCCCGCAAAGAAATCCCCTTCGACCGTTCCGCCAAAAAAATGGGAAATCTTATCGAGGTTCAACGCGTATCGCTCGGGAGTGTCTTCAAAATGGAATTTCGAATCCTGCTTCCTCCACCAGACATCCCTGACATAGAAATAGCTTCCCACTGCGACCCCCGCGGTAATGGCGCCCATGACTCCGAGACGGTTGTAGTTGATGGAGGAGGAATCGCGCTGCTGTGAGAAGGAAGATTGAATGAGGATAATGAAGGGGAGGAGTAAGCAGAGACGGCGAGAAGAAACTCTAAGGAAGGTGATATGTGATTTGTGATTCGTGATAAGGAAATGATTTCTTGAGTGCGCCGCCTATTCTTGAATTCAAATCCCCCTTACATCTCCCTTTGAGAAAGGGGGAGATGGATTTAATCCTTCCTTACATATATGCAAACTGATTTCGGGTCCAAGTTCCTAGAACCACAGTTCCCTATCCCCGTCAGGGGATTGAGATTCGATATCGGGCTTGTAGCCCACGGTTTAAACCGTGGGCGTAGCTGAACCTGCTCAGGAGCGGAACTCCTTCACAAGGAGGTCAGCCCGAAGGGCTTTTTCTTATTATAGCCTGCCGTTTTCCGATGATATCGCCGCGCTGAGTGGCGAGAACTCGTGCCGCTCCCCCTTCGGAAACCGTTGAAGCGGTTGGCTGAATTCATTTGTGTTTGTTTCCCCACGGCTAAAGCCGTGGGCAATTCTTCGGACGATCCATCACCTAATCAATCCGATCGGGGATCGGACTTTACTCAGCTTCCACTTTTCCCTTCTCAGACGCTGCAATCACCTTTTCTGCAAGCTCCCGCGGCAGCTCATCATAGTGCGAGAACTTTGAACGATAAATGCCGCGCCCCTGGGTCATCGAGCGGAGAATCGTGGAGTACTTGTGCAGCTCAGACATCGGGACCAGGGCTTTGATCTTCTGAAACGGGCCTTCTGTCTCCATCCCGAGTATCTTTCCACGCCTTCCGGAAATGTCCCCCATGACATCACCCATGTAATCCTCGGGCACAACAACTTCGATTTCACTGATCGGTTCAAGCAAGACAGGCTTTCCTTCCATGAATCCTTTCTTGAATGCCTGTGAACCCGCTATCTTGAACGAAAGCTCGTCCGAGTCGACCGAATGGTGCGAACCGTCGAAGATCGTCACCTTCACATCGACCACCTCGTAGCCGGCGAGAATTCCCCTGTTCATGGTCTCGATCACCCCTTTTTCAACGGCGGGGATGAACCTTCCCGGAACCACGCCGCCGACTACCGCATCTTCAAATTCGAAGCCGGTGCCATGCGGTTTGGGCTCAAGTTTCAGGTAGACATGACCGAATTGCCCCCTGCCGCCGGATTGCTTCTTGTGTTTGTATTCCGAAGAGGGTACGGCAGCCCGAATCGTCTCTTTGTACGGAATCCGCGGCTCGACGAGATCGACTTCAACTCCGTATTTCTCCTTGAGGCGTTTTGTTACTATCAGGAGATGCAGCTCTCCCTGCCCTGAAATGACCGTCTGGCTGAGCTTGCCGTCAACCTGTACCACAAATGTGGGATCTTCTTCATGCAGCGAGTGAAGGCCGGTACCGATCTTGTCTTCGTCTCCCTTCGATTTCGGGGCAATAGCCATGCGGATAACGGGATCGGGAAAGGGGATCGGCGGAAAGATCACGGGGAGCACCTTGCTGCTCAGCGTATTGTTGGTGTGCGTGTCTTTGAGCTTCACAACGGTGCCGATATCCCCGGCCTCGAGCTTTGTCACTTCCTTCCTCTCTTTTCCGTTCATCAGGAACAACTGCCCCAACCGCTCCGATTTTCCATTGGACTCGTTCGTCAGATCCATCCCCCCGGTGATGGTGCCAGAATAGACGCGGAAAAACGACAGTTCACCCACATGCTGTTCGGATACCGTCTTGAACACGAACAGAGAGGGCTGCCCCTTGCTCTCGGGCGCGACGGTGATTTCCTTCACTCCGTTGACATCCTTGGTAACCACCGCACCGCGATCCAGCGGCGAGGGGGCATACCTGACAACAAAATCGAGCACCGGCGTCAGGCCAATGTTGAGACTGGCTGACGTGCAGAAGACCGGGAACAACTTACGCTCATTGATCGCTTTCCGCATTCCCGCGTTCAGTTCCGATTCCTTGAGGGTCCCTTCTTCGAAGAATTTATTCATGAGCGCTTCATCGGTTTCGGCAATTTTCTCAATGAGCTCTTCGTGAAGAGCTGCAGCTCTTTCCATCAGATCTGTCTGGATGTCGATCTCGACGAACCTTCCACTTCCATCCCGCTCGTACTTGAGCTGCTTCATGCGCAGCACATCGACAAAGGAATCAAACGCCAGGCCTTCGGTGACGGGAAACTGCACGATGGCCACATCGTGACTGAAACGGTCCTTTGCCGAAGCAACGGCCTTGTCGAACTCCGCGTTCTCATTGTCAAGTTTGTTGATGACGATGATCGTCGGCAGATTTCCCTGTTTCGTGTATTGCCAGACGATTTCAGTCCCAACCTCGACGCCCTCCACCGCCTTCAGCAGGATAACCGCGAGGTCCGAAACCCGAAGTGCACTGAGCACCTCCCCCGTAAAATCAGAATATCCCGGAGTGTCCAGGATATTCACTTTTGTTCCCTGCCAATCACAATGGAGCAGAGATGTGTTGATCGATATTTTCCGCTCCATCTCATCGGGATGGTAGTCTGAGACGGTCGATCCGTCTTCGACCCTTCCAAGGCGGGTCGTCGCTCCGGCAGAGAACATCAGCGATTCGCTGAAGGTCGTCTTGCCGGAGCCCCCGTGTCCGATGAGGGCAATGTTGCGGATTTTCTCCGTCGGATATTCTTTGTGTGTTGCATGTGCCACGGGAAGTTCTCCTCAAGTAAAGGGCCTGCAACAGAAGCGCAGACCCGTCAGGTTCGGGGAAGGGAAGTGTCGGGAAGTGGTTCCCGACACCCATGGGCGGACCTACTGTGCTCTGGCGCCGCCAAAATACGACGCAATGCGGTTGACGAACGAGGAGACCACCGTCGTAAGACGGATGACAGGTTCTTCGAGGCTGTCCTGAATGCGCTGCTCAAACGCCACGAAATTGTCGGCCGCACTCTTCACGGATTCAAGGGAACCTTTCACGAGGCCGATCTGGTCGTCAATCTTGCCTGAGACTGATTTCAGCCTTTCGGTGATGACCTGCAGGTTTTCAAAAACCGGCTTTGCTTTCGCCCCGATCTCCGAGAGGTCCTTCTGAAGCAAGGTAAGAACATCCTTGAGACGGGCGAGCACAACGATGAGGTAAATACAAAGTGCGGAAGCGCTCAGAAGCGCCACCACCTCGACAACAGAGCGTAAGCTGTCCACGAGTGTAGTCCTTTTCGGGGAATGTGATTCCGGAAGGAGGAAACCGTCTGTAACGTTACGAGCGGGACGGCTCTGAGCCCGCTTTGCCCCGCGCCTCGGAAATGATTCGCTGGGCGTCTGCCTTTAACGACTCGGCCCTTTTCCTCGCATCATCAATGAGCGTATCGGAACGCTGCTTCCCTTCATTGATGATATCAACCGCCTTCTTGCGTGCCCTGTTGATATACTCCTCTGCCTCATCTGCCATCTCCCCTCCGCGTTGCTTGATGTCCTCGCGGAGCTCTTTCCCTGATTTTGGGGCATACAACAACGCAAGAACGGCACCCACCACACTGCCGGCCAGGAAGCCCATGATCAATCCTTTTGCCATTCCATCGTTTTCTGAAGCCATTGTGTCCTCCGTGAATATATCTTCGTCAATGATCATACAAAAAAAGTAGAAAAAAGGGGGGAAAGAAACAAGGAAAAGAGGAAAAAGCGGAATCTTGGAATAATGGAACGATGAAATAAGGGATTAATGGACTGTTGGATTATTGGATTGATGGAAAGAAAATCATTTACGATCGAGCCCTGCTCCGAATCTCGTAGAGTCCATTCCCTGACCGGACTGATTCGACCCCTTCTGGCTTTGTCGAACGGTCGGGAATTGGTTCCCGACCGCCCAGGATAGAAAGAGCGAATGAGGTTGACTAGTGATGGGTTAACTGGGGAATTATGGAATGATGTTCGCCATAGGCGCATGCGCTCGACGAGTCGAGTCGTCGACCTTCGGCGGAAATTGGTTAATCATAAGTGATTGGTTCATTGGGGAATAATGGAATAGTGCTTGCCCGACGAAGCACGATATTCGTGCTAAGTCGGGGATTAATGGAAGATCTTGTTCAAGAACATTGCTGCCGCGATTCGAATCCCTGCCTGCGTGCCGACCATTTCGATATTATTGAACATCGGACAATCACTTCGGCAGGCAGGCCCCTTACGTCCCCCTTTGAGAAAGGGGGAGATTGTATGGCATCTGTTTCGAGCCAAGCCCGAAGGGCCTGTCTGCCGAAGGCCGAGGGGCGGCGTGGAAAACGCGAGGGGAGATTTCGCCGTAGAGTCCGGTCCCTGACCGGACCCATTCAGCCTCATCGGCTTACCAGTCCGATCGGGGATCGCCTGCCCGCCTCGAATGGATGGAATGAGGCAGGCGGGGACTCTAGGAAAGCGCGACAGGAGATGTGGCACGGCCATCGGTTACAAACCGACGGCTCATGATCCTCATGGCGGTGCAATCCCGCAGAGCGGGATTATGCAATGTATTGAGGTCACCTTTCAGCCGTCTGTTTCAACAGATGGCTGAAATCCCAGTCGCCGCCTTACTCAGCAAACCGTTGAAACGGTTGCAGATCTTATGTTTCCTCTATCCCACAGCTAAAGCTGTGGGCAATTCCTCGTTTCCTCTTCAGCAGCCAAGTCCGAAGGGCTTTCTGTTCCTAGCCGCTCCCTGCCTGCGTCTGATGGTTCGACGGTTCGACATGCTTCGGCAAGCTCAGCATTCAGCTCATCGCTCACCGTCAAAACGACTTCGGCAGGCAAGCCTTTGATGCATCCACTCCATCGCCGAGGGAGCGGCGTGGAAGACCTTGCATCTTCCGCGTCCTCAAGTAGGTCCGATTGCTTCAGCCGCTTTCTCCCGTGACCCGTTCTGCAAAACAGCGGCCTCGCAATGACATTTCCCCGGCTCCGTATGGAGCCGCCCTCTGCAACGAATTAGATCATTCGAAGGTACGAATCCCTGCCTGCGCTGCCGCTCCGGCAGGCAGGCGCGTAATCCGCGTCAATCAGCGTAATCCGCGTAGCTCCGGTTTTCCCGCATTCACCCACGCCGTCATCCAATAGCTCGCGACCTTTTGCGCTGCATCATTCATTCGGCGTTCTACCATTCCGTTGAGCAACGTATTGTAGCGCTCGTAATACTCGTCGGTGTACTCATAGATGGTCCGGTCGTTTCTCTTTCGGATCACGAAGCGCTCCCCTTCCGGAAGGGATTCCTGTACTGCCTTGTCAAAGGTGAGCACTGAATCTACTTCCCTGAAACTTTCCAGAATCGTCTCAAAGGCCGATTCCAGCGGATGCGCCAGATACACTGCCGAACGCGGCTCAAGCCGATATCCCGCCCCGAATTTCTCGGGGATTCTGCTCTCCCAGCGTGAATGGAGCCCCTTCTGGCCCGTCAATTGGCCGTCGTAGTTCTCCGTCGCGTGCAGAGGGACGTGCGCATCTGCCACATAATGCCCCAGCCAGGAGGCGTAGAAAACGATCTCCTGAGCATTCCCCTGCCGAAAGGATTCCGCGAGCTTATCAGCAAACTCTGCAATCCTCCAGGGAAGGGTACCGGCAGAGTCGACCCGCCCCTTGCCGAATTTTGTGACCGCGTCGTCATAGTTCCGCGGAAGCTCTGCGAACGGATATGCACCATAGCGATCGATGTTGATGTAGTGCCTCGAAGGCTCCCCACTGTCTCCGAAGCGGCGCTGGTCCGGTTCAACCGATTTTTCCACGAGCGAATCGGCATGAGCACTGAAGAATTCACGCAGCTCGCCGGGCATCGATTGGATGGCACTCTTGGTGATCTCCTTGTGAGCCCAGAAGCCCCAGCTGAGGAGAGGAAGAGGAGAGTGAAGCAATACTGTAAGAAGGATGACTGAAACAACAGCGGCGGATCGGATTGTCATGGGGGAATGATGGAAGCTTAGAACCGAACTCATCCCCCCTTCATCCCCCCTTCTCTTGAACCCAAGAGAAGGGGGGAGACATACAAGGGGGGTTGAGTTAGAAAAAAACCTGCCTCGCGTCGTACCGGGAGGCAGGCTCACAAATCTGACTTTGGTCTAGCGGTTCTTCTTCTTGTGTCTCATCTTCCGAAGTCGCTT
>DATDRF010000189.1:0-2184 GCA_035291905.1 Bacteroidota bacterium
ATTAAGAAGGAGCTTTATGGTAGCGACGGGAATTGTGTGGATGGCATTTCTGGCGTCGATTGTCGCCACGTACGCCTACTTTCAAACTGCAACAGGAAAAAAACGTCTTACGACACTGGCTCGCCGGTCTTTTCTAGCCATGGCAACAGGCGTCCTCGCGGCATCCGTCCTCTTGATGGTGTACATCATCAGGCATCAATTCGAGTATGCTTATGTCTGGAGCTACAGCTCCCTTGAGCTTCCGTCTCACCTCCTGGTTACGACGTTCTGGGCCGGACAGGAAGGGAGTTTCATGTTCTGGACATTGTGCAGCATGTTGATCGGGTTTGCGCTGCTCAACTACTCCCGAAACATGCGCATTGAATCCGAAACGATGGCGGTTTACTCGCTGCTTCAATCTTTCCTCTTGCTCCTCCTCATCGCCAAATCTCCATTCAAGTACATTTGGGAGGAGTTCCCCGATCAGGTTGCAGCGGGGGCAATACCGGCAGACGGTAAAGGATTGAATCCCCTGCTTCAGAATTTCTGGATGATCATTCATCCTCCGGTCTTGTTTCTCGGATTTGCCGCCATGGCAGTTCCCTTCTCCCTCGCTGTTGCCGGTTTGTGGCGCCGGGCCTATTCCGAATGGATCCCGACGGCCCTCCCGTGGCTGTACTTTGCCGTCATAGCCCTTGGTGCGGGCCTCATGCTTGGCGGATACTGGGCATACGGCGTTCTCGGTTGGGGCGGCTGGTGGGGATGGGACCCGGTGGAGAATTCTTCCCTGATCCCGTGGATCGTTGCCGTCGCTCTCATCCATACGCTGCTCGTTCAAAAGAAAACGGGCAAGCTGGTGCGGACAAACTTTGCCCTTTCCCTGATCGCGTTCCTCCTCGTCATCTACAGCACGTTTCTCACGCGCAGCGGCATCCTTGGCGATTCATCGGTCCATTCGTTTGTAGATCCCGGAGCACTCGCTTACTCTCTCCTCATTGTCTGGATCGTCACAGTTGCCGCAATAGGCTTCGGCCTGCTCTTTGTTCGCTGGAAAGAGCTCCGCTCACTCGCAGAGGGAGTCGGACTGATGACAAGGGAATCGTGGATTTCGATCGGTGCGGCGGCAATGGGCGCGAGCGCGTTGATCATTCTGTTCGGAACCAGTCTCCCCCTCGTTGCTCAGTCGACCGTGGAGCCAAGCTTTTACGATTCAATGAATCTCCCGATTGCAGCGCTCATGGGCCTTGTTCTCGGCGTCAGCCTCCTTGTCCAGTGGCGGGCGGAATCGGGACCGGAGCTGATTCAACGCGCTCTCGTTTCACTCGTTTTCTCGCTGGCTGCAACAACCGCACTGTTCCTGCTTGGAATAAGAGAATTCTCAATGCTCGTGTTGTCTGCGGCTTCGTTCTTCGCTGTTGCTGTCAATTTCAAACGCGGAGTTCAGCTCGGCAAGCAGAGCCTCTCTCTCCTGGGAGGGGTCCTCTCGCATGTCGGACTCGCAATGCTCTTCCTGGCTGTCATCGCTTCGGGCCGTTACGGCACAAAGAAGACCCAGGGGCTTCCCCTGAATCAACCCAAGGATCTTTTGGGGTACTCGGTGACTTACACGGGCTTCCGCCAGTTTGAAGGAAATAAACATGAGTTCGCGATCAAGGTTGAACAGGGAGGATCGAGTTTCTTCCTCTATCCCGTCATGTACGAGGCCTCATACAACAACAGCCTGATGCGCGAGCCCGACTACGCCAGCTTCCTGACGGGCGATTTCTATCTTGAGCCGGTCTCCTTCGAAACAGAAGCAGGCGGACCGGGCGAGTCGCACCAGTTGATCAAAGGAACTCCCGTGACAATCGAGGGACGTTCCGTGACGTTCGTCCGATTCGACATGACTCATGAGGGGACAACCGGCATGACCTCCGGGCAGGGGTTTCCGGTCGGGGCAGTGCTGGAAATCAAACAAGGGAAGAAGAAGGAAGAGCTGGTCCTCCGGTCCATGTTTGATCAGGGGGTTGCTCATCCCGTACCATCGACAACAAAGGACGGAGCTCTTACGCTTTCGTTCCTCGGAATGAATATCGACATGGAAACGAAGAAATCTTCCATCGAGCTTGGTGTGTCGGCGCCCGGCGCTGCACCGGTGCAGTCACGGCCCGAGATGCTCGTGGTGGAAGCAAGCTCCAAACCGTTCATGAGTTTTGTCTGGGTTGC
>DATDRF010000190.1:0-3164 GCA_035291905.1 Bacteroidota bacterium
TGACGCCCGGGTCGAAAAATTCCTGAAGTCCCGAAAAGGGACCTGGCACGATTTGAACGTCCCGGAGTCGGATGGGAGACTTCTCTACGATATTATCCTGAAGAACAAGTACAAGAGTGCGCTCGAGATCGGGACATCGACGGGCCATTCGGCGATATGGATTGCCTGGGCGCTCAGCAAGACCGGTGGAAAGCTCATTACGGTTGAGATTGACGAAGACCGGTACAACACGGCACTCAAGAATTTTGAAGAGGCAGGATTGTCACAGTATATTGATGCGAGACTGGCTGATGCACACGATCTTGTGCCGAAACTCGAGGGCCCGTTCGATTTTGTCTTCAGCGATGCCGACAAGGATTGGTACACAAAGTACTTCGTTGCCGTCTCACCAAAACTTGCCGTCAAAGGATGCTTCACCGCTCACAACGTGCGCGAACGAGGATGGGGATCAGGGGGAGGGACGGGTGAATTCCTCCGATACATCAAGAAACGCGCCAACTATACCACAACGGTGAACAGTGCCGGCGCCGGGGTCGCCATCAGTTATAAAACTGCTCCGGATTAGATTGCGATTGTCAAAAAACATAACACAGTGAGCACTGAGATGCACAGAGAACGCAGAGAGGAAGAACTCTTTCTCAGTGCTCTCTGTGACTCCTCTGTGATCTCTGTGTAATGCTTTTCAAGAAACTATCCAACCATTCCACATGATGCCTCCCGACCTTCAACGAAAGTTGGGCCTTTTTCCCCTCACGAACATCGTCATCGCCAACATGATCGGGGCGGGAATCTTCACGACAAGCGGATTGCTTATAGCGGATCTCGTCGACCCGATCCTGATGATTGTCCTCTGGATCGTAGGTGGATTCATTGCTTTCTGCGGAGCGATCGCCTACGGCCGTCTTGGTGCTGCGTTCCCTCAGGCGGGCGGAGAATACGTCTTTCTGTCCAATCTCTATCACCCTCTCCTCGGATTTCTCAGCGGTTGGACATCTTTCGTGGTGGGATTCTCGGCGCCGATCGCAGCCTCTTCAATCGGCTTCAGCGAATACCTCAACCGTGCATTTCCTTTCCTCTTTCAATGGACATTTCTGGCTGACGATTCGCTTGTTCCCGCGAGGACGTTTGCGGTACTTGTGATCATCCTTTTTACCCTTATTCACATGAGAGGAATTGATACAGGGGCGCGGGTTCAAAATTATCTCACAGTGCTGAAGGTCGGCCTCATCGTTGTCCTCATTCTTGGCGGGCTTTCTTTTGGCGATGGAGATTTTGGCCATCTGAGCGACCACGGGGAGTTTTCCTTTGGATTCGACGGGTGGAAAACCATCGGCCTCTCCCTCGTTTGGATCATGTTCGCTTATAGCGGATGGAATGCTTCAACCTATCTCGGTTCGGAAGTGCGTAACCCGGGAACCGTCCTCCCGCGCTCGCTTCTTTTCGGAACAGGGATTGTCATTCTCCTGTACGTCGGATTGAATCTGACCTTCATCTACGCGTTGAGTCCGGGTGAGATGAGCGGTGTGATTTCGATTGGCGGATTGGCAATGGGGGCTCTCTTCGGTACCTCCATGGAAACTCTCTCATCGGTGTTGATATCGTTCGCGCTTTTCTCCTCGTTGAGCGCGTTTATCATTCTGGGCCCGCGTGTGTACTATGCCATGGCGCGGGATGGAGCGTTCTTCAAGTCGGTTGCTTATGTCCATCCGAAATACGAAGTCCCGACCCGCTCCATAGCGCTGCAGGGAGCCATTGCTGCCGTTATGGTCCTTTCCGGTACTTTTGACCAGATTCTGACATTCATGGGATTCTCTTTGGGTATTTTCCCCCTTTTTGCCGTGCTTGGAGTTTTCAGGCTGAAAGGGGGCTTGGGAAACGGTCACATGTCGGTGGCCGCGCGATTCGCTCCCGCCTTCTACGTTCTGATCAGCCTCTCTATTCTCATACTTGCATATTTGGAGAGGCCGCTTGAATCCTCGATCGCTCTGGGGACCGTTGCGATGGGAGTGCCGCTGTATTATCTTCTCAAACGGAGATCGAATGGACCGAAACCGACATAGTTCCCGAGTCCTTCTCCAGTTCGTGTGGCGGAGCCGGTTGCTGGCGATCCTTGCGGTTGCGATCAGCACATCAGCATTCAGCCAGGATCCGTTTGAGAAATCACGTGAGCATATGGTTCGGACCCAGATAGCCGCACGCGGGGTCATTGATTCGTCCACACTGCGAGCTATGAAGAAGGTTCCCCGCCACAAATTTGTTCCCCCCGATCGTGTGAACTATGCCTATGAAGATGGCCCGCTTTCGATCGGATATGATCAGACCATCTCACAGCCCTATATCGTTGCCTTCATGACCGAAGCGGTGAAGCCGCGCAAAGGGCAGCGCGTTCTGGAGGTCGGGACGGGTTCCGGATATCAGGCGGCGGTATTGGCGGAAATTGTCGACAGCGTCTTCACCATCGAGATCGTTCCGGAACTTGCGAGCTCAGCGGAGAGTCGGCTAAAATCCCTCGGCTATCGGAACGTCGTGGTCCGATACGGAGACGGGTATCTCGGCTGGCCCGAGCATGCTCCGTTTGACGCCATCCTTGTAACGGCCGCGCCTGATCACATTCCTCAGCCGCTGATTGACCAACTGAAGGAGGGAGGAACGATGGTCATCCCGGTTGGCCCGGTGGAATCGGTCCAGTCCCTGACCGTGGTGAAGAAGAAGGGGGGAAAGATCGTCAAGGAGGTCCTGCTGCCTGTTCGGTTTGTCCCGCTCATTCGGAAACCCTGAGTATTTGAACTTAACCACTCACTTCTTATCTTGCCCAACGACTTTGAAGGAGGTGCCATGAATTCCACGGTCAAAGCAGGTCTCATTCTGGGTGTTGCGGTAGAAGTGTGGGTCTATTTCATGGGGTTTACCGGGTGGTACAGCCATCCGGTCCTCATGAATCTCTTTTGGGTGGTGGTCTTGATTCAGGTGGGTGTCCTGATCTGGGGGCTTCGCCTCACCAGGGAAGGGAAAACCTATGGCCAGCAGGTTGGGGCCGGAGTTCTGATATCGCTCATCGGCGGCGCCATCGTTTTCCTGGGATCGATTCTCTTTACTGCGGTTGTGTTTCCGGATTATTTCTCGGAACTGCGCGTGGCAGGAGAGAAGATGATGAGAGAGCAGGG
>DATDRF010000191.1:0-1792 GCA_035291905.1 Bacteroidota bacterium
AGCGCGGAAGAGATGATCGCGAACTGCGATGTCCTGATCACTCGATTCTCGTCGACTGCCTTCGTCGGCCTTGCGCTCGGTAAGGAAACCTACTCGGACTACGACATGGACGAATTGCGCCGGCTGATGCCGGTTCAGAACTGCTCGGCGGCCTTCAACATCGCGAATGTCTGCCGCCGGCTTCTCGAAGCGGGCGCAGGTCAGTACAACACACTCTAAGAAGGTCAATGCGTTATTCCCTGAACGTAGTGGCGCTTCTGGGAGCGCACCTGATGGGACAGAAAGGAAAGAATAGAAACATGCTTCTCAATATAGGAGACAAGAAAACCAGGTTTCTTTTGTCGTTAGCCAAGACCCCCCTGCTTTTTTACCCGCACTATAAGTATCATCTTCCGCTGCCAACCGTGCTGATGATCGAAAATACGAATCACTGCAACGCAGAGTGTGTCATGTGCCCTCGCGACACGCTATCAAGAAAGCGTGGCTTCATGGATTTTGGATTATTCGAGAAGATCATGAAAGAAGTGTCCAGCGTGAGGCGCAAACCCGTCACGCATTTGCACGGGTTTGGAGAGCCGCTGTTGGATAAATTGCTCGCCGAGAGAATCCAGCTTGCAAAGACTTGCGGAATAAAGCATGCCTATATCGTGACGAATGCCTCATTGCTTTTTCCTGAGACATCGAGGAAGATCATCGGGGCGGGATTGGACAAGATGAAGATCAGTTTTTATGGTACTGACGAAGAATCGTATAACACCACCATGAAAAGGTTGAATTTCAAGGTTACGTTCCAGAACATTACGGAGTTTTTGAGGATTAGGAAAGACATGAAGAGGGGAAACCCGCGGCTGATCCTTCAATATCTTCCGAACGAAACAAACCATGCCAAGACGGAGGAATTTAAGGCTCTGTGGAGCTCTTTGATTGATACAAAGGTCGGTGATTGTTTGAATGTCAGCTCTTTGCATAACTATGGAGGCGGGAGAGCCTATAACCACCTGGGGAAGAAGATCGTGTCGGTCTGTTATTTCCCTTGGACATCCATGTCAGTGCTCTGGGATGGCAGGGTCGTTACCTGTTGTATGGATTCGAATGGTGTTCAGGTCCTGGGAGATCTCAACTCCCAGAGTATTCAGGAAGTGTGGAATGGACCGGTGCTATCCGGGGTCAGAGATAACTTTAGAAAGCTCGACTACAGTAATTATCCAGTCTGTCTCTCCTGCGATTGGGTGCGTAGGCGTTAAAGGGTAAGCTGGCTTTTCGCGTGGGGTGCGTGTCCTCTCCTGGGAGAACGGCGATCGGAGGATAGACTCGGCCACCCTACGCCGTCCCGCCACGTCTTGGCTCCCGACTCGAGTCGGGTTGGGATCAGACTGAGGTAGCCCCGAAAAAACGGACACCGAGTTAAGGGTTACCGCGGCTCCGTTCGTCCTCCGCCGGGCGGCGATAGCTGAGGGACTGGTGGAGCTGCAGCGGGTCGAGCTGCGGCCGCCCGAGTACTCACGCCGCAAAGTCGTCGCGATCCTCCTCCAGAGGTAACGGGATGATGCTGACTCTGTGTTTGTCGGAAAGGGTGGCTTCCTGATTACCTTGACAAGTTCCCGGAAACAGCGGAAAATCACACCGGTAACTCAGAATAGGATTGGGTTCAGGCATGACGAAATCTGCGCGGAAACTGTTTGAAGAAGCCATGCGGCTCGATCCGGAGGAGCGCGCCGCGCTCACAGGCCTCCTGATCGAGAGTCTCGAACCCGAGTCAGAAGATGGGGTGGAGCAGGCTTGGATCGCCGAG
>DATDRF010000192.1:0-2919 GCA_035291905.1 Bacteroidota bacterium
TCCCGATTCATGCAGGAAGCACAGGCGGCCGCGGCTCTCAATCATCCCAATATCTGCACAATCCATGGGATTGAAGAGGCGGACAACAAGAACTTCATCGTCATGGAGTTTGTGGATGGACAGATGCTGCAGGAAAAGAAGTCTTCCCTGTCGATGAAGCAGGCTCTCGATATCGGTATTCAGATCGCCGAAGGACTCGCTGCAGCCCACGAAAAAGGCATCGTCCACAGGGACATCAAGCCCGAGAACATCATGATCCGCAAGGACGGGCGCGTGCAGATTATGGACTTCGGACTCGCCAAGCTTCGCGGAGCCTCACGACTGACAAAGGAAGGTAGCACAGTCGGTACTGCAGGATACATGTCGCCGGAACAGGTTCAAGGGCAGGAAACCGATCACAGGTCCGATATCTTCTCCCTTGGTGTACTTCTCTATGAAATGCTCACGGGTCAGCCCCCATTCAAGGGAGTTCATGAGACGGCCATCTCTTACGAAATCGTCAATGTCGATTCTCCTCCGCTGTCGTCGCTGAAGCCTGAGATTCCTGCGGAGCTCGATGCGATCGTCCTTGAATGCTTGGAGAAGGACCCGAACGAGCGGGCACAATCAGCCAAACAAATCGCGATCGATCTCAAACGCTACAAACGCGGTTCAAGTCGCGAGCGTATCAGCCGCGTGACGGCAGCTCGTCCTGCCCTCAGGGCTTCTGGAACAGAATTTCTGTTTGCCGAGGGGAACTTTGTCCGAACGCTGCTGCAATGGCCGTGGATCGCAACGATTCTCTTCTTTGTCGGAACGGTAACATTCGGAGCCCTGTATTTTGTTCGCCCGTCGATGAGCAGGGCGGTTGTTCGTTCATCGATTCTTCCACCGGAAAAGGCAAGCTACTCGAGTTACTTGGGAGGTGGACATTTCGCTCTCTCTCCTGACGGACTGAAGTTGGCATTTGTAGCGGTCGACTCGTCTGGTAAGAATCGGTTGTGGGTCCGTGCTCAGAGTTCCATAACGGCCTTGCCGTTGCCAAACACAGACGGGGCGACTTTTCCTTTTTGGTCCCCCGATAATCGCTTCATTGGCTTCTTTGCAGGGGCAAAGCTGAAGAAGATCGATGCGGCTGGCGGACCCCCTGCGATGATCTGCGATGCAGCCGACGGACGTGGCGCTTCGTGGGGCAAGGATGGAATCATTGTTTTTGCACCAAACTGGATCGGAGGACTGTACCAGGTTCCGGCTGCCGGTGGAACCCCCGTTGAAATCACAACACTCGATACAAACCGTCGAGAACAAACACACCGCTGGCCCTGGTTCCTGCCCGATGGCAAGCACTTCTTGTATTTTGCCCGTGCTAGTGCAGGTGGCGCCGAAACCTCAGAAGATGCAATCGTTGTATCTTCGCTGGACGGATCGGTCAACAACCGTCTGTTTTCTGCTTCCTCCAACGTCGCCTATGCTTCGGGGCATATTCTGTTTGTACGGCAGACGGTTGTCATGGCTCAACCGTTCGATCAAGGGAGCCTGACATTGAAAAGTGAAGCATTCCCGATCGCAGAGCAGGTTGGTTACGAGGTTGGTTGGAACAGAGGGTATTTTTCTGCATCGGAAAATGGCGTATTCATCTACCAGGCAGGCGCTTCGTTTGTCGGAAATCAATTCTCGTGGTTCGACCGAAACGGAAAACAACTGAAGACCGTCGGCGAACCCGCTGCGTATGGCGGCGGTCAACTCTCACGCGATGAGAAACGCCTCGCTATATCCGTCTTCGACCCTCAAGCTCGAAATCGAGATGTCTGGATCTACGAACTCTCTCGCGGCATTCGAACGCGATTTACGTTCCAACCCGGGATCGAAGACTATCCGGTATGGTCCCCCGATGGAAGCCGGATCGCCTATGCCTCGGACAAAAAGGGACATCTCGACATCTATCAGAAAGCTGTAGGTGGTGAAGGCGAAGAGGAACTTCTTTTTGAATCTGCGGTGGACAAGTATCTCACGGACTGGTCATTGGATGGACGTTTCATTCTTTTCTACACGGCCGGGAATCCCACAACGAAATCTGACCTGTGGGCTTTGCCCATGACCGGTGACCGAAAGCCGATCCTGATCCTGCAAACTGAATTTGAAGAAGTAGACGCACAGTTTTCACCCGACGGAAAGTGGATCGCCTACACTTCTAATGAATCCGGCAGAAATGAGGTCTATGTGCGACCGTTTCCGGGGCCGGGAGGGAAATGGCAGATCACGACGCGCGGACTCAACCCGGGATTGCTTATACTAGCCGCGCATTGGCGTGGTGACGGAAAAGAGATCTACTTTGCATCCGACGATCAAAAGATCATGGCGGCGGAGGTCAAAACAGTTGGGTCATCCTTGGAAGTTGGAACTGTCAGACCGCTGTTCGACATTCAATCACAAAGTGTGTTGTATATAGGGGCCGTCAGTAAGGATGGCCAGCGTTTTCTGTTGGTGTCGAATGTGAGTCAGTCGTCTGCGCCTCTTACACTTGTTCTCAACTGGGATGAGGAGCTGAAAAAGCAATGATCGGTCAGACAATCTCACGTTACAAGATTCTTGAGAAGTTAGGCGAGGGCGGAATGTCCCAAAGTTGCCCACGAGCGTTTTTCGCGAGTGGCTGCAACTTTGAGGATCCCGCTGAGCGAAGCGAAAGCGGGAGGTGTTCGTCATGATCGGCCAGACGATCTCACACTATCATATTCTCGAGAAACTTGGAGAGGGCGGCATGGGAATAGTGTTTAAAGCCCATGACACGAAACTCAATCGCACCGTCGCGGTCAAAATGCTCCCCGACCGGGTCAACCGGGACGAATCCTCCAAAGCCCGCTTTCTCCAGGAGGCCCAGGCCGCGGCAGGACTGAATCATCCTAACATTTGTACCGTTCACGGCGTCGAGGAGGTCGATGG
>DATDRF010000193.1:0-2539 GCA_035291905.1 Bacteroidota bacterium
GACTTTCCCGCCGACAAAGTACGTCCCGGCCGCGTGGCTCAATTCGTGCAGTGGCGCGTAGGTGAAATACCACAGAAGCGGAATAGTCAACAGACATGGGACGATCACACGCAAGGGCCAGGACCCTTTCAGATACAGAAAAAGAAGTGGTGTCACGACCACCAGAAGGATCTCGACGGTGATGAGAGCGGAGTTCATCGAACGGCCCCTGGATTATGCCCACTCGGTAGTCATTTTCGCGACCGGGTGCATGTTGAGCATCAATAACAGCTTGTCGGATCGATTGGTGAACTCATGCCAGGCGCCTGTCGGGATAATGACGATCCTGCCGTCTGCAATCGTTCTTGTCACACAGGCAACGATGACTTCAATTTCTCCGAACGAAAGATCTGCAGCCGACGATAGCAGGGGCCTCGTGAATCAACTCATCATTTTTGAGAGCCTCAACCATGAACAGGGCAAAATCTACACGGCGAGTGATATCACTCTCGAGAATGGCGTCGCCTACGTGCCGACTCCAGACGGGCAGACCTTGGCTCTCGCCCTCCTCCAGGCCGCTTCCGCGTACGACAGTCCACCGAGTATCACTTGCAAAAATCCGCCCGCATGCTTCCACTTGGTCGTTGATGTCCACAAGGCGAAGAAACCGGGCGACCTTGCTGCCCACATTCAAGAGCCGCGTGAATGCTGGCGAATACACATCCTTGCCGTCGCGTGTAATATGCCACCCGCATGAGAATATGAGGCGTGCGCCGGGGCGTGCATAGTCGAGCACTGCTTGGGCCGTTCCTGATGAATAATCTTGAACTCCCCATGGAATCAACACGGTGAGCACCCCATCGCACCCGGAGACCGCTTTCTTGATGACCTCGCGGTTATTGGTCTTCCCTGGAATGACGGTAATGCGCCCCTTGAACGCGTCGAGTTTCGGGACGCTTGGCAGACGACAGACGCCAACCACCTCATAACCCCGATCTAAAGAGTGGCGCACCATGTATTGCCCGAGTTTTCCGGAGGCACCGACAATGCAGACTTTCATCGTTCGCAATTTCTCCTTTGGTCGAAAACATGAGTTGCAACTGCAGAACGGTTGTGAGCTGACCTGCGGCGCCCCTGCCTGCGTGCCGACCATTTCGTTTTATTGAAATGTTGAATAACCCACTTCGGCAGGCAGGCGTTGTGGACTGAGGTGCAGCTTAAGTTTTCTGTATAGCTCAACATTTTGAATTAACTGACTAATCACTGACCAATTACTTTCTTCACCCAGTGCGGGGCGTCGCCTGCCCGCAATTTTCTGAGCGGGGTTGGCCTCCGACAAAATCGGGGGGAGCGACTGGTTAGGCAGCAGGCGGTCATTTTTTGTTGATGTAGCGCGCAAAGAAATCATCGGCGAACTTGCCCGCATAGATCTTGAGTTCATTGCTCTTGATGATCGAGATGTGTGAATCTAGCGGCATCCCGAATTCCCGGATGAACTCCTCGCTCATCATCTCCCGAACAAACTTCCCTTCCTTGGAGAAAGTCGCTCTTTTCTCTTCGGATACATTAGAATAGAACGCTTCATTCTTTTTGGCCAGGTCAACGAAAGATTCTGGCAGCCCGCGTAAAAGGACATAAGAAACCACGTATTTGTCAGATTCCAAAGTGATTGCATCGACAACCACAGTCCATTGTGGAACGCTCGTCGTTAAGACCGCTTTCTTTGCCTCAAATGCGTTCTTTAAGGCTTCCACCACCGTGCTCTGTTCATCGGTCCAGCGCCCCATGGGGGAAACCGCGGTCAAGTGAATCTTCGGACTCTCCTGAGCATGGGCAGAAAAAGTCAGAGTTAAGATCAGCATGAGAATACTACCAGCATGGATACGCATAAAACCTCCGCAAGAGGAGTGAGAACGATGAATGTGAATTAGGTGCTGGTATCAAGCTGAGATTGCTCTTGGTCCTTTCCGGCTGCCTGACGGCTGGGAGCTCATGCCGAAGGCATCCCTTTCCCGAAGGGACCCCTTCGGCGCGGGACCTGCGGCGCCCGCCTGCCCGCCGGAGCCGTTTTTTGGCGAAGGCGGGTTGTGGACCGCGGTGATGCTCAGGTTTGTTTTTCTAGTTGTTGTCTCCACTACTCTCCTACTCCAATACTTTCTTCTCTTCAGCCTCCGACTTGATCGGGGGGGTGACAGGTTCGGTGCCACCGCAGGATTCAACGGATTGAATCACGTTGCTGACGATGAAAGACCTCGTCTGGAAACGGCGCCGCAAGAACGAGACGAGTCCTCTGTATGTCAATCACATAGTGCATTCCGTAGTGTGGCTGGGACCAACGATCGAATGCCACTAAAACGCTGTCAATCCAAACAATGTCAATGATTGGCCGATGTGTCAGCGGCAAGTTAACAAGCTGATACTGTTTACCGCCCCGTATTTCTTGAAAGCCCACCCGGGCCCACTCGTTTGGAGTGCTGAAAACAAATGCGAACCATCGACCGTTTGGAGAAAAAACTGAATCCCGAATGTCCGCGACTGGTCCGTCTAAAGTGGTCACTTG
>DATDRF010000194.1:0-6095 GCA_035291905.1 Bacteroidota bacterium
TTCAAGGCGTACTTACCCGCGCATGAAATCGAGGAAAGCCGGAAAGGAAAGGAGAAGGAGGAGACGCAGTTGGGGAACGGTGAGCTGATCCTGGTCGTCGATGACGAGGAGGCGGTGAGGGAGATAACAAGGGCCACGCTCGAAACCTACGGGTACCGTGTGGTCACCGCCGTGGACGGGACGGATGCAATGGCGCAATTCATTGAAAGGAGAAACGAAATCGCGCTCGTCGTCACAGACATGGTGATGCCCTACATGGACGGGGCCGCGACAATCCGAGCGCTCAGGAAGATCGACCCGGGTTTGGGGATAATCCTGGTCAGCGGGCTCGCACAAAACGCAGAGAACGCCTCCGACGGACAGGGTGTCGCATTCCTGCCCAAGCCCTATACGGCCCATGAACTGCTGCAGGCAATACGACACACTCTCGATTCCGCCGGAGAGAACCGGCACGTCTGACGACGAGCGGTGCTTACCCTCGAAAAACCACCCCTCTCAAAACGTCCCGAACTTGAATGTCAGCGTACCGGTTAAGCCGGCGAAATCGCTTTGTTTCAGCCCTACCTGCGTCACTCCGCTTACGTGGCGATAGGAGAGGCCGGCATTCAGGCGAAACCAGGTCGTCACGTTGAGCTCGCCGGTGACCGCGGGCTCTAATACGAAAACGTAATCGTTTTCACCCGTCTGCTGGTTGCTGTCACCCTCACCGATATCCTTCACATATCGTATCGTCCCGCCGCCGATGAGAATGTACAACCCAAAATGTCCCAGGGAGTTCGGATTGAAAAGATATTCAACCTCGAGTCCGCCATACTCGAATTTTATATCCAGAGGCTGTGCGAAGGGATATACTGTCGCAGGAGCATTGACGTCGGTGACCACGGAGTACCCGCCGCCCCCGATGACGAACGTATGATTGATGATCCAGCCGCCGCGGCCGCCAAACATCAGCGCACCCTGGTTGCGTATGTTGGTGTATTTGAGCACCGGGGCGCCGAATCCCGAAGTCTCGGTTTCACCTTCAAAGAGTGTCTCTTCCTGCCCTGCCGCAATTGCCGCAATCATGAACATGAGTACAAAGAATGCCACAGTACGCATAGTTCTTCCTTTTCAGTCGTTGTTGAGTACTGTCTCATCTCGATTGTAGTTTCTAACGCAGAGGAAAATCCGAATTTTCTCTTCTCTCCGCGATCCTCCGCGTTCTCTGCGACTCTGCGTTGTTGCCTTTGACGATTGCTTTCCGAGAGGCCCCTTAAAAACAACAAACCCGCACACTCATCTCTGTGAGCATGCGGGTCTATTCATGTGGTTCTCCGAAAGTGTTCTGTTACGCCTTCAGCACAAATCCGATCCTAATGTACGAAAAAAAAGGGAAATCAACGTGTCACCAGAGGTCTCGCGAAACCCAGGCTGGAAAAATAGGGTCTAATCCCGTAGCTTAACGTGCCCCATCAATTATTAGTCGGGAAGCTCATGACAAATAATCCCGTTTCAGACGGCCGGTCTCTCTTCAGAAGAATCGTGGGAGCTGTAACCCTGATGGCAGTGGCATCTGTCGCCACCGTGCTCTTCTACGATTACCCCGGAGAGGATCCGATCCCGGAAGGGGTTGTACTGACGACGGTCAGGTCCGCAATTCTGGGCCAGGAACGGGAGCTGTTAATCCACCTTCCCCCGAATCCTGATTCCGCAGCAAAGTACCCGGTCGTGTATGTGCTGGACGGCAGTTCTCAGGACGATCACATTGCCAACAAATTCGACGTTCTCTCGGCGGCCGGACTTGCCCCGAAAGTGATCGTTGTGGGGATCCCGAATATGACAGCGGAGAACAGAAGTCTTCATCTTATTCCGCCGTTCATGAGAACAGATGCTGAAAAGCAAGAGAGCCCGAAGGGAGAAGGGGACAAGTTCCTCTCATTCATGGAGTCGGAGCTGTTTCCATTCATCGAGAAGAACTATCCAGCGTCGCAAATCCGCCTCTTCTGCGGTAACTCCAGGGGAGGGCTGCTTGTGATGTATTCTCTCCTGCACGATCCGGAGATGTTCCAGGCGAGGTTCTGCTACAGCGCTCCGTTCTGGCGGGAGGATAGTATCATGGTGAAGAACGTCTCTGAGTTCCTGAGCTCGAGGGACTCACTCCGCACATTTCTCTATATAAGTGTGGGTCAGGATGAGGGAGAGAAGGGTTTCTATCGCATGACCGAGGCGATAAAGGGACTTGCTCCCAAAGGATTTACCTGGTATGCGGAACTCACCCCGCATGCCAACCATCAGAACAATGCTCATCTATCAGCTTCACTGGCAATTGCGAGGTGGGGAGAATATGTCGCTTCGTCCAATTAAATTTCTAAGCACCGCATTGCGACGCACCCGCATGGAAAGGCCGATTCTGAAAGGATTCGGCTTTTTTTTGGTACCTCTGTTCTTCGATGTCATCATAATATTGCGTACATTGCGCTCGGTGAAACCCCTGGTGAGTGTCGCAATATTGGCCTGCTTCAGCCTCTCCTTGTTCTGGTGCCCCGACTCCGCTTGTCAGGTTGAGCCGGAAGATGATTGCATGTGCCTGATATGTGCACTGAGCACGGCCCGGGAATCCGACCCGCCGGCTTCGAGTTCGCATCAGACATCGTGCAGCTGCATTTGTCAGATGAGCTCCATTGCCCCCGTTCAAGTTGTCCTCCGGACCCCCTTTTATTCCCCCTATGTGACAATCACACCGGCCCTTGACCCGCCCAAAGAACCCACTGAAGTAATACTCAAGCCTCCTATTCTCTAAGCGCTGTCTTCGCTATTCCACCACCAAACAAGATCTTGGAGAAAAGACAATGCCGAGAGTATTACTTTTGCTATTCATGTTGACGTTAGCAGTATCTTCATCCCTTTCTCAAGGAGCCCGGATCACGGGAGTTGTCCTCGATTCAGTCTCCCTGGAGCCATTGGTCGGAACGAATATTTCTCTTGCAGGCACAAACACCGGCACAACCACGGACGTCAATGGCCGCTTTAGCTTCGACCGGTTGGCTCCCGGTTCCCACACGATTCGGTTTACTTTCGTGGGCTATTCGGCCGCAGAGGCTTCGGTCAATCTATCCGCCGGTGATTCGGTATGGTTACAGGTCCTCCTGAGGCCCGAACACATCGAGTCGGATGTGATCGTTGTAACAGGGACAAGGACGCTCCGCTCGGTTGCCGATGTTCCGGTGCGGGTTGAGGCAATTCCACAGGAAGAAATCGAGGAAAAACTTCTGATGACCCCCTCGAGCGTGGCGATGCTGCTCAACGAATCGACCGGCATGAGGGTTCAGACCACAAGTGCAGCGGCAAGCACCGCGAACCTTCGGATTCAGGGACTCAACGGCCGCTACACGCAAATTCTCAACGACGGCATTCCGAGTCTTGGCGGACTCTCGGCGGGTCTCAGTCTGACTCAGTTGGTCCCTTTGGATCTGCGTCAGGTGGAAGTGTTAAAGGGAGCAACCTCGACACTCTACGGTGCAGATGCCATTGCAGGCGTCGTGAATTTCCTGCCGAAGCTGCCGGGAGAGATCTCGGAGGCAAGCTTACTGCTCAATGGGACGACACAAAACGGGCTCGATCTCGCGGGATATTACTCCGGCCGCCTCGATGAAAACGGCATAAGCATTCTTGCGAGTCATAACCGTCAGCCTCGCTACGACGTGGACGGAGACGGCTTTGCGGATGTCGCTCAATTCACGCGAACCACCGTCACGCCAAGAATGCTTCACCGGCTTTCGGATGATATAACGGCGCGGGTCGGCGTCAGTAGTCTCGATGAGGACCGTGTGGGCGGCGCAATGGACGAGAAACCGGCATCGGGATCGTCATCGTTGCCATACACGGAAAAGATCAGCACAAGCCGGATCGACGTTTCATCACACATCGATTGGCGGCTTTCATCAAACGAGGCATTCTCGGTGAAAATGGCCTGGCTACGCTCAAAGCGAAATGCGTCGTTTGGCGCGACCCCCTTTCATGCCGTCCAGATGGTCCAGTTCGGCGACGTGCAATACACGATTGACATATCCGGTCACAATTTTCTGGCAGGTTCCGCCTTCCGGGTCGACGATTTTCAAGATCGCACCGCCGGGAATTCCCAGCGTTCGTATCGCTTCGCCGTCCCTTCAGTGTTCGTACAGGATGAGATCCATATTTCAGACGCCTTCAGCGTCGTAGCCAGCGGAAGGCTGGACATCCATAATGTTTTTGGGACGTTTCTCGTCCCCCGTTTTTCGTTGATGTATCGTCCGGTCTCATCTCTGACGCTTCGGCTCGGCGGAGGAACGGGATACAAAGCGCCGACCATTTTCGTTGAAGAGGCGGAAGAGGTGGGATTTCAGAATCTTCGGCCGCTTGGGAATGTGAAGCCCGAGAGGGCGCGGAGCGCTTCGCTGGACCTGAACTGGCGCAGCATCGAGGGTTTGTTCACCATTGACTGCAATTGGGCGGTGTTTTTGACCAATCTTGACGATGCACTCATAGCCGACGAAGACTCTCTTGGGGCAGGTGTTGTCTATCTTCGGAATGCAGGAGGCCCGACAAACTCAATCGGGTCTGAGTTTTCGCTTCGGGTCACATACGATAATTTCAAGGCTTCCCTCGGGTACACGTACGTCTATGCGACGCAAGAGGATAACAACAACATATCCGAAATCGAACTGAATCCGCGACATTCGTTCGGAGCGGTCATCGTTTGGGAGGATCACGAGGAGGAGCTCAAGATGGGTCTGGAACAGTATTGGACGGGACGTCAGCACGTGACGCGCAATCCGTTCCGCACAATCACGCCGTCGTACTGGATCACCGGATTCATTGTCGAGAAGGGGTTCGGCAACTTCAGGTTCTTCATCAATCTCGAAAACATCTTTGACACTCGTCAGACAAGGTATGAGCCGATCTTCACCGGGGACCTGGCAACGGGGATGATCCGCACACTGCCGGTCTACGCACCGCTTGAAGGGCGCGTCATCAACGCCGGCATCCGATACGTGCTCTAGCGCCCGCGGTTTTGTTCTTCTACGGCCCCGGTGCATTCCAGTTTTTCTCTGTGTCCCTGCCTGCCGGTCGTCAGACTTCGATCGTCAGATTGCGATCGTCAGATTTCGACGAATTCTGTCGAACGAATTCTGTCGAACGAATTCTGTCGAACGGACTCTGTCGAGCAGGCAGGCTCCGTGCCTCCTCACAAAGGGATCCTCTTGAGATTTGTGCCCTCCCCGCCTGCCCCGACTTTGTCGGGGCCTGCCGGATGAGATCCTCGGAGGCGGGCAGGTGTGGTAAAGCTTCTAACCGCAGAAGAAACAGAGAAAGATTGATACCACCACTATCACCTTGCTAATGATGCTGAAAGGGTCTATACTAAATATCTTGATGTATAGACTGAGAGGCGAGGGATGAAATACGAGATACGCGGCGGTAATCTTTATGATTCACATCTCCATACCATAGCCAAGACGAAGGGTGGAACGATTTTCGACGGAGACAATCAGAGGGTCGGCTCCGTTCGCGGTGATGAATTGTTCGATGCGGACGGGAGAAAGATGATCTCCATTCGCGGTTCAGATATCTACGATTCCGAGAGTGTGAAGGTCGGCTCGTTTGCGGACGTTCAGGAGTCGATCAAAGGGGCGGTCGCAGGGATCTTGCACGTCGCGTTGTGGTACTGTTTCGTGCGGTAGCGAGTTCGGGTTCTCGCGGGATATTCACATTAAGAGAGAGGGAACGACCATGAGCAAAGGTCAGAACAGCAAGAGCAATTCGAAGAAGAAACCGGCCAAAACCCTGAAGGAAAAAAGGGCGGCGAAAAGAGACAAGAAGAACGAAAAGTCGAACCCCGGGTTCCTCACACAAGCGCCAAGCTGAGGTTCCAAAGCAGAGACGAAGCAGAACACCTCTGGCCCTGAGCACCGTCGAAGGGGTGGGCATAGCCTGAGCACCGTCGAAGGGCTATCGCAACGCTCCAAAACTCACCAGTTTCTCCTTCTCCTCATCCCAAAGATTCAGCTTCACACACCCGAAACTTCCCCTTAAAGTCAACGGCTTGACCTCCCGCAGTTCCGGCACGTCATCGAAGC
>DATDRF010000195.1:0-21448 GCA_035291905.1 Bacteroidota bacterium
AGCAGGTACGCCTGAGGGACTTCAATGCCGCAGACGTAGTAGAATTCGTTCGATTGCCGAAATCTGGTGTACCCCGCGGGGCTCGGAGCTCCCTGCATGAGCGCCAGGTTCTTGCCGATTGCCGTGTAGATCTTTTGACGCCGTTCCGCAAATTCCTGGGGCGGAAAGTCGCGCGTGAAGAGCGGCACTCCGTCTTGAGCGAGGAGAATTACGGGAAGGATAAACAGGATCGCGATTCGAAGAAAGCGCCTCATGAGACCTCCTTGTGTGAGATTATCTGCCGGACCTCCGGCTGAGGAAAAGACCGCCGACAGTGGCGGCGATCATGGTGAAGATCGCTATGCCAAATATCGCGAGGCCGTCTTCAATCCCGGCCTATCGTGCTCCGACGTAGCCGACAAGACCGCCAACGAACGGATAGATCATTTGCTCCGGGCATAGTGCACTCTAGAAAGCCTGGAACGATGCACCCATCTCGATGTTGCTTTGGGCCGTGATCCGGGCCAGCTCGTTTGTCGATGTGACTTTTGGAAGCACATATTCTTTTATCAGCATCGGAGGCTGTTTTGGATCAAGATACCCTTCAACGATCACAACTCCGCGGGCATCGTCCCATTTCACGACGATCTGTCTTCCTCGGGCACTGTCGGGTTTCGTATGAAAATAGGATACACCGTCCGGCAAGGTGGGTATTCCCGGAACATATGCATCTCCAAGTTCACGCATCGACTGTTCTTTCGTCAAGGGCCATTCTGCCGTCCCAATTTGTGAAAAAAGCCAGCTCACAAACTGTTTTGGCGTCCCATGAGGAATGACAACCGGAAATGTGGAACGCTCCAGTACGGACGGAGTTGTGAAGTGTTCGACGAGAGCCGCGGCCTGCTCGAGCTCGGGAGGAGTCGAAGGGCCGCTATCGCATGAGCTGATGATTACGGCGACGAGAGACAAGACCATACCGCGAAACTTGACGGTTTGCATGGATTTCTCCTCTAATACACGGAAACCGATGGTCACAGAACCGGAAAGATCATTGGAGAGTTCAGCGTTAGAGGTTGAATAGGTCAGGCTTCAGCAGATAGACTCCATCGGCCTGCAAGGGCTGTTCCGCATTTGTAACAAGCCCCCTTCTTCAGAAGGTTCTTCCGAACCTGGAATCCCCATCGCTCAATCAGCACCTCGCGGCACTGCGGACAGAGCGTATTTTCGTACCCTTCGGTTTCTCCCGGCCGGTTCCCGGCGTACACAAACTTGAGGCCGGCCTCATATCCGATGTTCGCTGCGTGGACAAGCGTTGAAGAAGATGTATCGTCGGGGTCTGTCATTCGGTAATCGGCATGAAAACCGGTCACATGCCAGGGGATATCGGGAGAAACGGAAACCAGGAATTTCGCAATGTCATTCAGTTCCGCGTCGGAGTCGTTGAACCCCGGAACAACGAGGGTGACAATCTCGACCCAAATGCCGCGATCATGAAGCGATTTGATCGTGTCGAGGACGTTTTGCAGCACTCCGCCAAGCTGCGAATACGACTTTTGGCGAAAACCTTTCAGGTCCACTTTGCAGAGGTCGAGCCACGGCCCGACGTAATCAAGAACCTCCGGTGTCCCGTTTCCGTTCGAGACGTACGAGGTTGTCAGGCCGACGTTCTTCGCAAGCTTGAAGATCTCAACGGCCCATTCAGTGGTGATGAGCGGCTCATTGTAGGTGCTCGTGACGACGGTTGCATGCTTTCGGAGGGCGAGGTCGATGATCTGTTCAGGGGTGACAGGTTCAGGGCCGCCCACCGCGGCGGGATCGCGCAAGGCTTGCGACGTCACCCAGTTCTGACAATATCCGCAGTGCAAATCGCACCCGAGCATCCCGAAGCTGAGCGCCTTCGAGCCCGGATAGGCGTGGAAGAAAGGCTTCTTCTCGATTGGATCAAGCTGTAATCCCGCCACATATCCCCACGGAACGTAGAGCTTTCCCCCGCGGTTGAACCGCACGCGGCAAATGCCGTCCTTGCCCGGCGGTATCTTGCATCGGTGGCCGCAGGCGTAGCAACGGACCCATTCGTTCCCCATCGAAACACCGAGGTCACCGACCCGGGTGTTTTCCGCGAGGAGATCTTTCAATGTTGTCGATTCAGTCATGAGCGACCCTCGGGTAATGTACTGCGGAGCGGAGTTGGAGTCAACAGGGAGGAAAGATATCAGCGTTCAGCTTTCAACGTTCGGCAATCAGCTATCAGTTGTCAGTACTCAGCCATCAGAGAAAGACGCTTCCAGATCCTGTCTTACTCCTTGCTTCTTATTTCCGACTTCTGACTTTTGACCTTGCCCACCATCTCCCTCAATACCCGCATATTCTCCACGTCTTCCCTCATTTCCGGTCCCTTGGGGGTTTCGAGAATCTTCGGAAGATGTGCAAATCTTGGGTCATTCATCAGGAGACTGAAGCCGCCGAGTCCTATACAGCCTTTGCCGATATGATCGTGACGATCCACTCTGGAACCGCACTCCTTCTTCGAGTCGTTCACGTGAAAAGCAACGAGACGGTCGAGCCCTATCATTGTCTCGAAATCGGCGAAGGATGATTCGTAACCCTCTTCTGTCGACAGGTCGTACCCCGCCGCAAAAACATGACACGTGTCGATGCACACCGCCATTCGTTGCCGTTCATCAATGAGGTCGATGATCGAACGAAGCTGTTCAAACCGGTATCCCAACGCAGTGCCCTGCCCCGCCGTTGTCTCAAGAACCGTTTTGACCCGGTAACCGGGGGTTTGAGCGTGAAGAAGGTTGATCGATTCCGCGATTCGTTTGATTCCTTCCTTCTCTCCCGCTCCCATATGGGAGCCGGGATGAAAGTTCAGGTATTCGATCCCCAATCGCTCACACCTGTCGAGCTCGTCTTTCAACGTCGTCCGCGATTTTTCGAGAAAGGATTTGTTCTGTGCACAGAGATTGACCAGGAATGTGCCGTGCGCAATGATCGGACCCATTCTTGCTTTCGAAAGAAGCTCTTTGTAGGTTGTCACGTCCGTTTCGGTAAGAGGAGCCCCTTTCCACATGGTGTTGTTCTTCACGAACAATTGAAACGTCGTACAGCCGATGCTCACAGCCCGTTCCACCGCCGTCGCCACTCCGCCCGCAATGGACATGTGAGCACCGAGAAGCAAAGCGGGTTGTTTTGAGGTTTTTGTCATGGCATCAGGCCGGGGCTTCCTGTAGTACACGAATGTGGCACATGATTTCCATCAATGCAAAAAGAAAAAATCACCATTCTCCTTACGGTCCTCGTTGATGTCCTTGGTTTTGGCATCGTCATCCCCATCCTCCCTTTCTATGTAACGTCATTCGGTGCTTCGGCTTTCACGGTCACCCTTCTCTTTTCTTCATTCGCTCTCTTTGCGTTTGTCAGCAGTCCTTTTCTCGGTGCTCTTTCAGACAAGATCGGCCGCCGGCCCGTACTTGTTTTCAGCATTGCCAGCACGGCTATCGGGTGGTTCGTTTTCGCAGCGGCGGACTCGATTGTGCTCCTCTTCATCGGCAGAATCATCGACGGCGCGGCTGCCGGGAACTTCACCGTCGCACAAAGTGCGTTGGTCGATATTTCGACAGACGAAAAGGACCGCGCAGCGAACCTCGGACTCATCGGCGCCTCCTTCGGCATCGGGTTTATGCTGGGACCCCTCATTGGCGGCGTCCTGAGCACGGTTTCCCATTCTTTTCCTTTCTGGGTTGCCGGCGGACTTGCTAGCGTGAATGTTCTGCTGACCTCCCTCAATGTTCGCGAAACCAATACGCGCCGTGATCGCTCCATGCTTCTCTCGATCAATCCTCTTGCACCGCTTGCCCGGGCCGCAATGAACGTCGAACTCCGCCCGTTCTTTCTGAACTGGATACTCTTCGGAATCTCTTTCATGTCGGTTCAGACGATTTTTGCTCTCTTCGTTCAGGAAGCGTTCGGATTCGGGTCGTTCGCCACCGGATTGCTATTCTCTGCCATGGGCGTCTTCACCGCCTTCAACCAGGGATTTCTGCTCAAGCACGTCTGGCTGAAGCATTTTTCAGAAGCGGTGCTGGAATACGCCATGACGATTGTCCTGTGCATTAGTTTGATCCTCATGGCGCTCAGTATCCTCCCGCTCTTTTTCCTGGCGATCATTCTCATCGCGAGCGCCCAGTCGAATCTGCGGGCCGTTATTACCAGCCGCGTTGCCGGCCTTGCGCCGCCGCATATGAAGGGGGAGATTCTCGGCATCATGAGTTCGCTCATGGCGGCAAGCATGGTCATTGCACCGGTTGTCGCGGGGGCACTCTTCGAGATCAAGAGCGTCCTTCCGTTTGTCCTTGGCATTGTGCTGATGGGCCTCAGCGCAATCCTGGAGCACAGGTCGCTTCGACGCGCTGCTGAGAAGAAAGGTCCGTAGTTACGAAACTAGGTTGGCGGAATGATGTGCGGAAAGAGGGAGCCGAAGAGAAGATCAGTCTTCGTCTTTGATGAGGGCGTACAACTCGTGAGCTTCCCGGCGATAACGTTCGTCGTCTTCATCCTGGGTGGGGAGATTTGGAATCAAAAGCAGCTGTACCCTTGCCTTTTCATACTCACCCTCGTCGACAAGCCCTTTAGCGTATTCGATTCTGTACTCGATGATATCCCCCCGCAGTCCGATTGCCCGTTCAAACAAGCGCAGAGCTTCCGTTCTGCTTCCCCAACCCAGGCCGAGGGGCCAGCGGAAGATCCAGGGCCGATCCGTCACGCGCATGTGCGTTCTTCCAAGCCAGAAGATCCCAAGATGGTTGGTACTGTCGATGGCCACTGCCCGGTCAAGATCGGACCTCATATCCTTCAACAGCCCCACTGTTTCCCACAATCCCTTGAAGAGTGAGATATGACCGACGGCAATCGCGCGCCTGGTCAACGCCATGGAATTCCGCGGATCCGCAATGACACTTCTTCCCGCAAAATCGAGGGCCTTCTCATACGTAGCCAGCTGCAGGTCCTTTTCCTCGTCACTTGCTGTGGGAAGGTGCTCCCCGATATCGACGTAAGCTTGACTGATGTGCCAGAGGAGGTCGGCATTGCCCGCCTCGATGGTGAGGGCGCGGTTGTACAGCTCAAGCGCAGCCCGGTTATCGAAGTATTTCGAGGCAAAGATGTCTCCCTGTGCGATCAGTTCGCGCACAGATGTGCGCAGGGAATCTGTCGGGGCCGGTTGGGGGGTTGATTCCACCTGGGCCGCTGCGATTCCCCATACTGCCACAACAAGGAAGATTGTCAGTACGCCCGCTGCGACAAAAATCCGCGCACGGAAATTGAATGCGATGCTCGTTAGGGGAAGTTTCAAGAGTTACGGGCCTGGAGCTTTCTTATCTCATCGCGCAATTTTGCGGCGCGTTCGTAGTCTTCTTTGGCAATCGCCTCTTTCAGCTGATGCTCGAGCTGTTCCAGTTTGCTCAGTTTCGGCTTTGCGGCAGTTTCCGGCGAAGCCGGCTCAGCCGGTGGTGCGGGAGGTTTTTCAGGTTCATCGTTTTCAGGGATAAACGCGGCTTCATCCATGACTCTGTCGGCGACAAAGATCGGTACACCGTAGCGGACGGCAAGTGCTATGGCATCGCTGGGTCTGGAGTCGATCTCCTGGCTGTCGAGATTCAGACGGGCATAGAAGGTTCCGTCCTTCAACTCATTGATGAAGACATCCGTCAGTGCAACTCCCAGGGAATCGATGATGCTCTTGATCAGATCATGGGTCAGGGGGCGGGGAGGCTTGATTCCTTCCATCTCAAGGGCAATCGATTGCGCCTCAAAGGCTCCGATGATGATGGGGAGTCTCCGCGCGCCGTTGACCTCCTTCAAGATCAATGCGTAGGCACCGCCTGCCGAAGGGCTCGTCGACAAACCCAGTATGTCAACCTGAATTCTCTCCACGCAACTTCTCCTTCCGACAAGAACGTCTTTGCTATTTCCCCAGGAGCTTCTTCACTTCTTTCGTCAGAGCCGGCACAACCTCGAACGCATCCCCCGCAATGCCGTAGTCCGCTACCTGAAAAATGGGAGCATCTTTGTCCTTGTTGATTGCAACAATATACTTGGACGAGGACATTCCCGCAAGGTGTTGAATGGCGCCTGAAATTCCCACCGCAATGTACAGTGAGGGCGAAACGGTTTTCCCTGTCTGCCCAACCTGCTCGTCGTGCGGCCTCCATCCTGCATCGACCACAGCGCGCGAGGCCCCCACGGCCGCCCCGAGAACCGAGGCGAGCTCTTCAATCATGGCAAAATTCTCCGGACCCTTCAATCCCCGACCGCCCGATACGATGATGTCTGCCTCGGCGACGTCAAGCTTTCCGCTTGCCTGTGTCACCTCCCGCACTGAACCGCCAAAGTGATCATCCGAAAGCGACACGCCCGCGTCTTCCACCGGCGCCGCGGCACCGCTGCTCTCGCCCGTCAAGAAGACGTTCGGCCGCAACGTGAAGACTTTCACTGCTGATGTTACTGTAACCTCGGTCAATGCTTTTCCGGCAAAAACAGGCCGCGTTGCCACCAGATCTCCGCCCTCGACTCTCAGCGCAGTGCAATCCGCTGCAAGGCCCGCATTAAGCTTCACCGCAACCCGCGGCGCAAGGTCTTTTCCCATCGAGGTCGCCGAGAAGAAGACGACGTCGGCTTTCTCTTTCTTTGCAACCTGGGCTATTACTTCCGCATAAGCATTGGACGGAAATTTCAGACGGGAGTCTTCTGCCGCCAGAACCTTCACCGCTCCGTACCCTCCGAGAGAGGAACTCATCGATTTGACCCGGTCGCCTGCGACCAAGCCCAACGCCTGACCCTGCGTCTCTGCAGCCAAAGTGGCTGCCGCCTTCATCACCTCATAGGCCGCCTTCTTGAATTGTCCGTCTCGTTGCTCTGCAAATGCCAGTATTTTCATATCACTATCGGAGGATTGAGTGTTCGAGTGAACTCAGATGACTTTTGCCTCTTCATGAAGGAGCTTCACAAGCTCCGGTACCGCCGTCGCATCCGCACCGATGATTTTGCCGGCACTCTTGCCTGCAGGCTTCTTCATGACACGGACGTCAAGTTTGTTCGATACGGGGGTTGCAGGTTTTTCTTCGATCGGCTTGCTTTTTGCCGCCATGATTCCCTTCAATGAGGGATACCGCGGTTCATTGAGCCCCTTTTGTGCGGTAAAAACGGCAGGGAGCTTGATTTCGACCTTTTCATGGCCGCCCTCGATTTCCCGTTCGGCCACGGCCGTCCCATCACGGACCTCAAGTTTCACCACAACCGAAACCGACGGAAATCCCAGCATTTCGGCAACCATTCCTCCCACCGCCCCGTCGTCACTGTCGATCGACTGTTTTCCGAAGAATATTGCGTCGGGGGCGATCTCTTTCAAGTAATCGGCAAGGGCACGCGCAACCGAATACGAATCCCTCGGTGAATCATCTTTCAGAAGAACCGCCTTATCGACGCCCATTGCGAGGCTCTTTCGAAGGGTTTCCTTGTGAGTGTCGCCGCCCAACGTCACCGCAATGACCTCCCCGCCGAATTTCTCTTTCCATCGCAGGCACTCTTCGACTGCAAACTCGTCGTACGGATTGATGACAAAATTCACGCCGGTTCGATCGATGCTCTTGTTGTCAGACCCGACCTTTACCTTCGTCTCCGTGTCGGGAACGTGATTGACGCACGCAACCAGTTTCATAGTACGCTCTATCTCGCTCTGTGGAACAATCTATTGCCTCATGAAGCTAGCGAACTTTCTCCAAAGCATCAAGCCTTGCGTGGCCTTCCGTCAAAATACAGATGACCGGTATTCACGTGCAAGCCCGCGAACTTCAAATACATGAACAGTTCTGTCTTGTGCGTCACATGATGCTCCACGGCCAGCATTGCGGCTCTCCATCGCGCGACGCGGCCGAGTTGAGGCGAATCGATCTCGCCCCGGTCGAATTCCTCCTCGGTCAGTGCACCGATCTTCTGCCGGTACACTGCAAGGTTGGTCCTGTAAAGCTCCACCGCCTCTTCAACCGTCAACTCCTTTGTCTTGCGGTTCGTAACGAACACCTCCCTCATTGAATCAAATCCCCAGTTGCCGGAAGCGATTCCATTTGCGTACGCGCGGAGCGCCTCTCCCATGTGAGTCATCAATTGTGCCGCGGTGAACGATTTCTCTGTCGGTTTCCAGTGCAGCTTATCCTCTGGAATCATCCGAAAGAGTGCTTCGGTCGGCGCCACCATTTCATTGAAATAGGAGAGGTAGTTTTGGACGGTCATGGTGTCTAGAGAATTGATTTGAGAAAAGCGGGATTGACGTTTCCGCCGCTGATAATCGCACAGATGCTCTTCCCCGAATCGTGAAGAATATTGTGAAACGCGGCCGCGGGAGCGACGGCTCCTGTCGGTTCTGCGATAATCTTCATTCGTTCGAGAAGGAATTTCATTGTTTCGATAACCTGCTGATCGGTCACCGTGACAATATCGTCGACATACTGCAGTATGATTTCGAAGTTCCTCTTCCCCACCGCTTGCGTGCGCATGCCGTCCGCGATCGTGTTCGGAGGCTGAATTCTGACAATCTCTTTCTTTCGGAAAGACTGGTAGCAATCATTCGCCGCCTCCGTTTCAACGCCGATAACCTTAATCCCGGGGAACAGATGTTTTGCGGCCAGGGCATTGCCCGCAATGAGTCCGCCTCCGCCGACCGGAACGAACAGATAGTCCAGGCGGGGAAGGTCCAGCGCCAGTTCGAGCGCTACCGTCCCCTGACCGGCTATGATCTTGTCGTCATCGTACGGCGGTACGGGTACATAGCCGTGTTTCTCCGAAAGCATGTGCGCCACCCGCTCGCGGTCATCCGATGAATCCTCGCTGAAAACGACCTCCACGCCGTAACTCCTTGTCGCTTCAATCTTGTTGGGGGGGGATCCCTTCGGCATCACGACCGTCGCTTTCACTCCAAGAAGCTGCGATGCAAGGGCGACACCCTGAGCGTGGTTTCCCGAGGAGTGAGCCACTACCCCCCGCCGTTTCTCCTCGTCAGTCAACGTCGCAATCTTGTTGTATGCTCCCCGGATCTTGAATGCCCCGATACGCTGAAGGTTTTCGGCCTTCAGAACAACGGCATTTCCGGAAAGCCGGTCGAATGTCATGGATGAGAGAAGGGGGGTTTTGTGAATAACGGGACGGAGTAACGATGCAGCCGTTTTGATATCGTCGAATGTCACCATGGGGAAAAAACCGCAAAAAGCAGAACGAGGAAGGCCGTTATTTGGGAGCCATTACTTCTTTGTGCTCGAACGTATGCCCGGCGTGCTGCAGTGCCTTGACCGCATCAACAATCTTCTCCTCCCGCAGGAACACATATACGGAATTGAACGTCGTCCAAACGACAGTTCCGATTCCTGCGGCTGTCAGCGGATCGATGAGAGCTGAAATGACCCTGGTGTCCTTCAAGGAGGATTCCCCCTCCACCCTGATCGCCCGAAAGCCCGTTTCCTGCTGAACATTGTTGGGCGCCATAAACTCAGGAGTAATGATGACAAGCTCTTCGTCGGTACGGGCCGAAAAACACATTTCTCCCTTGGCAACAATCATCGGCAGTTCCGCAAACTGAGCAAGCTTGCTGATAGTGAACTTGTCGTTGAGAAGAAACAGTGTGAGTTTTTTTTCCGCGCCGGTCGTGTTCATCCTTGTCACCGTCAACCATCGTCGGGCGATGCTGGCGTAAGAGAGTGTCAATGAATGTAAGATTTCTCCCCCCTTCCCGCAAGCTTTATCGAACCAAGCAGTTGCGGGCGGACTTTTTCACATCCGGCAGTTTCCTGCGAATTCATATCCTGACTTTCAACAGGCCGAAATCTAACTTGACCCTCCATTTGGTTCGTATCCACAGAGGTTCACCAAAAACTTCTACCGGAGGCATGTATGAGGAAGTACGCCGCAGTGGTCGCATTGCTTGCCGCATTCCTTTTTGTCCAAACGGCATTCGCCCAGGAACAGGAAAAACCGATGGAGAAGAAGGGGGAGAGAGTTGAGAAGGCAGGCGAGATGAAGGAAAATCGCGGAGAGCGAATGGAGAACAGGGGTGAGAAGATGCAGGAGAAGGGTGAAAAGATGATCGAAGCGGGTAAGGTAAAGAAGGGTACCACGATGAAGCAAGCCGGAAAGACGAAAGAGGCAAGAGGAGAAATGAAACAGAAGCGCGGCAAAAAGATGCAGAAGAAAGGGGAGATGATGCAGAAGAAGGCGGAGAAGAAAGACGGCAAATAGTCTTCCAAGCGAATCACTTCGGGCGAGAAGATGTTTTTCTCGCCCTTTTTTTTGAGAAGAAGGTTATCTTCCATTCCAGCAAGAAGTCCGACTGCCACCTGGGTTGAAGATTACCTTCAACATAAGTTCACCACGGAAGGTAACATCCTCTTGCGCGAGAAAAGCAACCCCAACCTTGATAGGAGACTCTGCAATCATGAAGATCCATCGCACATTATTGTTTCTCCTCGTGCTGAGCGCAGCGGTACTGCATTCTCAGCCCTCTCTTCTGAAGTCCGGGCCTATGGTTGGATACGGACAGATGACCGAGGTCATGCTGTGGGTGCAGACAACGAAAGATGCCTCGGTGCAATTCCGATACTGGGATATTTCCGAGCCGTCTCTCAAAAAAGCCA
Organism: Bacteroidota bacterium; assembly: GCA_035291905.1. Classification (GTDB taxonomy): domain Bacteria; phylum Bacteroidota; class Ignavibacteria; order UBA10030; family UBA10030; genus JACPLA01. The sequence goes on from DATDRF010000195.1 coordinate 10,659, forward strand.
GCCCCTCTGTTCGCACAGCCGTTGCCCGGGAGAATATCGCTCACGTCCTCATTCAGGACCTCCTCCCCGGAAAAGAATTTGCCTTCGAGGTGTTGATCAACGGAAAGGTCGTTCCGCGGCCATACCCGCTCCGCTTTCAAACGCAGCCGCTCTGGCAGTGGCGTACCGACCCTCCCGATTTCACGCTCGCATTTGGCTCCTGCCTCTACATCAACGAGACTGAATGGGACAGGCCGGGAACGCCGTACGGATCCGATTATGAGGTCCTCTCCATCCTCGCATCGAAAAAACCCGACCTCATGCTCTGGCTCGGAGACAACACCTATTACAGAGAGATTGACTGGAATACCGAAGCAGGTCTGAAGCATCGATGGAATCACACACGGACTATTTCGCAATTGCAGCCCGTACTGGGCGTTGCACATAACTACGCGATCTGGGACGACCACGACTACGGCCCCGACGACGCCGATAGATCCTATAGGTTGAAGGCCGAAGCCCTCGAGACACACAAACTTTTCTGGGCCAACCAGACGTACGGCACGCCCGGAGTGGACGGCGTCTTTGGGCGGTTTGAATGGGGAGATGTCGAGTTCTTCATGCTCGACGATCGTTATCACCGCGCACCGAACAATGCGCCTGATGATGCGGGGAAAACAATGTTTGGGAAAGAGCAGTTTCAATGGCTGAAAGACGGATTGGCATCGAGCAATGCAACATTCAAGATCGTTGCAAACGGAAATCAGATGCTGAATCCGCTCATCGGCGGGGAGACGTTCTCGAAATACGGAAGAGAATATAGCGAGCTGCTGCGCTTCGTCAAAGAACGCAGGATTTCCGGCGTCGTGTTCCTTTCAGGCGACCGGCATCTCACAGAACTTATCGCTCTGAAGGATTCAACCTTCTATCCTCTCTACGATTACACAAGCTCATCACTCACGGCAGGCCTCTCTACCGCTAAAGAGGAGAATCCTCATGTCGTAGCCGGAACGCTCGTGAACGATGCTCACAATTTCGGGATTCTCAAATTCGGCGGACCGCGCAGAGACCGGAAACTTACCATGGAGTGCTGGGATTACAGGGGGAGGCTGCGGTGGACGCACGAGATCTCCGCAGGGCAACTGCGACCTCCGTCGAATCGCTGAACGAGTCAGTCACGAAAACAGAAAAGGCGCTGAGTGGCGCCTTTTTCTTGTACTCCATGTAAGAACTAAGGGTGATTATGATTACCCGCTGCCGTCCTTTTTCGTTTCGCTCACCCTGGCAACCTTGACCTCAAACTCCCCTTTGATGTTCTCAATCTCCTTCACCTCGGTATGCCGGGCATACATCACCTTGTACAGGTTCAATAAGCCCTGAACACCCGTTTCGATCGCCAGGGTGTGGTTCTGCACCTCACCGACCATCTTATTGAAGGTCTCAAGTGCTTCGCCGGAGAGGGTTTCACGAATAAGCTCTGCGCGCAGTTCAAGCTCGACGCCGATCGCTGCGAAGTCTGTATTAAGCCGTGGAGCTATCACGTTGAGGACGCGTCGGACCTTCTCGGTGGCTTCGAGATTTAGCCGTATCTCACGCTCGCGCTCCAGTTCGATCTCCTTGGAGATGCGGAACTGATGCCGTTCATGCGTCGCCTGAATGACAATCGCCAGCCGGCGGATATCGATATGCTCCTTGCGGACATAGTCATAGGCGCCCAGCTTCATCGCCTCCACGGCAACAACTTCGGAACCGGCGGCGGTCAACATGACCACCGGCGTCTCGTTCTTCTGCTCATGCATCCACTGCATGACGTTCAGGCCCGTCATCTCGGGCATCATGTAGTCGAGCAGGACAACATCATATGCGCGGATGGCATTGGATATTTTTTCAACTGCATCTTTTCCCGAGAACACGGATTCGGTTTGAATCCCGAACTCATCGCGAAGCTGGGAAGCAATCAGACTGATAAAAAAGCCTTCATCGTCAACAAGTAGAACAGAGATAGGATCACGATCCATTGGTACTCCAGATTTGAAGCCTATGATTTACGGGAGGCGTTTATTTCTCCAGGAGGTGCATCAATCTATCAAAGCGCACGCGGAAAGGCAAGACTCATTGCAGTAATCGCAAAAAACATCGGGGCGAATAGCGGGATATGTGACCTACTTCACTCCAAGCTGCTCCTTTGCTGAAGGACTCATCAATCCGGGGTTCCATGCGGGGTTCCACACCAGGCGAACGTCACCGTCGTTGACTCCCGGAATCTTCAGGATTCGTTCACGGACTTTTGAAACGATGGCATCGGCCATTCCGCATCCCGGCGTCGTCAAAGTCATTTTTACTCCGACCCAGCCATCCACAATCGTCACACCATAAACGAGCCCCAGGTCGACGATGTTCACGGGAATCTCCGGATCATAGCATTCCTTCAAAGCTTCGTAAACGTGCTCGACCGTGATCATAATTCACCTATCTTTCTTTCTTCGTTCTGATCTCCCGTAATACCGGTAAATTCTCTCTTCGCTCCATACAGAGCACTTTCACCGACCGTTCAGTGACAGGAAGTGTTCCGTGTGTACCAAAACAATGCAGGCCGGTGGAATAAGCATCAGCCTCAAGGGCCGTTTGTGCCACAACAGTCAGGCTTAAAACTGTCGATTCCGGCCCGCCGACCGCGGATCCAGGAGATGTCCGGACCTTCGATCTCCCACCTGAACTCTAAAGGTTCCCCGATGTTGCAACCGCCTCGTCGCGGACCTGTATCCGATGGATTATCTCCTTAGGGCGGTCGGGATTGGGAATTCCATGGATCAGGTCTGCTTCCTGAACGCCGACCTCCCCCAACCTGAGGGCTTCAAGCTCTCCGGCGAGGACCTCGATCCTCCTGCTACAGCTCTCTGAGGCTGTCTCTTTCCGACACCTGCGCTGCAGCGTGCGAGAAAGCGGCCAATGACAGCATAACGATGACGCGAAGATACATTTTCATGATCTCGGCCTGTCAATTTTCATTCGGATGGTTTGATCAACAAAAGCGGGCATCGCCACGGGCGCGGCTCTCCTCGTTACAGCGGTTTCATCGGTTTCAGTTCGGGCATCGATTGCGAAGGGTCGAGGCCGGTCTGAAAGAAGACCTTGTTGGTCAGGAGATCGGATGTCTTGATGAGAATTGAACCTCCGTCAAGCCTTGAAGGCAGATGAAGCGGTGCGCACCCGAGCCCCTCCATCGAACCGCTTTGTTCGGGATCAACGTCGGTCGCCACAGCGAGCTTGCTCATCTCTGACGGGGCCTCACAAATAGAGCAGATCAGTTCACCGTCCCTGAGGAAGTAGTATCCGTAATTGTAGCAGGCTCTGCACGCGTCAAATGCGGTCCCGAACGTCCCGGGGCTTGTTCTCAGCGCGATAAAGCGGACATGTACACTGTCGTCGGTGACCCACTCGAACCGATGGAGATCGCCGTCAAGCAGATCGTTGACAGGGATCCTGATGATGGCATTTTCGGACTTCATTTCCTTCGCCGGTGAAATTTCGACCGACGATCGGGCACCATAGATGTAGTCGAACCCGAAGAAGAAAACCACGCTCAAGGTTGTCAACCCGGTCGCAAGCTGCCATCGTCTGGTTGAACGGACAACGACGGGTTGCGTATGGCGTGAAGAAGGAATAATGAACATGATAGCGGGGATGCTGAAAATAGCAAGGACAAACAGAAGGTTATTGCGGACAATCGGGCCCACAATTCCCATTGCTTCCGGGTTGGGCGGGAACACTCCGAGCTCGTAGAATTCGTGAACACCGTTGACAAGAAGCTGGGCGACAAAGACAAGGAGGACGACGGCGGTGACTTTCAGAAACTTGCCGATGTCGACACGCAGGCTCCCTTTAACAAAGAGAACACCGAATGCCGTGGCGGCGAGAACTCCCGCCCCGACCCCGATCAACACCCCCCATGTCCCCTGTCCCGAAGAGACGGCCCTGAGAAAAATGACGGTCTCCACTCCTTCGCGCACCACCATGAGAAAGGTGAACAGAAAGACTCCTGTCATGGCGCCAAGCGACGTCGACCTCTTCGAAACGATCGAATCGATCCTGTGTTCGATGTCCTTCTTGATATGACGGGAAGTCCGCCACATCCAGAAAATCATGGTCGTAACGAAGAACGCTGCGCCGAACATCAGGTAACCTTCCAGGAGCTCGAAATCCATGGCGAGCCGCTCAAGGATAATAGCCGTCGCAATGCTGGTAAAAATGGCCGCCACAAGACCGTAAAAGACAGTTGAAATCAATATTCTTTGGTTTATCTTTCCAAGATAGACCAGGAGGATTCCAACAATAAGCGAGATCTCAACCCCCTCGCGAAAAGTTATAAGATATGACTCCAGCATCGCCCCTCCGGGGTTTTACGACTGTTTTTGTCCTATTTAAACTCCGACCAAGTTAGTCGTATAACCGAGGAGTGTCAAGCAGAAAGTTGGCAAAAAGTCCAAGAAATGCATATTCTAGGAACGAATCCTAATTATGAAAGCGAGAGAGATCAGATGATCGACCTTTCAGGAAAAGTAGCCGTCATTACAGGTGGCTCCAGGGGAATCGGGGCTGCCGCCGCGTTAGCTCTTGCCCGGGCAGGATGCAATGTTGCCATTACGTACGCATCTTCACGAAAGAAGGCAATGAGCGTATGCGATCAGATCGCCCGCATAGGGAAAGAGTGCATCGCCCTGAAAGCAAATGTCACATCAGAGCGCGACGTGAGGAAAGCACTTCGGGTGGCTTTCGCTCGTTTTGGAAGAATCGATATTTTGGTGAATAACGCCGGTATTTGGAAGTACGGGGTAATCGGATCGATGACAGGCCGCCAATGGGATGAGACTCTCGATGTGAACCTGAAGGGGACATTCCTCTTCTGCAACGAAATCGTGCGATACATGAAACGCCATGGTGGAAAGATCATCAATATCTCGAGCACCGCCGGGCAACGCGGAGAGGCCTTCCATTCCCACTACGCTGCCTCGAAGGCCGGAGTGATCGCATTCACTAAATCGATCGCCGAGGAACTGGCCCGTTACCGCATCAACGCCAATTGCGTTGCACCCGGCTGGGTCGATACTGATATGACCAGAGGTGTTCTTTCGACAAAAAAGGGCGAAAGCGAATCGAAAAGAGCATCCCCCGGGGCCGGGTGGCATCTCCAGAGGAGATTGCGGGTTCCGTTCTCTTTCTTGCTTCCGGACTATCCGACCATTATGAGGGTGCAACACTCAGCGTAAATGGCGGCGGGGTCATGGTCTCCTAGTCTCGCCATTTTTCTTGATTTCATTGGCAAAATGATTATATTGACCATGTTTTCCATCTTTCCACGTAGGCAAACAAAGGCTTTTCTGCCTTTAATTGAGCCGCAAATTCGCGAGTCTTGAAAATCGATGAAAAGAGGCACGATTTTTTCTTCGTTTCAGGGGTGAAAAAGAACAGCAGCCAGAAGCATCAAACAATTGACCTTTCACTCAACATTATAAGGAGTACGTATGAACCGGCATCAGGAGCTGTTGGATCTGATCCAGACCTTTCAGAAGGACTTCGAGAAGTTCTATGAGAAGAAGAACAAGTCCGCCGGAACAAGGGTTCGTAAGCACATGGCGACTCTGAAACGGAAGGCTCAGGAGATCAGGAACGAGGTTCAGGAAATCAAGCGCACCATTGATGAGCAGGAAGCGGGAGGTTCAACGACAGGAGCTTGAAAGGATCCTTCGTACGAGCTGGCAGCCGGAAGAATGCTGGGAAACATGAAGGCCGGCTTCAGCAACCTGAAGCGGTGTTCTTACGTAGTCCCTAAAGTATGATCCTCGAGAAGTTCCGCTATGCGTTCCTGGGAAGGATGAGGCGCCCGGAAGGCCTTGCACCCTCCATTCAAAAGGATGTGGTGGCCGAGCTCGGTGCACCCCCGGGGACTATTTTCGAGGCATCCCTTGCACTCTCTGTTGTCTTTGTCATTCTTCTCTTCCTCTTCTTTCCGAATTTCACCCCTACAAGAATCCACACCGCGCCCCCGCAGGAATTCGTGAAATTTGAAGATATCGAAAACACCCGGCAGCTGAACCGGCCGCCGCCGCCGCCCCGCCCGGCGATTCCCATTGAGGCCCCCTCCGACCAGGTCCTGGAGGATGTGGAGCTTACCAGCACCGAGCTCAATGTCGCAGAAGAGACAGCCCCCCCGCCTCCCAAATCAGAAGAAAGTGAAGAAGAATATTTCGTTGCCGTTGAGGATATGCCAGAACCCGTAGGCGGCCTGACAGCCATTCAGCGGGCAGTCGTGTATCCGGAGATAGCCCGCCGGGCAGGCCTTCAGGGAAGAGTCTTCATCCTTGCCTACGTCAATGAGAAAGGGGAGGTTACCAAAGCCGATGTGCAGCGGGGTATCGGGGGCGGTTGCGACGAAGCAGCTGTCGCGGCCGTCCGCAAAGCGAAGTTCGTACCGGGCAGACAGCGGGGGAAACCTGTCAAAGTTCGCGTCTCCATACCGATTAGATTCCAGCTGAACTGATCCGACCTCCCTCCATTAACAGACCTTCATTCCCTTCCAACTTTCTTTCCCTTTGCAGCGTAGTACCATTGAAGGGGACGGATTTTTTTAGTAAGTTGATTGAACAATTGATTCATTACATTTTCTTCTCAGGGGATCTATGAAACGATATGTCGTGCTGGGATTGCTACTGGGTCTGACGGTGTCCGCTGTTGTTCTGGTTCTTCGGCGACGCAATCTTGCCGGCACCGAGTTCCGCGGATTCTTCGATTCCTCGACGGTGGCCGATGAACTGTTTGCCGACGCGTTCGAGGAGTTGCCCGACAAGCCGTAACGTTCCATTCAGAAGATGTTTACAAGGAACGAAGCGTCCGATGAGGACGCTTTTCCTTTTTCTGCACCCTCCCGCGTTCATCGCACGTTTTGATTTTAACGCCGATTCTCGTATTTTACGTCATTCCACGCTCGCCGCTCGCATCACTACATGACTTCACCGCCCAACACCCAAACCGCCGTTTCATCTCTCGCCGAAGCGCTTCGGAATGAATTGGACTCATTGACCGGTTCAACTCGCCGCGTAGCCCTTGTTTCGGGAAAACATGTCGGATCATTTGCCGAGAAACATTATTACCGGTTCGAGGTCCCCGAACATATTCATCTCCAACATCTGACCGAACTCCAGTGCAGCCTTGGGTCCTTACATCCGATCGTCCTTCAGGCAAACATTGTCGCTCTTGAGAACCAGTATTTGACCCTGGCGTTTCCGTTGGATTTTGGAGCCGTGATCCCGGAGGTGTCATGCACCTGGGACTACCGGCAGTCGTACCAGCCCGTCATTGATTCTCTCGCGCGCGCCGAACAAAACGATTTTGTTCAACGACTCTTGAATCCTTCTGGAGGGGTCAACCTCCACGCTGTCTCGTTTGAACCTGAGATGCTCCCGGAAACCCCGACGGACCAAAAGTCGGCCCTCACAAAGCTGTTCCAGAACAAAGTTTCATACGTCTGGGGACCGATACTCTCGGGAAAGACCCATCTCCTCGCCCATATCGCCTCAAACTACATCAAAGCTGGAAAGACGGTCTTGTTTGTCGCTACCATGAACGAGCGCGTCGACGATGTTCTGCTCCGGTCAATCGAGATCGGCAACAAACTGGGCGTCGATATGTCTTCACCGACATGCTGCCTGGGATTGCCTGCGGTCGAGAACTTCGAAAAGCTCGGCGCCATTTCTTTTGAGCAACAGCTGGCCCGCACAAAAGCGGAGAAGAAGAGATCGTTCCAGGAGCGCGTGTCGCTGCTCGAAACTTTGTGGCGCGTCCGAATCAAGCAGATGCTCCATGAAGGCGACATGGTGCGCATTACCGAGGTGCGCGAACGCCTTTCGGAAAAAAAGAAGCAGCTTGAAAAGGTGACGGCGGAAATGGGCCCGCTCAAGGAGACGATCAATCGAATCCAGAACGCTTCAATGATGGACAGATTGAAGAAGGGATTCGGGAAAGAGGACCTGGCAGCGGCGCAGCAAAAACTCCAGGAGAAGCAGGCCCTGGCGAAACAGCTCCAGTCGCTCCTCACCTCGCTCACTCAGGAATCGCTCAGGCGCGAAGCACAGGCACCTGTAACCGGGGAGGAATTGCAGAAATATCACCTCGCCATGAAGCGGATCGAAGAACTTGGCGGCATTGGCAAGGTTGAAGAGGCGGTTGAACAATATACGGCTGTCAACGAGCGGGCCGTCCTGGAATCAAAGCGGTTTGTCGGCACGACCCTCATGACGGCGCTGACGGACATGCGCATCACCGGCCGTTCGTTCGACATGGTGATGGTCGACGATGCGGAAAGTATTCCTATCCCGTTCATCGCGGCACTTTCACTCCTTTCACGGGAGAAGTTCGTCGTGTGCGGAGACCCCTATCAACTTGGACCGGACTCCGCCTCAAACACGCCTCTCGCACAGGAATGGCTCAAGAGCGACGTTTTTCTCCATGCCGCAGGGATCGACAACCTCCACGATCTGTTTGATTTCTCGGAAAAGCACTCCGACTGGTTCATCCTCCTTTCATCCCACTTTGCCTCAACACCGAAGCTCTCGCTGTTCATCGGATCTGTCTTGTTTGACGACAAGATCAACGTCTTCGCCGCGCCCAAGGCAAAGGGGCGTATCTTCTTTATCGACACCGGTTCCCTGCGTTCGCAGTCGAAGCAGTATCTCGGAAGAAAGAAGATCCTTCCTCATAATGAGCTTCACACGAAAAAGGTCCTCGAGCTGGTCAAGCACGCGATGATGGACGCAGGGAGGAAGGCCACGGACATCGGCGTGATTGTTCCCTTTCCGGGACCGTCGCTCTATATGAAGCAGCAGCTCCGCATGAGCGGCATGAGCAACGTCGAAGTGGGCCTCCCCCATACATTCCGCGGCCGACGAAAAGGGGCGGTCGTTTTCGACCTGGTTGCCGCAGGCGTCGAAAACACTGTTCGTCAAATCGACGACAAGAAAGTCGGTGAACACCAGATCGTGCGTCTGCTGAATACGGCTCTTTCCTGTGTGGAGGAGGACCTCTATGTGCTCGCCGACATGGGCCATCTGCAGGCCATGTACGGAGACAGGCTGCTGACGAAACTCATGATGCTTCTGAAGGTGCAGTCGGATCCGCTGGAGAATTTCCCGCTCGCTGCAAAGAAATTCGATGAATTGGATTGGGATAAACGCGCGGCCTTGATGACATTTTCAGGAGCCGTCATTTCTCCTGCCGCGCCAACCACCCAACAGTCTGCCGTGGCAGGGGATGCCGAATTTGCCGTGCAGATGAAACTCCTTGCCAAGAGAGAGGGGGTGAAAATCGAGGGACAGAACGACTACGAACGTGAGATATACCGCGCGGTTTATCGCATCCTCGGCCTCCAGAGCGACATCAATCTCATTTCACAGTTCGTCGGCGGCGAGCTTCTCTTCAGGCATTCCCTTTCCACCGAAAAGGCCGCCGCCAGACTTCCGTTGAATGTGTGTCATTCCGAAAAAGAGTTTCAGTCGGTCATGGACGACTGGAATCTATTGATGTATGAAATGTCCGGCGGTCAGGGCGCGCAATCGAACTTGCTGAAGATCGCCCCGGAAACAAAAGTGCGGGGAGAGATCTTCGCTCTTAAATCGTTTTATTCGACGGATGTTGAATCTGCAGTGCAGGAGGGAAAGAAGAATCTGGCGGTTACGGTTTCAAAAATCTTCCAGGAGAGTCTCGGCAAGCCTCAGCCGGGCAACCCGCAGGAGTGGACGAAAAGCTACATGTACTTCCTCTCGAAGCTTGAGGGATACCTCAGGTGGATTTCCGAACAACTGAGAAAGTAGCCCCTCAGGAGAGGCCCTGCAAGCCTTTTCTTCGGCCCACGATATGTCCCACCAGGGCCAGCAATCCAAGCAATGAGAGCGCTGTGAGAGTCTGCCAGTTCAGAGCCTCCCGGACGTTGGTCACACCCACACTTCCCTCGATCGCTTTGGCGTAAAGAAACGCCTTGATGGCTATTGCAGCAATGGTTGCAAGAAGAAACCGGATGATGGGGACCTTCACCAGTCCGGCGCCGTAGTTGATCAGACCGTGTTGCGATCCCGGAAAGATCCGTATGGCGAAAAGGCTGGCGAAGCTTGAATGGCGGGAAAGAAACTGCGAGATGCGGTGGCTGTGGAACCGTTCGACCCAGGGCCCTCCGATGAACCGCGCAGTACCGTACCCCATGAACGTACCGACGGCGCTGCCGACACAAATAATGAGGGTGGCTTCAGGCGGGGCGAAGAGCAGCGGCGTAACAAAAAAGAAAACTGAACCCGGAAGTGCAAACGTCCATGCTGCCGCCATGGACAAAACAATCAGGACCGGGGTGAGCGGATGATCGGCCAGCGGTTTGACGCGTTCGGGCGTAATGAGCTTGTCCAGCCCGACCGTAAAATAGAGTACCAACCCGACAACAAATAATGCTGCAAAGAAAATTGATCTTTTCTTTGCACTTGCTGCGGTAGGTTGTTCCGTGAATTCCATGTCCTCCTTCGGCGAAACTCAATTATCTTCAAAAATTTCGTCTATTTCAAGGACTTCTTTCGATCTTCTTGATGCGTGGATCAAATTGGACTATATTCACACTGCACAATAGGAGTCTGAATCGTGTTTTGGGAATCGGTGGGCGAGTTTCTGCTGGTTTTCTTTTTTGTCTTCCTTAACGGCTTTTTCGTTGCCGCCGAATTTGCCATTGTCAAGGTCCGGGCGACGCAGATCGAGCCGCTTGCGGCAAAGGGAAACCGGCG
>DATDRF010000196.1:0-3700 GCA_035291905.1 Bacteroidota bacterium
TCCGGCGTCCTGATCTTCCTCGGGAAGTAGTCGCCCGAAACACCGCAGAAATCAAAAACGCCGAGCGATCAGGCAATCGGAATATCGGACATTAGTCCGACTCTGAAACCAGATTCGATGACACGGCAAGACGGTGGAACACAAAAGCCCTTGAGTTTCAAGGGCTTTTCTTTTGCCGGGAATGCCATGAATTGGAATTCTCGCTGCCCCTTCGTTGTCAGGCTGATTCACACGACCCTTTTCATTGCATCTCACGATGCGGTTCTTTACCTTCTTACTCCTCCCTTACGCCAAGCTCACCTCTTATCAGGAGAACGCCGAATGGGCGATGAAGCCCAAACGAAGTCACTTGTAGAAACCCTCCAGCAAGAGAACAATCGACTCAAGCGAGCCGTCGAAGAGCTCTCTGTCCTCAACGATCTCGCCCGCGCCATAGGCGTCTCCTTCAATTCGCAGGAGATCATGCAGACGATCATTCGCCGATCCTTGAAGGCAATCGGAGCGGAGCAAGGCGTTATTACGCTCGTGGATCGGGAGGAAGATCAGCCGATGGTTACACTGGTCCGCACGATGGTGAGTTCCACCGATCGCCAGCAGTTTCACTTTCATCAGAGTCTCCTCGGCTGGATGCAGCTGAACAAGAAGCCCCTCTTGATCAACGATACATCCACCGACGAGCGTTTCCGCGGCGTTCGCCTGGACGAAAACATCCACTCCCTCCTTTGCGTGCCGATGATTGTGAAATCAGAGCTTACCGGCTTGCTGACGGTTTACAACAAAAAGGACGGAAAGACGTTCAGCGATGATGACCAGCGACTCCTCGCGATTATCGCGGCACAGTCGGCGCAAATTGTCGATAACGCGCGCCTGCATGAGGAACAGCAGGCATATATCAAGATGCAGGAAGAGGTTGCACTGGCGGCAAAGATTCAGTCCGACCTGCTTCCGGGCGAATTTCCAAAAGTTACCGGATACGAGATCGTCGCAAGAAACATCCCGGCACAGGTTGTCGGCGGCGATTATTTCGACTTTGTCCCCATGGAAGACGGACAATGGTCGATTTGCCTCGGCGACGTTTCCGGCAAAGGTCTTCCGGCTTCACTCCTCATGGCCAACACCCAGGCCACCCTCCGCAGTCAATCCCTCCTCAATTCTCCCCCGAAACTGAGCATCGAACGCGCCAACAGGCTTCTCTTTCGAAGCACCAGTCCCGAAAAGTTCGTGACGCTCTTTTATGCAATCCTCAATCCGAAGCAACACACGCTCTCCTATTGTAACGCAGGGCACGACAATCCGTTTCTCATGCGGACTGACGGCACGGTCCAACGACTTCACACCGGCGGTCTTGTGCTGAGCATCATGGAAGACTCGGAATACGAAGAAGAAACCATTCCCATGAACACCGGTGATTTCTTTGTCCTGTATTCCGACGGCATTACCGAATCCATGAATCCTTTGCAGGAACAGTTTGGCGAAGACCGTCTGTCGTCCGTTCTGCGAGAGAATCGTTCGAAGTCAGCGCAGGAGCTCCTTGCGGCAATCATCAAGGGGGCAAAGGATCACGCGGGCAAAGAACCTCAGGCGGACGATATGACCGTCGTGGTGGTGAAGAGAGTCGGCTGAGAAACCAAGGGATCAATTCATTCATTGATTCATTCACTCATTTCCTCATTTGCGAACCTCGTCTCTAACGAGGCTTCCAAATGAATCAGGATGAAATACGTTTCTTGGGTCCCGCCGTTGTCTGGCGGGATCAATAAACGGGCAAATGCCTATGATCGACCACACAATCTTACACTAGGAGATATGGTAAGAGCACTCCTGCGTTTCGCCATCGTCCCGGTTATCCTCATCTTCCTTGGTTTGCAGCCCGGCTCGTACACAACGGGCGGGCTCGAATCTCGCGTCGTCAGAATGAGCGTGGTTCAGGAGGCGGTTGCCCGCGATGTTTCTGCACCGCTTCATCCTGGCCCTCAAAGGCTTCCAAGGGATCTCTCAAGTGCGTCAGATGCATGGGATTGGGAAGGGCGAAAGGAAACGCTGCCTTCGATCGCGGCATCCGTCGTTGAACAAACAACCCAGGGGACCAGCCCCCCGGCCAAGATTGTGGCGAGCTTCGACGGTCTTGGTGAAGGTTTCGAGGGGCCGCAAGGCGCGGCGAGATTTCGCAACCCATCAGACAACTCTCTCGCCGTCGGTCCCGACCACATTGTTCAGATCGTGAATTCGCGGATGGCCATCTTCACAAAGAAAGGATCTAAATTCAATACGACTGGAAAAGTATTGTATGGTCCCGTACCCACTCATAATGTCTTCAAAGGATTCGGCGATGCCGATACGTTAAACAACGGAGACGCTGTTGTCCGATATGACCAGCTGGCAGACAGGTGGCTGATCGTCATGCCAATTTTCCGGCGTTTGGCTCCGAGGCCGAATCCTCAACCGATCCCCGGTTCCGGCGAGCCTCCACATCTGAGCCAACCTGCAGTTGAAGGGCAGCCGGGACCCGCCAGAGAGCTGTTCCAGCCTCCCCCTCCGACTCCTGAAGAGAAGGCGGCGGCAGATTCAGCACTCGCCGCGCTTCGGGCCCGCATGGGCCAACAGGGACGCCGTCGTCCGCCGCAGAATCCCGACGGACAGTACGCCATGTGCTATGCCATCAGCACCTCCGCCGATCCTCTCGGCTCGTACTACCGCTATGAGTTTGTCCGTCCGCTGTTTCCGGACTATCCCCGGCCGGCAGTTTGGCCTGACGGCTATTATGTTCCCACGAGTACGGGAGATGAGGTCATTCAAAAACACGCGTATGTGGTTGAGAGACTGAAAATGTTGAGGGGTGAATCGGCCCGTGAAGTCGGGGTGATTCTTGACAGTGTCAATTTTCTCAACAACGCGGATCTCGATGGTATGCAGCTCCCTCCGCCGGGAAGTCCGAACATCATGATGGCGGCTGGCGGCATGCAGTTAAAAAATATTCTGAAAGACGATGGTATTTACGTCTGGAAGTATTATGTTGATTGGTCCAAAATCGCCGATACGAGAGTTGAAGGGCCGGTCAGGATTCCCGTTGCACACTATGAGTACTTAGGTGGCGGCCAGCTGACGAAAACCGTTCCGCAGCCTGGCACCGATCAACGCCTCGATTCGCAGGGAGACAAGATCATGGCGCGTCTTGTTTATCGCCGGATCGGTGACCGCGAGTCAATCGTCGCGGTGCATTCGGTGAACACCTCTGCCGGCGGCGGCGGAGTTCGTTGGTACGAATTCCGGGTCGGGAAGAATCGTGACATTGCGCTGTACCAACAGGGGACCTACGCTCCTGACGGATTCTATCGTTGGATGGCAAGCCCGGCCATCGATGCAGATGGGAACATCGGGATCGGATATTCATTTGGCGGGACGCCTCATTTCCCCGGCCAACGATTTGCCGCGCGACTTTCGCATGACCCGTTGGGGATGTTAACGCTGAGAGAAACCGTTCTCGTTGAAGGCGAGGCGGCTCAGACCAATACGATGCGGTGGGAGGATTACTCACAGACCGCCGTCGATCCCAGCGACGACCGGACGATTTGGTATGTCGGTGACTATTTGAAGAAGGGGGCTGAGAATTATTCGACGAAAATTTGGGGATTGAGGATCAGGTAGACCTAACTCATCCCCCAACCCCTTCTCTCCGCCAAACAACTGGCGGACAAGTTGT
>DATDRF010000197.1:0-5461 GCA_035291905.1 Bacteroidota bacterium
CCGGCAAACCGATGCGCATGTCGCGATTCGCCCGCCAGCCGAAAGGTGAGAAAGCCTCCGCTGGAGTAACCCGTAACATAGATCTTTGTACTGTCGATCTTGTATTGAGCGATCAGGGTGTCGATGATGTCATCGATGAAGATAACGTCCCGACCCACCGTTCTCCCGGGATTTCCGTCTTCCCAGCACGAGGTGAGGGACCTGGGATAGACAACAACGAAATCCATGGTATCAGCCATTTCTTTTGGGACTACCCATTGCATGATCTCCTGCCCCGAACCGCCGCATCCATGAAGGCTTATCAAGAGCCGGAGGCTTGACAGCGAGGCATAGTTTCGCGGAAGAAAAAGAAGGTATTCTCTTCCTATTCCTGAGGACAATAGAGTTCGATAGGTGAGTTGCGGCTCCTGGGTTACGGGAAACGCCGTATGAACGCTTGATTCGACTGCACCAAGATCCGGATAACTGCCGCCTGCTTGCGGCCTCGCCGATCCGTAACGATCAAGCAAAGGGGCGGAAACGAGTTTTCCCCCTAATGTGGCTGTGTCTCTTCCCGCACTGATACAGGGACTTGTTGGTGAAAGAGCGAAACTTGTGGTGTCGGCAAATTCAGGGTCTACGTTAAGATTGTCTGTTCCTACAAAGTTTCCGCGGACAAGGTTGTTCCTGGCGTAGATCGAATTCACGGGCACCAAGAATCCGACATCAGCGCCGTCTCCGGGATTCCAGATAATGTTGTTCATCATACTCGCCTGGTGGGTATTGTAAATACCCATTCCCTCTAGACCACTGGCAGCTTTGTTATAAGCAACTGTGTTGTTGATGAACACGATAGGAGTGGCATGATGCACGTAGTCGCCCCACAATGAAACTCCCCCGCCGTAGCCCATGTTGATGGTGTTTCGTGCGATAATGTTGTTGGCGATATATGATCTGCAGCCGATACTGATTCCTGCCCCTTCGTCGTACGATGAACCCACCGATACATTCATGTCGATGGTATTCGATTCAATAATGACATATGCCGCGGTATCCATATTCGCGACACCCCCCCCATAGCAATAGGCACCGGACAATGTATTGTCGGTAATGCGGTTGTAGCGGATCCTCGCTCCCCCATAAACGATCATGATCCCGCCGCCACCGCGCCAGTAGATTGCCGAGGGGAGTTCAAGTATTCGTGTTCCCGTCCCCTTTGTCACAGTAAATCCAACCAGCAATGAAGCTGAGTCCGATCCTGCATCAAAAACAACCACAGAACCAGTATCAGGATGACTGGGGCTGCTTCCGTCAAGAATTGTTTTTGAAATGTGGGAAGTGTCTCCATCTTGGAGAAACAAACTGCCCAGCACGATCTTCTTGGTGATCCTGATGTTCTCGACATAGGTCCCTTCAGCAACGAGAACCGTATCTCCGTTGACGGCCACGTTGATGGCGGCCTGAATTGTCGGTTGATCCTGCGGGACGCGAATGAGTGTCTGCGCCTGACCGATAACAGAGATCAGAAGAAACAGGATGAGTAGTATCAGCAAGCGTTTCATATCGACCTCCGTACGGAAGTGATTGATGAAGAACGCAGTTCTGAATTCCGAAATGATCCAGGACGTTCTCAGGGGACAATGGTTGTTTATCTGTTACTCCCGTCTCTCCTTGATGAACAATGCTTCGAATCTTGGCTTGAGGTCGTATTAACGAAAAACGGATCTTCGCTGCTGGACAAACTGCTTTCGGACTGAGGATGATTGAAGGACCACGAAAGGGCGGAGTGGGAGGATGATATCAGGCTTCTGATGAAGAGGGGCGACAGAAGAGCAAGAGCATGTGCGATTCTCTGTTGCATGCTCAGAACCTCTCAAGTTGAAGAAATCTTGCTGGTCGGTCATCTGACCGCGGCGTAGGCCTCCTTTGATGAATGTTTCAACTACTCACTGCAGTGAATATTTCAACAACTCCCCACAACAGGAGCAATGTTACGGATTCACAGATTATTTGTCAAGCGCCCATGAATGATTCTAGGAAGGATTCCTACCATGCCGGAAACGACTTCATCATTCCTTTCACGAAGACCTGTGATCCCGTGCCGTTGAGAATGGTGAAGCCCATAACGACGCATGTCGTGTCTGTGCCCCCCGTAATGGTAACGACACTCCCGTGCCGTTTGTCAGCAGGTCTGCTGCCGTCGATGACGGTGCGGGAGATATGCGAGGTGTCGCGGTCGAGGATGAAGCGGCTGGCAACGACGATGTTCTTGTTGATGCGGACGTTCTCGACGTAACGGCCTTCATCGACGAGGACGGTATCGCCAACGCGGGCCCGGTCGACGGCGGACTGAATGGTCGGACGATCCCCGGGAACGCGAATCAAGCGGGAAGGTTGGGAAACGAGAAACGTCGACAACCAACAAAGCGCCAGGATCAGCTTTACCACTGGACCGACAAGTTTGATGGGCGGGAATGAGGGTCGGCGGTGCATGGCCCGCAAAGGTACATTACGGCAGTCGCAGATTCAAGGGACGAGAGTATTGGGTCGTGTATCAATTTCGATCGTGGACAACAACCAAATTGAGACACCCTCGAGGATCGGACAACCATCAACCGAAATCTGCCGAATCCCTTCGGTATTCTAAAAGTTCTTTGACAAAATGATGACAACTTCCTATAATGGAAAAGCGTAATTCATTGAAGGTGGGGGGGAGAGAGGTATGTCCCGCTGCGCCTCACATATTGCAGGCATCGATAGGGCAATCAGGGAGGGAACGATGAAAAAGACGATCTTTTCTTTAGGAATATTTGGACTAGCAGCCTTCATGATATCCGGTTGTGCCACGGTCAGCGATCAAATCTTCCTTCAAAACGCGCAGGTCAAGGGAAGCGCGAATGAGATTCCGATTCACGTCGTCAAGGCGGACACGAAGACCGGAGAAATTCAGATTTCCGCGAGAATCTCCACTACAAATGCCCGATCCGTCTCAACAACCCTCGAGGAGCAATACACCGGATCATACCCGGATACTCTGGAGGAATTCAAGCAAACGGGGCTGCACTGGAACATGCCTGCACTCAATTGGGGACTGGGCCTTGACTACGCACTGACCGATCACCTTGCCCTCATGGGAGGACTCTCACTCAGCGTTGTGGAGAGGCAAACCAAGACGACAGGGTATGCAGGGCTTGGGATCTTCAATTCAGAATCTCCAACGGCCTTCCGACTTGATGTTGGCGTTTACTTTTCCAAGACGTCATACAAAGCTGCAACCATCCTCAAGCGGCATGTGGATCCGTTCTTTGGAGGCACTCCCACCGATGAGACGTACTACTTCTACGATCGGGGAATAGAATCCCATATCAATGTCTTTGCCAGCATGACGCTGAATTCTTCGAATCGTGATTCCTTCACGGGTTGGTTCCTTCAGGTTGGCATCGTGCCGCAAGAGCTTACCGAGTTCAAGCCCAGGGAGACCATCACGAACGCCGGTACCAGCATTGTCAGCGACCAACGCGCCGAAAGCAGCGTCTTCTGGCTGTCGGGCATGCCCGGTCTTTCTTTCAACGTTGGATCTTCCCAGCGAATTCTGGTGGGGCTGCGCCTGATGTACGATCTCAGCGGGGGATCCATGGAACCGGGAATGCTGATGTCGCCCATGGTGCAGTTTGACATGAGTTTCTAAAAAGAGCACGCGTCCTCTTCCGTCGGCCCCCGCCGGGGTCATCCCTTGATTCTGCGAACGAGAAGACCCGTGCGAATCCGTTTCCCCGGAGGTTACAGTTGCCCCGTTGCTCTTTGAATCAGAAAGCGAAGGCAAGAATATGAACATATCCTGGCGAACGATTGCCCATTTCTTTGTTGCTGTTCTGGGGATCATACTCATGGCCGTCGGAATCCTCACGGAAAAGCACGGTGCGACTGTCATCGGCCTTATTATTTCAGCTGTCGCCGTTCAACAGTGGTTGAAGGGGAGGAATCCGCGAACTCTGGATGAGAAGAAAGACGAGGACCTGCCAAAGCAGTGAGTGACTGAAAGCCAGGGCGAATCATCTGGCGGGTTATCGCTTCAGCAAATTCACGAACGTCATCTCATGAGCACTATTTTTCGCGTTAGTCGCTTTTCTCCGCCCGCCAAAGAACCGGCGGGTAAATAATCCAGTCTGGAGATGTAGATCCCCGTTGCAATGCGTGTCGCGTCGAACGTCGCTCGTTGGTAATAGCCTGCTTTCACCTCTCCGTCGAAGAGAGTCACAACCTCCCGCCCCAGAACATCATAGATTCTCAGCGTAACTTTCCCGTCTTCCGGTACCGTGAACTCGATCGTTGTCGTCGGATTGAACGGGTTGGGATAGTGTGGGTAGAAGGAAGTAAGGAGTAAGCAGGAAACCCGCAACTCGTAGCCCAAAGTGGCTCCATCACGGCGACCACCGCGGATCCAATGAGGGATTGGTCGTAAGTCGGATTGCGCCTGCAGGATCCAGTGGAAGCAAGTAGACGGCATCATAGCCATCGCGGTCGGAGATACAGATGAGCCGCGTTCCGTCCGGGGACCACGAAAATTGTCCGTCGTATTCGGGGGAATCTGTAACACGCGTCCGCCGCAATCCATTCACCTGCACAATTTCAATGTCATAGTTTTTTCCGCGCACCGACTGGAACGCGATGCGATTTCCATCGGGTGACCAGAGAGGGAGGTCATCGTCTGCCGGATCGGAGGTAAGCCGGATAAGGTTTTCGCCGTTGGAATCCATGAGATAGATCTCGCGATTGCCGTCGCGCAACGACGTAAAAGCGATCCTCTTCCCGTCCGGGGACCAGGCCGGATTGGAATCCTTCGCCGGATGGCTCGAGAGCCTCGTCGGCTGGCCGCCGTCTGCCTGCATCACATGAATCTCATAATTGCCGTCGCGGGAGGAGGTAAACGCGATCCGCATGCCATCCGGTGACCACCGCGGGCTCTGATCTTCGGCGGTGTTCTGAGTAAGCCGCGTGAGGCGGGTGCCGTCTGCCCTGACAGTGTATATGTCCCGATTCTCACCGCGGCCGGATTCAAAGACAATTTGCGTCCCGTCCGGCGACCAACTTCGGGGTGCTTTGGCCGCGACGCCCGTGGCAAGGCGGGTTAAGTAGCTGCCGTCGGCGTCCATGACCCAGAGCTCCCACCGATCCCGTTGGGACCCAAACATGATCTTCCTGCCGTCCGGCGACCAGACCGGAAACCGATCCTGGGCGAGATGGGTCGTCAGCCGGGTCTGTTGACGGCCGTCGTCGTTCATCACGTAGATCTCCCAATTCCCATCACGTTTTGAGGCGAACGCTATCTTATGCCCGGAAGACGAGGGGAGGGCCGGATAAGAGCCGGAGACGAGCATGCACAATGCGAAGAAGAGAAGCTGCGACATCAGGGTCATAGTGATCCTCCAATGTTGGCCATTGGTTGGATGCCGCTTGCGGGCGGAGCGTTTGAATTGGTGCG
>DATDRF010000198.1:0-20817 GCA_035291905.1 Bacteroidota bacterium
GAGGCCGAAAAGGCATTCCCCTTCCAGAGGTAATCGGGATTCAATGGATTTGCATATTGAAGCTGATCGAACGTGGAAAGAAACGCCACATCGATCTTTGTGTTTCCTCCCGGCTGTGCCGTTCCTTTCATGTAGACATCATAGAATGAGAGGGGTACATCATCCCGGACGATTTTCTTGAAGGTATTGGCAAAGAGGGACTTTCTCCCGTTGGCCATCCAGGAGATACCGCCGGTGAGGGGACCTTGAAGAGCGAATTTCGAGGAGAGGGAATTGACGTGTGCCCTGGCGGAGTATCGGTCGAGCCGCGGCTCTTTTGAGTAAATGTTGACGACGGACGAAAGCCGGCCTCCGAATTCGGCAGGAAATGCGCCCGTATAGACTTCCACCGACTTAATGATATCGGGATCGAAAACGCTGAAGACTCCCAACGCGTGAAACGGACTGTAGATCTTCATTCCGTCCAACAGAACGAGGTTCTGGTCTCCCGCGCCGCCCCGGACGAAGAACCGTGAGCTCACATCGCTGGTCGAAACGAAACCCGGAAGCATTTGCAGGGAATAGAAGAGATCCTCCTGCGCCGTTACGGGGGTGAGCTTGATCTCCTTCGGGCTCATCACATGGATGCTTGTGGCAATTTCCGCGAGCCGCCCCTTTCTCGTTCCGCTGATCACAACCTCTTCCGTCTCGATTGCCTGGGAAACCAGTCTCACATTCACCTCAAGGCTTTTGTCCGCTGGGACGACAAGGGTCTCAACCTTTTTCCGGTAGCCCACAGAGCTAACGGAGAGCTCATATGTTCCCGGATTCAGATTGGGGATGAGGAAGAAGCCTTCCGCGTTTGCCGCTGTGCCTCTATTGAGGCCAACGAGCATGACGTTGGCATACGGAATCCGCTCGCCCGTAAGGCTGTCGGAGACGATGCCGTGGATTGAAGATGTTTGCGCAAAGCTCGGAGGCGCAAGTAGTGCACTCAAGAAAATGCATCTGATAATAAGGGAAGAACCTTGCCTGAAGCTCATTGTGATTTGCGCACAGCTCAGCGTCTGTTGTAAACGAAATCGTACGGAAGAGCATGTTCGAGCGAATCAACTGCATAGGCCCCAAAGAGTCCCGTTCCTCCCGAAATATTGGAGTAAGTCGCATGATCGAGACGAAGAGAGTACCGATCCTGAAATCCGCTGGCGATGCTATAGTAGTTGTAAAGATGTTCGTCGAATTGAACAAACTGAAGCACCACTGAGTGGAAGACGAGTTTGCTTGGGTTTGTCTGGGTTGCTACGTCACTCAGAACCATTCGATACGCTTCATTTGAGTAAGATTGAAGAATCGAGGCGGCCACAGTGAGTCTCGTGAGCTGGCCGTAGATGGCTTCTTCGTATTTGCGTGGTATGTGATAGAACGAAACTGGAATTTCGTGCCTCTGTTGCTCCCATCCGTTCTGTCCTAATATTTCATAACGGACAATCAGCCTCAAGATATATGCCTTCGCGCCCGGCTGCAAATACACCAAAACCGTTGCCCTCTCTTCTGACTTATGGTCGTGTGGGTAATCCAGGATCTGGTCGTTGGTGAGATACATGATTGGGTGTTCGGGAATGGTGACCACAGACGTTGCAAAGCCAACAGTGCTTGACTGCACCTGCAGTGTGTATCGGCCTCCAAACTCAGGCGCCAGGCCGCTCGCCACGTAAGCATGAATGGGAGTTTGATATCGTGGATCCGGGGGTCTTGTAAGGAGAGTATCAGACAAGACTATGGTATTCGCCCCGTCGTTCAAGGTAACAAGCGCGTCGGTGATTGGGATTTCAATTGCCTCAGATCCGGGAACGAAAGCCGAAGAATCGTATTGTGTGTAGATCCGTACAAACTGTTGCGACCTATCGGTTGCCAGTACTGAATAGATGATTGGAAGAGGTTCTGAGGCGACTCGCGGATCAAACGATTGGTCGCAGGAAATGGACGCAAGAAGGAAGAGAACCAGAACAAAAAAACTCAGGTGACGATTCAAGGGTCTCAACGTAGTAGAACCATTCTCAGTGTCATCACCGTTTGTCCTGACGTCAGATGTGCGAAGTACAGCCCGGAGGCGAGATCTTAGCTGTCCCGACGATGTTCCATCAGATAGTTTTTCCCCGGTTGGAAAGGTCTAACAATTTGGCAAAAAAAACCAACACAAGGAGACGGACAATAGCCGCGCAGAATCATTTCAACAGCACGCACCCCCTCGTGACCGAATTTCCGTTGAATTCTACGCTATAGAAGTATACTCCTGAGCTCAAGCCCGAAGGCTCCCACTCGACGGATCGGGTGCCGGATGCTTGATGCCCCTTGAAAACCGTCTCCAGCAATTCGCCTGCGAGTGAGTGAATTGTCACGACAACATCGCCGGCTCGGGGAAGGTCATAGGTGATCCTCGTCCTGGAATTGAAAGGATTGGGAAAATTTTGACTCAGCCGAAATTCCGAGGGAACATCCGGGCGCGGCGTTTGAACGCTGTTAAGAAGGTCATTGGCAAAAACGAACAACCCCCCTCTGTAGTCGGCGACGTAGAAGTATATTCCTGATACCGCTACCGCCCGCGGAAGGTCTGCGGTCTGCACGGAATCAACAATCTGTGGAGACGCTGCATTCGAAACGTCAATCACGGTAACACCCGTGAGCGTTGCGACGTAGGCAAATGGAAATGCAACAGTCACTGCGGAATTGTACCGGCTGATCGGGATTGTCGAGATGACTGACGGAGAACTGGGATTGGATAGGTCAAGAATTGCGAGGCCGGAATCTCTCAATGCGACATAAGCCCTGTCCTCGAATGTGTCAATTCCGAGAGCGACCCCTGGAATTGCGAAGGTCGATACGAGGATAGGGACCGTTGGATCACTCACGTCAATAATGCTCACACCGCTTCGGGCGAGAGCCACGTAGGCATGGGACCCCATCACAGAGACATCATAGAGCGTGCCGCCCGCTTTCGTGGACCCCAACCAACTGGGGAGGCCTGAACTTAATATATCCGCAATGTGCAGCATGCCGTCTCTGCCCATCACATAGAGCAGGTTTTCATACACCTCGAAGCCGGTGACGTCAACATGGCAAAGGCTCCCAATTTTGGTCAGGGTGTCCCCCGATGATGCATCGAAGATATCAATGCAACTGTAACTCTTGACGAACGTGTAAGAACCATGAGTTTCTATGGGGCCGGCGGAGAAAGCAAAGGGACCGTGAACAACGGGATTCTGCGGATGGGAAAGGTCAACTGACTTGATTCCACCTGAGGAGACATAGGCCCAGGAGCCGGACAACGCAATGTCAAGAGTCTTCGCCGAGGTGTAATAGGTCGCCAGAAGTTGGGGAGGAGTGGGAACAGAAACATCATAGACCTTCATTCCCGCCTCATTACCAGCAAGGAAAAGAGTTGAGCCGGCAACGAAAATGCTCATTGGATCGTTTCCCCCGAGGTTATAAATCAGTTTTGGCGCTTCGGCAGAACTGATGTCAATGATATAGACACCGTTACCTACATCTGAAGCATAGGAACCATAAGCAATGGATCCGTTCACGAAGACGTTACGGCCGCTCGAACCCCAATCCCCCTGGAAGGTGACGCTGCTGACCTCATGCAGGCTGTCCGGTCCGATGATCTCCAAAATGTGCATCTTGCCGTACTCCATCATACCGGGGGGAGAACTTGTTACATACAGGTACGGTCCGCACCAGGTCAGCGAGCGAGGTTTGAACCCATCGTTGAGGAAAAACTGTTTGATGAACGCGGGCTGAGAGGGTTCATGGACATCATAAACATAAATTCCCGCCTGCGGTGCAGCAATAAACAATGTGTCGCCACGAACGGCGACATCCCAGACGTCGTTTCCCCCAAGAGTAATGGCCGAGACTACCTGCGGTGAAGAGGGGCTCGAGACATCGAGAATGGTGACCAGATCACTGTGAGCGACAAACATCAGGCTATCTGCCAATTCAATTGCCCATGCGTCGCAGAGGTCGACAGAAGCAACGAGCACGGGAGCACCTGACGCCGAAACCTCGAGAATGGTAAGGCCTGGTCTTGTGCCGGCAATGTAAACATGGTTCCCATCCACAATGACTTCTTCTGCGACACCGGGCAGCAACGCACGGCCTACTCTCGTCGGGTTGGATGGATCGGAAACGTCGACGACATCCAACGCGCTCCCGTTTCCAACGTATGCATGCATGTCTTTCACGAAAACTGCATGGCAAGGCCCTTCGGGCAAACGGCTGACCAGGGATATCGGACCGTTGTTTTGGGCGACGGCGAAAAAGGCCGGGAAAATAAATCCCGACAGCGTGATCCTCAAACTGGATCTCATGAATGTTGCCACCTTTTTTACATTTTCCTCTACACCTTTCACTTCAGCAACACAAGCTTCAGCGATGTTCTTCCTTGCGGAGTCGTCAGCACAACGAAATAGATCCCTGAGGCCGCAGGCCTTCCGTCGTCTGTCCTTGAGTCCCAAACAAACTCAAACGACTCTCTATCCGAAAGCCGGGTGACGTCGAATTTCCGGACCTCCTGTCCAAGAATATCGTAAATGACCAGCGATGATTGATCCGGCTTTGCACCCCGGGGGAGTTGGACGCGTATTGTGGTCGTGGGATTGAACGGATTCGGATACGCCTGGAGGACCTTGTATGAAGTCGGTACCGTGGTCTCTTCCGCAGCGCCGATAATAATGTCTCCCCATCCTCTCCAATCAACGGGACCAACGCAGGTGTCGCACAGCTCCTGGCCCGGTTCGAGCGCAATAAACGCCGTGAGATACGAGAGGACCCGATGTTCCACGCTCAACGCCGCGACCATTCGCCTGGTGTCATCATCCCCGCCGTATTCGGGATACGTCGAAATCAACGACCCGGCCCATGTGGTTTTCAGGGTGCTGTCAGACTGATACGCCGAGGAATTCTCAATATCGTTCTGCTGAAAATAGAATTGACCCCGATACATCCCTCCGAAATCGACCCGCAGCGGGAAATCGCCCTGGTAGAGGCCGGTTGAGGTAATGGAACGCAGGACGGAGAAGGTCCCCGATTCGAATCCGGAATGAACATGCGCGAATGAAAAACCTGAAGCGGGAGAAGCGACAAGGTCAAAGAATTCGAACCTCCCCCTCAGATCACGGATCTTCGAAGAAAGAGCACCCTCCGCCTGGTATCCGCAGAAGGTGAACGAACCTCTCGTTTGGCCGGCAAGCTGGCTATAGAAGTACCCGTTGCCGTAATAGTATTTTCCCCCCGCATTGTAACCATAATGATAATAATTGTCGTCGACGATGTGGACTTCCGTCGCGGAATTCATGGTCCTTGCAAGGGAATCCAGAAGTGTGTTCGCTTTAACGAAATCTCTCAGCCCGGTTGAAGAAGCAAAAAGGACAATGTGCCCGTTATTTCCGTTTTCCTTCAGGAACCGAATGCCGTCGAAGAGAAGCCCGGGAAGATCAACGGTGTCGAGAACCGTCCAGGGATCGAAGGAGGCTCCGAGAAAAGAGTGGATGTTTGCCGAATCCAATTTCAGCCAGGAGGATGAAATCCTGTGCGGCTGATTCTTTGCGGAGAAGATGACGGCAAAGGAATCCTGTTCCATCCGGTTTGCCATGAGGGCCCCCTTCAACTCGGTGATCCTCAGGAGCCGCGAAGCCCGGGATGCATATACCGTCGTGGAATCGAAATCGATGAGGAACAGAATGTTCCGATGGAGGGGGAGCGAGAGCAATTTCGCCGGATTCATCGAAATGCGGTATGCCCCCCCCGTCCCGTCGTGAAACCGCTCGACGAACAGAGTTCCGTTCAGCCAGGGGCCGCTCAGCCGGAGCGAGAGGTTACCCAGGGTGGAAAAACTGTTGCCTGGAATTTCGGCCTGATCGTAGGAAGAATCGAAGAGGCGGCTGAATGTGATGTTGCTTATCTCGACGATGCCGGGATTGGTCCAGAGCGTGCCTCTGTGAACGACGACAGGGAACTCCGCCAGCTGGTTCTTGGATGCATGGAGGATCCAGACAGGCAATTCCATGGTCGCTCCGTCGGCAGTCCCGGCGAGCGGGGCCATGTACCGGATCTTCACTTTTCTTGTTTCATCGCAGCGCAGAGGAAAAATGAGCAGTGAGTACGTGTCCCCGTATTCCTTCGTCAGAAGTGCCGGATCGCGCCGCACTCTTTTGACGATGTTCTCATAGGTGGCACGTGCTACGGACCTGTCGGCCATGATGGCACGGAGCGTGTCGGTTCCGAACCACAACCAGAGGTCGGTGATTGAGGATCCTGCAGGGAGGTCAAACCTTAGCTGCACTTCAACAGTGTCATTCGGGAGGAATGAGGTTCCGCGGGCGGAGAAGGTCAGGTAGAGATCGTTGACCGAGTAGCTTCCGTGCGGATCGGCAACCAGAGTCGCGTCCTCGAGGGTTCCCCCGTCCATCCGGGATGTTTGAGGGTCCTGGACCCAGAGCGAGGCGTAGTGGTAAACTTGCGCGTGGAGAGATGAAACAAGGAGAGAACAAAAGGCAATGCGTAGCAGGGTCTTCATGGTGTGGTCCTTTCGAAGTCCCGATGCCACTTGGACGCTTGCCGACAAAGAAGCCCCACGATGTGAGCCGGCTGGGCGTCAAGATTCGCGCGGCGCCGCGGGCGTCGGGTTGTCCTCATCGATTCGCAGAGGGCGACCGCAGAGCCCGTGCATGATCAACTGCAGATCACGGATTGAGCGAGTTTACAGTACACTCTTACCTGTGCAACCTTCGATGTGCGGCCGGTCGTCACGGCGGCACAGCCTCCTTCGTTTGCACTCCCCAAGAAAGCCTCCCCTTGTTAGGGAGTTGTCTTACCCCTTGAAAGGTACTTCATTCCTTGAATGATGGCAATGAGTTTGGGATGAGCAGCAAAGGGGGAAGTGCGAATGGTTCCTAAGAACCGCGTGTCTCTTTTGGTAGGTCGGTGTTTGCGCCGACATTTACGCGCATCGCCGTGGAACGGCGACCTACTGAATGCCTCTCTCCGCCATCCGTTGAAACGCCTGCCTGCCGAAGTGAATGCGACAAGCTTCGACGCAAGTGAAACGGTCGGCACGCAGGCAGGGTTTCTAACCGATGGCGTCGCTCCCTATCATCCTTTCGCGTGCCTCACCCGCGCAGCTTCAAACATCACAAGAGCACCCGCCACCGATGCGTTCAAAGAGTCGAGCTTGCCGTAAAGGGGAATTTTTGCCAGAAAATCGCATTTCTCCCTTACCAGCCTGCGAATTCCTTTCCCCTCATTTCCGATGACCACCGCTATCGGCCCTTTGAAGTCGACCTCGTAGAGAGTCTTGTCGCCATCTGAAGCCGTTCCGACAATCCATAATCCCGACTCTTTCAACTCATCGATCGTCATTGCAATGTTTGCCACTTTTGCGATCGGGAGATGAAGTGTTGCTCCGGCAGAGGCCTTGATCACAGTTTCATTGACCGTGGCACTGTGGTGCCGCGGGATGACGACGCCGTGAACTCCTGCGCATTCCGCAGTTCTTATCAACGCCCCCATGTTGTGCGGGTCTTCGATTTCGTCAAGTATGAGCACGAAAGGCGGTTCGTTCCTTTCAGAGGCAACCTTGAGGATCGTCTCTACATCTTCGTAGTTGGTCGTCCCGAATACCGCCGCCACTCCCTGTGCCGACGGATCAGCCGAAATCTCCTTGAACCGCTCCCGGTCAACTTCCACGACGGGGATCGACCGCTGCTTTGCCATCCGCCTGATCCGATCGATGATCTCTCCGTGTGTGCCATATTGCAGCAAGATCTTCTCGACGGCGCGGTCCGACTTGATCGCTTCCAATACCGGCTGTCGCCCTATGACGGTGCTGGTCACGATTGCACCTTCGGTTTCCTCGACCTAATTTCCCATTTTTCAAGGCCCCATCCGACCAGGAAGATCGCGATGCCGCCGAGAAAGAAATAGAGATCCAGCCACATGTTTCCCATGAGTCCGTACATGAATCCGAAAAAGACGCCGACGATTGCGAGGGCTTCGAGGAACTTGGCTGCGTAGTAGATGAGGGGCGGAGGAGATAGGGAGAAGAGGAGAGTGCGAACCTGTTCTTCCGTCATTTTTCCGAAAATCTGTTTCCCGTTTGACGCAACCAGGACAGGAAATTTCTTCTCGTACTTCGGAAAATCGGGATCGCCTGGTTTGAGCTTTGTCTCTGTGACGGTAAAATGGAAATCGTTGTTGACGCGGTGTATCAACTCTTTGGCCTCATCGCAAAGGGCGCAATCGTCCTTCGAGAAAAGCTCGAGTGCGTTCATGATTGTGCTGCCGTCTTTTTTCCCATCATGAACCATCCGACCACACCGACCAGAGCAACCCCGGCTGCCACAAGTTGATACTCGGAAAGGCCGAGAAACACTCTGGGATTGATCCGCAGAAACTCCACAGAGAACCGCTCGACTCCGGCAAGCATCAGATAGAGCATGAATAATTTTCCGTTTTCAACGATGCTGGTTCTGTATCGCCACAGCAGGCCGAAGAACAAAGCACAGATGAGAAGTTCGTATACAGGGGTGGGATGGCACAGTGTGTTGTCCGGTACAATGCCGCCGGGAAACTGACTCGTGATCTCGGGAAAGTTTCTGAATGCTTCGGAAGGAGGAAACGTACCGCCCGAGTAATTTGTCCCCCACGGAAGACTCGTGGGGAAGCCGTAATCGCCATCGCCTGCAAAATGACAGCCAAGTCTGGCTATCCCGTAGCCGAGCATCAATCCGGGAGAGGTTCCGTCGGCTATCGTGAGAAAACTGATCTTCTTTGAGCGCGCATAGAGGTAGATAGAGGCGGTTGCGAGGAAGAAACCTCCAAAGAAGGAGAGGCCGCCGGGTGAAAAGGCCATTCCTGCAGGATCGGCGACGAAATGACTCCAGTGTTCCAAAAGATAAAGGAGCTTGGATCCTGCAACACCGGCTACAAGGGCAATCAACGTGATAGTTCCGGCCAGGTTGGGGTCGAGCCGCCTTCGCTTGTATTCCCTGGTCATCAACATGCTGGCCACAATGAATCCCGTGGCAAGCATGAGCCCATAGCTGTAAACCGTGAACGGACCAACCTTAAAGAGTATCGGACACATAGTCAGGCTTCAAGTGTGACAGGTTCCAGTGAAAAGAGAATGAACGGGTCTCGCGGCGACCTGACGAGCGAGACCGCAGTCCGGCCGATCGCGACGGCAAATTCGTTCATCTCGCCGTCAAATTTCTTGATGTGAATGCCGATCGTGCCCGAGAGAGAATCGTAGAATCGGATTCCGCGGGCAGGACCCGTTCCCGGCATGATCGATACCGGCGCGTGAAGTCCGAGAATCCTCACATGGATCTCGTTGTCAGCTCTCTTATCCTCCAACAACACTTCGTATCTGAAACTCACAAATTCCTTCAGTGTTTCGACAACGAGTGCGATCGATTTCTTCCCCGTTTCGCGGCGATAATGAAAAACCCGAAGGCGATATTCGGGCTCCGGTTTTTTTCGCTTTCGGGGCACGGGTTATCGGAGGAAGGAGTCGATCTCTTCAATCCGAATCTTCTTTTCAGATCCGGTCTTCATCTCTTTGAGGTTGACCGACTTCGTTTGGAGCTCCTGTTCGCCCATAACGATGACGTAGTCGGCGTTCTGGCGGTTCGCTTCGCGCATCTGTGCCTTGATGCTCCGGCCCAGGTAGTCGGTTTCGACGGCAATCCCCTGATTCCTCAGCTCGCACGCCTTGAGGAATGCCCACGCCCGGGAGGTATCGTCGAGCCCGACAAGAAACAACTTCGGCCCGGCAGGTTGAGGATGGGCGCTCTTCTCGAGAGCCATAATGAGCCGCTCGATCCCCGCTGCAAATCCCACGCCCGGCGTCGGTTTGCCGCCCAATTCTTCAGTCAGAAGGTCATATCTCCCGCCCCCGACGATTGCGTCCTGCGAACCGAGCGACCCGCTGGTGATCTCGAAGGCCGTCTTTGTGTAGTAATCCAACCCCCTGACGAGGCGTCCGTCTATTCCATACTTAATACCAAGCGAGTGGAGAAGCGACTGAACGGCTGCGAAATGATCGGCACATTCCTTACACAAATGATCCTTCATCAACGGCACGTGTGCCGTGTGTTTGATATCTTCTTCGTTTTTCGAATCAAGAACTCTCAGAGGATTCTTCTCGATCCGTTCCTTGCTTTCGGGCGAGAGTTTTGTCTCTCTCTTCTTCAATTCTGCCGTCAGCAATTTCTTGTAGGCAGGCCTGCAGTTCTGGCATCCCACCGAATTTACTTTCAGATCAAACGCTTTGACTCCTGTTGATTTGAGAATCTCCCCTGCAAGCAGCATCATCTCAACGTCGAGATACGGCGACTGTGAACCGAGAGCCTCGGCTCCAAACTGGTGAAACTGTCGCAACCGGCCGGCTTGGGGGCGTTCCTGGCGGAACATTGGCCCAAGGTAGTACAGCTTCGTCAGGGGGTTCAGCTCGCCAAGATTGTTCTGGATATACGCGCGAAGCGCCGAAGCGGTCCCCTCGGGCCGGAGGGTTATGGATTCGTCGCTGCGATCCTTGAACGTGTACATCTCTTTGGTGACGATATCCGTGAGTTCCCCGATGCTTCTCGAAAAAAGCGCGGTCGTCTCGAAGACCGGTGTTCGGATTTCATGGTAGCTATAAAGCCCCATGACCCGGCGTATCGTCGATTCGACGTGTTGCCACGTTTCGACTTCGCCCGGAAGTATATCTTTGGTCCCTTTGATGGATCGGAATTTCACGGGAGGTCCGTTTGGTGAGGAAAGGTGGACGGCGTGGGGGAGAGGGTTCTACGCTTCAAAATAGCTTGCCTCTTCCTGCTTGAAGAGATCGAGGACCTGCGCGGGAGATGCCGCTGCGAGAAGCTTGTTCCGGAAATCTTCCTTGTTCATGAGCCGCGAGATTCTGCTCAGCAGCTTGATGTGCGGCCCCACCATGTTGTCCCTTCCCACAAGGAGGAAAATGATTCGGACCGGCTGTTCGTCGAGGGATTTGTAATCGATCGGCTGGGAGGTAACGGCGAAGGCGCCCACAATGTCGTTGACCGCGTCTGTCTTCCCGTGAGGAATGGCGAAACCGGATCCGACGCCGGTCGACATGATCTTCTCGCGCTCGAGAATTGCCGTCCGCACTTTTTCCTTGTCCGTCACCCGATCGGACGCCGACGCAATTTCGATCATCGAGTTGAGGACCTCTTCTTTTGTCGATCCCGGAAGGTTGGTCCGAACAAACTGTTCGGTGAGAATATCAGTAATCTTCATTCGGCTCTCCGATAGTACCTTGTTCCGCGCCTATTCTTCCGTTATCCAGTGAACGATCTTGGACTCGTACTCCTTTGAAAGGCGCTGGGCGATCTCAAGATCTTCCGATTCCGTGTTAATATGGAAAATCGGCCGCGCGCGGTCAGGGTTGAGAAAGACTGACGTCAAGTGCCTGGTCTTGTTCGGGAACAGCTTCACGCCTTCCACGAGCTCACGCGGGGTCGCTTCGGAATCCTTGATGAGCCTGCGCATAACGCGTCCTTTCACGTGCCACGAACAAGGAACATTTTTTTTGACAAAATGCAAGCGGGGAGTCTCGCGATCGATGTCGCCGATCCGCTTTCGCGTAACGGCCATGAACTCGAGGATCTTCGCCAGGGAGTACATCCCGTCGGACGCAAAAAGGAATTCGTTAAAGATGAATCCCCCCTTGGTACCCCCGACAAACTGGACGGTTTTATTGCTCGCGGCCTCCATCAGCGCCAGGTGGCTGTCGCGCGTCCGTATTACGGTTGCCCCGTGCTCCGCCGCGATCTGATCGATCTCCCCCGTTGCAGAGACCGGGACTGCTATCGTCTTGAGGGAAGGGTTCGCGAGAAGGGCCAGCTTTGCCACGAGGGTGAGAAGCCGGTCGCTGTCGATGTAGTTCCCGTTCTCATCCACACAGAAGACCTTTTCCGCTCCGGCATCGAGCATAAATCCCACGTCGTACCGCAACGATGTGACGACGTACCCAAGGTCGCTCAACGATTGCTCGAATTGCTCTTTTCCCCGCGTAAGCTTCTTGCTGTCAAGATAGGCATTCAGGGAGACAACCTGCACATTGAGGTTTCCCAGAATGTTGGGGAAGATCGTCGATGCAATGCCGTTGGAATAGTCCACAACGAGCTTCAGCCCCGCCTCTCTGATGGCATCGATCCTCGTTGTGGCCAGGAAACGGTCGATGTAACTCTCGGTGGTACGCTCGGGGAATACGATGCCGCCGACCGCGTCATAGGGAGTACGGGGAAAATCCTCGCCGAAGAAGAAGCGCTCGACCGCCTTTGCTTTGTTGGCCGGGAGATCCTTCCCCTCTCTGTCGAAAAAGATAATGTCGGTGAAATTCTTGTCGAACGGCGACTTTCGAACATGGAAACCGCCTTTTTCCTTCCCGGAATATAGTTCATGCCTGACAATGGGGATTGACGTTGCCCGGAGGTCGCTGCACTGTACCCCCGCCGACATGAGCCCGCACATCATGGCCCTGTTGATCATTCGCGACACGGTATCCGAATCCCGGCTGCAGGCGACCGTGGTACCGGCGCCCAGATACGCGCCGAAAGCCGCGCCGAGCTTTGCGGCAAATTCGGGGTTGATCTCAATGTTCGAAATGCCTGTCACTGTGGAGTTGGTGAACAATTCCCGCAACCATTGATCTTCCCATACAAGACTTCGGGTGACGGTTGCCCCTTCTTCCACCACTTTTTCGGGCCACAGTTTGACGTTCGCAAGAATGGAGGCGCGCTTCCCGATAACGCACTGGTCGCTCATGAAAACGTTTTCCGCAATGACCGTCTCGTCGCCTATGATGCACTTCTTTCCGATCACGTCGAACGACATCTCTGCACGGGACCCGATCTGGGTCCCGCTCCAGATCACGGAATTGCTGATAACGGCCCCGGGGAGGATCTCGCAATTATCGCCCACCACTGTGTTGGCCAGAATGGCTCCGGGATGGATCCGCGAGCTGTTTCCGACAATCACGCTTCCGTGGAGATTTTTTTGGTCCGTTTCGATTCGGCTCCCATTCCCCACATAGACCTGGTCGGTCCGCGTTCCGTCAATTTGAAGCCGCACAACTCCCCGTAGAATATCAAAGTGAGCCTCCAGATATTCATGGAGGTTCCCCACGTCCCGCCAGTAGCCTTCCGCGACATACGCAAAGAGCGGCATCTCCTGTTCCATCATGGCAGGGAAGAGGTTCTTGCTGAAATCGTATTCCTCTCCTTTGGGCACCAAATCGAGGACTTCCGGTTCGAGGATGTAGATCCCCGTATTGATCGTATCGCTGAAGACTTCACCCCAGGAGGGTTTCTCCAGGAAGCGGACCACCCGGCCGTCGTCGCCCGCCAGCACAACGCCGAATTGAAGAGGATTTGCAACTCGTGTGAGGAGGATGGTCGCCTTCGCCTTGTTCTTTTTGTGAAATGCGATGGCTTTCGTGAGATCGAAATCCGTGAGGACGTCGCCGCTGATGATGATGAACCGTTCATCAAGGAAGTCGCGGGCGTTGCTGACGCTTCCGGCGGTTCCGAGGTCGGCTTCCGCCTTCCGATACTGCATCTGAACTCCATACTCGTGTCCGTCCTGAAAATATCCGCTGATCGTCTCGGGCTGGTAGAAGAGGGTTGAGACAATATCGGTAATACCGTGTCCCTTCAGCAGGTCGATGATGTGAGCCATCATCGGCTTGTTGATCATGGGAACCATTGGCTTCGGGATATTGCAGGTGAGCGGCCTTAGGCGTGTTCCAAAGCCGCCGGCCATGATGACTGCTTTCATGGAGCTCGGAGGGATGAGTTCACAGCTTCATTTTTGAAAAAGTAGCTAAAAAAACTTCCTGCTGCAAGCTCATAGCAGATTTACCTCCCAAGCATCGCAAGGATGCGGAGTTGTCGGCTGCTTCCTGCTTTTTACCTTGACTTTTCGGCGCTAAATGGGTAAATTTTGCTATACTTGTGGGGTACAAACAGAAAAAAATCCTCAATGACTGACGCTCGCGTGTTAAACACAGTGCGTTCCTGGGTCAATCGGCTAACATTAACGCAGGAATTGATTGTGTTGGCGGGCGTCATCGTGTTTCTTGGGGGGCTGTTTATCACCGCACCGCTCTGGAAATTTGTCGCTCTGGCAGCCGGTGTCATGGCCCTCGCTTACGTTGTTGTGACAATTCGGCTGAAAAGTCTCCCTGATCTTGAATCGGAAGACTCGCTTGAAACCGTCCCACCAGAGGAACAGGAATCCGACATGGACGACAACGAAAGGGATGCGGCTGAGCAGGATGAGTTGAGGGGGAGGGCCTATCATGAGCCCGACTCTCCTGCAGTTCCGTCATTTCCGGAAGTGCCGAGCGTTCCCATGCCGCGCATGGAGTACGAATTCAAGCTGTCAGACTTTGTCGATGTGCAGGACGACGTGCTCCTGAAGGACATGGGACCAAAGTCGGAGTTCAGTTATCTGGCCAGGAAGGTCCTGACGGTAATCAAGGAAGCGACATTCGGGCACACGGTGGCGCTTTTCTGGGTCAACAGGGAAAAGCACCAGCTGGTTCTTGACAGCTATGTGACGGAAAGCCAGCGGTTTACGACGCATCGCAGGCGTGAAATCGGTACGGATCTGATAAGCCAGGTGGCCCTGACCGGTCACCCGCGGATCATTAACGACGTCAATACCTCCAGTCAGTTCGAAATGATCGGATACTATGAGGGGACGGAGCCGGTCCGTTCGTTTACGGCTGTCCCGGTCTTCTATCCCCGCGATACCGTCAAGACGGAGGATCCCGTTGCGGTGCTGGTGGTCGATTGTCTCAGCGAGGATTCGTTCGGCCCCGAGACGATGACGCTTCTCGGAGATTATGCGAAGATGATCTCCGCTCTCATCAGGAGTTACACCGGGAAGTACGACTTGCTGATCGATTCCGAGATTCTCCGGTCGATCACGAGGATGAGAGAGCAGATGAAGCTGGACTTCAGCCTCCATTCGATCGTCCGCTCCCTGGCGGAAGAGTCATCACGGCTCGTGGCGTGGGATTACATCACCGTGATTCTCTACGACGAATCACGCAAGAACTGGGAAGTACAGTTCGTCCTGAACCGGATGAACGACTCGTATGTGACCGTCGGCCAGGAGATCGACCCGCACGGAAGCCTGGTGGGGACGGTGGTTCAGTCGGGCATTGCGAAGATCGCAGACAGTCTCAAGGGAATGAATCTGCCCCGCTTCTACAAGGCCGAGAGGGTCGATACCGCCGGAGCTCTCATGGTGCTGCCGATCAATTCGCTTAACCGTTGTTACGGCGCGCTGGTGGTCGAGAGCAAGGATGCAAAGAGTTTCACGGAATCGGACGTCAAGACACTGCAAAAGCTTGTGATCAGCGCTTCGTGGGGGCTTGAGGTGCTCAACCTGACGGACGTCGTCAACAATTTTGTACTGGTCGACGAGACCACGGGTGTCGCTACAAGAAAATATTTCATGGAACGGGTGCATGAAGAGGTCCAGCGTTCCAATGATTTTGAAAACGACGTAACCCTCGTGATGATCTCCATCGACGGGATCAATGAACATCTCAGCCGGTACGGCAAAGAGGGGTTTGATT
This sequence comes from Bacteroidota bacterium, assembly GCA_035291905.1. Classification (GTDB taxonomy): domain Bacteria; phylum Bacteroidota; class Ignavibacteria; order UBA10030; family UBA10030; genus JACPLA01. The sequence continues at coordinate 15,653 of DATDRF010000198.1, forward strand.
TTGTCCTCCAGAACGTCGGGAGGATGACGAAGTCCTCCATCAGGCCCTATGATTTGGTGGGGAGAGTCGATTTCAACAGGTTTGCGGTACTTCTCATCAACACGACCGCCAATGACGCGTATCTCTGGGCGGAGAAACTGCGGAAGAACATCGCGAGCAATATCATCAATATCGAGCAGAAGAGTTTTTCGATCACGGTGAGCGTGGGAGTGTGCGGTGCGGCGGATGAGATCAGCGATCTGGAATTGTTTGAGAATGCCGGTCATGTCCTCGGGAAAGCGATCGAGGCCGGCGGCAACATGGTACGAGTGTATTAATTGATCTGAAAGGATGAAGCAGGTTTATGGCGAAACAACAGGATTTTGCAGAAAAGGCTAAGAAGGCCACGATGGAAAAAGGGACAAAGTGTCCAAAATGCGGCACGATCAAGGTTCCCATGTTGTACGTGCAATCAGTGCGTTCTTTGCACAATTCCTACCGGTTCAACCGGACGCGCGTACAACTGTGCAAATGCAACGAAAAAGAGCTGTTTGCGTAACGTTTCGTTACTTTCCTCGTAATCCCTTACGTAGAGGTTATTGAAGAACCAGAGGCTGATATTCGTGGTCCTCGATGGCGTCGGAATCGGCGAGCTCCCTGATGCCCCATCCTACGGCGACCGAGGTGCGAATACAGTGGGGAATGTCGCGCGTGTACTCGGCGGACTGAAGCTTCCCAATCTGCAGCGACTTGGTTTGGGGAGACTTGCCTCCATCAAAGGGCTCGATTCGCAGATTCCCGTCGAAGGCTGCTACGGAAGAATGGCAGAGCAGTCGAAGGGCAAAGACAGTACCACGGGCCATTGGGAAATTGCCGGTGTCATTACGGAGAGAGCATTCCCATTGTACCCGCAGGGTTTTCCTCCCGACCTGATGAAGAAGTTCCTCTCCACAACCGGAGCGAATGGATTTCTGGGGAACAAGCCGGCCTCAGGAACCGAGATCATAAAAGAATTAGGGGAAGAACACGTCCGAACCGGGTTCCCAATCGTCTATACCTCGGGAGATTCGGTGTTTCAGATCGCATGTCACGAAGAGGTTGTGCCTCTTCCTGCTCTGTACGAGATGTGCAGCAAAACCCGCGCGGAGGTGATGGTCGGAGAACACAGGGTTGGCCGGGTGATTGCACGTCCCTTTGTCGGTAAATCCGGCGGATTCACCCGAACAACGAACCGGAGAGATTTTGCCGTAGAGCCGCCCGGGACGACCATGCTGGATCACCTCGCTGAAAAGGGGTTCGAGACTGTCGGGATCGGAAAGATCGATGACCTTTTTGCGGGGCGGGGGTTGAGTGCGAAGATCCACACTCATTCCAATGCGGAGGGGGTTGAGCAAATTGTGAGCCAGGCGGGCCGCATGAAAAGCGGTTTCATCATGGCGAATCTGGTCGATTTCGACGTGCTCTTTGGACATCGGCAGGATGCCGAGGGGTTTGCAAAAGCGCTTCAGGAATTCGATTCTTCTCTTCCTGCCATCCTTGACTGTCTGAACGAGGGGGATATGTTGATGATTACGGCCGATCACGGGAACGATCCCACGGACCAGAGCACGGATCATTCACGGGAGTACGTTCCCATTCTTTGCTCGCTGAAAGGCGGGAAGAAAGGGGTCGACCTTGGAATACGGCGGACGTTTGCCGATGCGGGGAAGACCGTTGCGGAGTTCTTTGGCGTGCCGAATTCACTGGCCGGCACGAGTTTTCTTTCAATGGTGAGGTAACCATTCGAGGCATACCATGGTCTTAGGTAAAGTAGTAGGTACTGTCTGGGCCACGCGCAAAGATGAAGAATTAGTGGGGATGAAGTTTCTGATAGTCCGGCACCTGGACGTCCAGCATAAACTCAAAGAGACCTTTGTCGTTGCTGTTGACACGGTACAGGCCGGGGTAGGGGATGTCGTTCTTGTGACATCGGGGAGCTCGGCGCGGCAGACTGCGGTGACGAAAAACAAGCCGGTCGATGCCGTCATTGTGGCCGTGGTCGACAAACTGGACATTCAGGACTGAGCATGTATCTCGCGAAAGTCATCGGAACGGTTTGGGCAACCCGGAAGGACGAGAACCTCCGGACTCTCAAACTTCAATTCATTCAGCCGATAAATGCGAAGCGGGAAAAAACGGGCGATCCCCTGGTTGCTGTTGATACCATCGGGGCAGGGCCCGGGGAGACAGTGTTCTATATTACGGCGCGCGAGGCGGTCATTCCGCTGCCGGTTGAAATGGCTCCGGTGGACGCAAGTATTGTCGGCATCATCGACAGGATCGACCCTCATAAACCCTGAAATCTTTTGGGGGGTTTTTCTGTTATGTGGTCATCAGGGTTGTCAGTTGCGTGAATTCTATGTGATTTTCAGGGGAATACCTCATAAGGTGAATTTGAATGGTTAAGATCAGCAAACAATACACGAATCGTGAGAGTCAGTCTCTCGACAAGTACTTGCAAGAGATCGGCAAAGTCGAGCTCCTGACTCCTCAGGAAGAGATCGATCTTGCCCGTCGGATCAAGAAGGGCGACCAAAAGGCCCTTGAGAAACTCACAAAAGCGAATCTTCGGTTTGTCGTGAGCGTTGCCAAGCAGTATCAGAATCAGGGCTTGTCGCTCGGCGACCTGATCAACGAAGGTAACCTCGGACTCATCAAGGCGGCGAAACGGTTCGACGAAACGAGGGGATTCAAGTTCATTTCGTACGCAGTGTGGTGGATCAGGCAGTCGATTCTTCAGGCCCTGGCGGAACAGTCCAGGATTGTTCGCCTGCCTCTGAACCGTGTCGGCGCCCTGAACAAGATCGGCAAGGCCTTCAGCACCCTTGAGCAGGAGTTCGAGAGGGAACCGAGTGCGAGCGAATTGGCCGAAGAGCTGGATATGTCGCTCTTCGAGGTTTCTGATACCCTCAAGATTTCGGGACGCCATCTCTCGATGGATGCCCCTTTCGCGCAAGGTGAAGACAACAGGCTGCTGGATGTTATTCAGGACCAGCGGCAGCCCTCGCCCGATTCCATTCTGATGGACGAGTCGTTGAAGATTGAAGTGAAGAGGGCATTGGCAACACTGAGCGAACGAGAAGCGCAGGTCATCAGACTGTATTTCGGACTTGATCAGGAGCATTCACTGACGCTTGAAGAGATAGGAGAGAAGTTCAACCTCACGCGGGAACGGGTTCGTCAGATCAAAGAAAAGGCGATCCGTCGGCTGCGGCACGCTTCACGCAGCAAAGCGCTACGGACCTATTTGGGGTGATGACACCATCTCGTTTTCATCAGGAGCCTCGATCTGCATCCAGCCGGTCGGGGCTTTTTCGCAATCGACGAACGCTTTGGTTTGTTGCCTCCGTTGTTATAATTTCTCTCGGCATGGCTTTGCAGGGATGCGGCTCTTCATCTCCACGGTTCCGTTCCGGCGAGGCGCCGAAGCCCAAGGCGGCGGAAAAGAAAAAAGCAGTCCGGTTTGCTACGCGCGAGGAACAGGAAGAGTCGAAGGAGAACGACAAGCTGCCTGATCCGAAATCGGTCGACAGCGTTGTTTCAGGGACGAGAGATTTTCGAAAAGAGAAGAACAAGGCGATCACGCCGCTTGATCAGAGCAAGATAATGCGGGCCATTTCGCGGTATATGGGTACTCCGTACGAGTATGGCGGAATGTCGGTCGACGGGATGGATTGTTCGGCATACACCCTGCTTGTCTACAAGGAGTCGATCGGCAAGCAGCTTCCCCGGAGTGCTCAGGCACAGTCGAAGATCGGCAGTTCAGTCCGCTTTGAGGAGTTGAAATTCGGCGATCTGGTATTTTTCAACACCACGGGGGCGCAGGGGTCGCACGTGGGGATTTACCTTGGGGACGACCTGTTTGCGCATGCGAGCGTGACGCTGGGAGTAACGATCTCGTCCATTGAAAGTTCGTATTACAAGAACCGGTACGAAGGCGCCCGTCGGATCGTGACGACTGTCGAATAGTCTTTGTGTGCTCTGTGCTCTCTGTGTAACCTAAAAAGAATTACACGAAGAGCACGGAGAAGTCACGAAGAACACAGAGGAGAGGTTGACTTCGAAGAGGTGCAGCAGTACATTATCCAAATTCTGAGTTTTTGACCCATGTCCACTCTTCCCATATATCTCTACGGCAGCGACGTCCTGCGACAGAAAGCAAAGCCGGTTAAAGGCCTCGACAACGAAACGATCAAGCTGATCTACGATCTGTTTGAGACTATGTACAAGTCCCACGGTGTCGGATTGGCAGCAACGCAAGTAGGTGAGATGAAGCGTGTTATTGTCGTGGACGTTACTCCCACCGAGGAAGAGCCGGAGGACGGGCAGGAGCTGTCGGAGCTTGAAAAGAACCAGCCGAAGAAACTCGTCCTCATCAATCCCGAGATTATCGGAAAATCCGGTTTATGGTCGATGGAGGAAGGGTGCCTGAGCATTCCCGATGTGCGCGCCGATGTCGAGCGTCCCGAGACGATTCGCGTCCGGTATCGGAATGCCAATTTCGAGGAGGTCGAACTGGAGGCCACCGGGATGCTGGGAAGGGTGATTCTCCATGAGACCGACCATCTGGACGGAGTCCTGTTCATCGATTATCTGAGCACTGCCAAGCGAGCGCTCCTGCGGGGCAAGCTGAAGAATATCAAGAAAGGTGAGGTAGAAACAAGTTATCAGGTTGTGACCGCTCCCGCACCGCGTCGATCCGGCAAAGTGGAGGTCTGAGCCTTCCCGATGCGCATTGTCTTCATGGGCACCCCCGAGTTTGCCCTGCCGAGCCTTTCTCTCCTGCTCGACCAATTCTACACAATTCCTGCCGTCGTGACAGTTCCCGACAAGGCCCAGGGCCGGGGCCAGAAAACGGCTTTCAGTCCGGTGAAGAGTTTTGCCCTCGATCACGGCCTTGAAGTCCTTCAGCCCGGGTCTTTGAAAGATTCCGCTTTCCTCGCCCGCCTGGCCGCCCTGAATCCCGATCTCATCGTCGTTGTCGCATTTAGGGTTCTTCCCAAAGAGGTGTTCAGCATGCCGCGGCTGGGGACATTCAACCTTCATGCATCTCTGTTGCCGAAATACCGGGGCGCTGCTCCGATCAACTGGGCCATTATCAATGGCGAGAAGGAAACGGGCGTTACGACATTCTTCCTTCAAGAGGC
>DATDRF010000199.1:0-5766 GCA_035291905.1 Bacteroidota bacterium
TACGAGCTGATAACGCATCTCGATGCCTACCTTTCTGCCACGCAGCTGGGCATTACCATCGCAAGTCTTGCTCTCGGATGGCTTGGGGAACCGTACGTCGCTTCGGCGATCCGGCCTCTGTTTGAACGCCTGAATATCCAGGATGAGGGGCTGGTTGAGGGAATCTCTTTTGGTATCGCCTTCAGCATTATCACGTTTCTTCACATCATTCTGGGCGAACTTGCCCCGAAATCTCTGGCAATTCAGAAGGCCCAGAGCACAACCTTGTGGGTTGCCTATCCGCTTCGGCTCTTCTATCTCGTTTTCAAACCCATCATCGTTACCCTGAACGGACTGGCCAATGCTATACTGAAGCTTTTTGGGATACGGGCGGTCAGCGAGACCGAGCTCAAGCATTCGGAGGAGGAATTACGCCTTATCCTCACGCGGGACCAGGGGACATCCTATGCGAGCAAGATCCTTATCCTCAACGCGATGGATTTCAGGAAGAAACAGGCGCGGCATTGCATGATCCCGCGCAAGGAAATGATTGCCCTGCGGCTGGAATCGCCGGCCTCGGAGAATTTAGGGATCATGAAGAAATACAAGTTTTCGCGCTATCCCGTCTACAAAGGCCCAACCGATAACATTATCGGCATGGTCCATACAAAGGACATATTCAAGACCGACCTGGACCATAAGCCCGATTTTGCGCTGGAATCGGTTCTCAGAGACGTGCTGTTCCTGCCGGAGACGGCCCCCCTCGAGAAGGTTCTGGAGACGATGATTCAGAAGAAGACGCATATGATGATGCTGGCCGACGAATACGGAGGGATTGCCGGGCTCATAACGCTCGAAAACGTCCTGGAAGAACTTGTCGGAGTGGTTCAGGACGAGTTCGACAAGGAAAGCCCCGAAGTGACGCTGGTGGGCGAGAACGAGTATCTGATCGATGCCAGCATTACGACGAACGATGTGGAACGTCTCATCGAACAGGAGCTCTCCATCAAGGACATTCAATCGATCAGCGCGTTTCTCATGGAGCAGCTTGGCCATCTGCCCGCTCGCGGAGAGATCGTCACCGTGCCGGGTGCTGTCTTCACGGTTGAAAAGGTGGACGAGCGCGTCATCGGCACCGTGCGTGTGAAGAAGGTCCCGATCGAACAGGAGACTGAAGAACAATAGGTGGCTCCGGGTTACGAGTTTCAAGTTGCAGGTTTCAAGTGTCATGCTCGCATTTCTGGCTGACCGCTGAGAGCTTACGGCTGACAGCCACATTCCCTTTTTTCATTCTTAACGTCGACTTCCTTATGCGTCCACTCTCTCCGCTTTTCCTTCTCGTTCTTTTTCTAACCCTCCTGCCCCCTTCCTTCTCCCAGCCCCGCGTTCCTCAATGGGCGAAGGACGCTGTCTGGTATCAGATTTTTCCCGAGAGGTTCCGCAATGGAGATCCCGGAAATGACCCGACGCCGGCGGAGCTGGAGTTTACGCCTGATCGCCCATGGAATGTCTCTCCGTGGACGAGCGATTGGTACAAACTTCAGCCGTGGGAGGAGAAACACAGCGAGAATTTCTATGAGAATGTTTTCGAACGGCGTTACGGCGGTGACCTTCAGGGAGTCATCGACAAACTTGACCATCTCTCCGATCTGGGAATCACGGCAATCTATTTCAATCCGATCTTCGAGGGGATCTCTCTTCATAAGTACGACGCGTCGACCTATCATCATATCGACAATAATTTTGGGTCGGATTCCAAAAACGACCTGCTCATCATTGAATCCGAGACCGAGGACCCAAAGACCTGGAAATGGAGCTCAGCCGATCAGGTTTTTCTGAAATTTGTCCGGGAGGCGCACGCCCGCGGCATCAAGGTTATACTTGACGGAGTGTTCAACCATTGCGGAACGCGTTTCTGGGCATTTCAGGATATCATCAGGAACCAGCAGCGATCGCGGTATGCCGATTGGTTCGACGTTCGCAAGTGGGATGACCCTGCAACCCCCGCGAATGAATTCGACTACAAGGCATGGTGGGATCACAGGTCCCTGCCGGAATTTCGGGAAGATACGAATGGATTTGTGAAACCGGTGCGTGAGTATTTCTTCAACATTACGAAACGCTGGATGGACCCGAACGGCGACGGCGACCCTTCGGACGGCATTGATGGATGGCGTCTCGATGTGGCCAACGATGTCTCTCATGTTTTCTGGCGCGAATGGAGAGATGTCGTCAAAGGCGCAAATCCCGACGCCTACATCGTTGGCGAAATATGGGACGATGCGGCAAACTGGCTGAAGGGTGACGAGTTTGACGCTGTCATGAACTACCGTTTCTCCCGGGCGATGGTGAGGTTTTTTGTCGACTCAGACAGCTCCCGGTATTCTGTAACGGAATTCGACACGGAACTTGCCGACGTACGGAACGGATATCCTCACGAAGTGAACTACATCCTTCAGAATCTTATCGACAGTCACGACACGGACCGGTGGCTTTCGATGATATTGAATTCAAACAGGAGATATGACAACGAGAATGGAATAAGACAGAATTCAGAATACGGGATTCAGAAGCCGGGAGAAGATGCTCTTAAGATCATGAAATTGATGGCATTGTTTCAAATGACGTATGTTGGTGCGCCGATGGTTTATTACGGAACTGAAGCCGGGATGTGGGGTGCCGATGATCCGGACGACAGGAAGCCTATGGTATGGGACGATATGAGTTACAATGATGAAACGGCGCATCCCGTTCCCGGAAAGACCCGGACGCAGGACAAGGTTCGGTTCAACCATGACCTCTTCCAGTATTTCAAGAAGCTTATTCACATTCGAAACTCCCGGGAATCCCTCAGGCGGGGAACATTCAAACCATTGATAACGGACGACAACACAGGTATTTATACCTTCGAGCGCGGAGAGAAGAGTCAGCGGGTAATCGTCGTTATCAATAATAGCGCCGGGAAACAGGTCGTCCGATTGGAATCCGGCGGATCCTATTCGGATTTGCTGACGGGAAATATCGTTGACGGGCTCACGATATCGGTTGAATCGGGGGCCGGATTGATTCTTGTCCCTCGATAAACAGTATCTTCCTTTCACTGCTCCATGTTTATCCCCGGGCATCCTCTGCCTCGCGTAATCGTTTTCTCACCAAATCTCAAGGACATGAGATCTTGAAAACAAGAATTGTCGGGTTCTTCCTTCTCTTCTCTGCTATTCAGGCACCTGCCCAGGATCTGAGGTTCGCGTGGTTAAGCGATACGCATGTGGGGTCGGGCACGGGAGCCGATGACCTGAGCCGCTCAGTCCATGACATCAATGCCATGCAAGACGTCGCATTCGTCCTTCTTTCCGGCGACATCACCGAGATGGGGTCGAACGAGCAGCTGGTTCTGGCAAAAGCGATCCTCGACAGCCTGAACAAACCGTACTATATCGTTCCCGGGAACCATGATACCAAATGGTCAGAGTCCGGCTGCACCATGTTCCGTCGTTTGTGGGGTAATGACCGGTTTGTTTTTGACAATCACGGATTTCGATTCATCGGGATGCACGAGGGACCAATTATGAAAATGGGGGACGGCCATTTTGCCCCCGAGGATCTTCGGTGGATTGATTCGGTTTTGACTTCGATGAACAATCCCGATCAACCGGTGTTTTTCATAACTCATTATCCTCTTGATTCGGGAATCGACAATTGGTACGAAATGACATCGCGACTCCGCCGGCACAACGTGCAAGCCGTCCTGGTCGGTCACGGGCACCGGAACCGAATGATGGACTTCGAGGGAATTCCGGGTGTCATGGGCCGATCGAACCTCCGCGGCCAGGCACCGTACGGCGGATACACTCTCGCTACCGTTACCGGCGACACCCTCTTCTTTTCCGAACGGATACCCGTTCCCGCATCCGCGGGAGTCGAACCTGGCTCCAATTGGCACAAGCTTCCGCTTGGAAAGAAATCGTACGGCGAACCTTCTCACAACCTGGAGCGGCCGGACTTTTCAATCAATGAATCATCGTCCGCGCCGAAAATTATCTGGAGCGTCAGGACAGGATTCACTGTTGCCTCAACGCCTGCAGTATGGAATGACCGCGTCATCGTCGGGAATAGCAGCGGCTCCGTCACATGCTATGCGCTCGGCGACGGCGGGCCGCTCTGGACATACAAGACGGCGGGAGCTGTTTACAGTACGCCGGCTGCCGCGGATGGAAGCGTCGTCGTGGGATCGACCGATGGTGAGATCTACTGCTTTGATATCAATTCGGGAAAGCTCACGTGGAACGTGACGACAATGTCTGCCGTTGTCGGTTCGCCGGCCATCCGGGATGGAATTGTTTATGTGGGCGCAAGTGACAGGCGTTTCAGGGCCATTGATTTGAAGACCGGTTCGGTGCGATGGACCTTCGAGGGGGTCAACGGGTTTGTTGAAACAAAGCCGCTCATTGACGGTGATTTGGTCGTCTTCGGAGCATGGGATACATATCTCTATGCCCTTTCGACAGAGGACGGAACGCTTCGATGGAAATGGTCGAACGGAAACCCGGGAGTCTTGCTCTCTCCGGCAGCAGCATGGCCGGTGGCGTCGAAGGGTAAGGTTTTCGTCGCAGCCCCCGACCGGTTCATGACGGCAATTGATGGGGCGACCGGGACCACGGTTTGGAGGACCAACCAGTTCACTGTTCGGGAAACCGTTGGGATTTCGGAGGACGGAGAGCGCGTCTACGCCCGCTGCATGAGAGACACTGTCGTCGCATTTTCAACATCCTCCGCTACTCCAGCTCCTCTATGGGTTTCGAATTGCGCCTACGGATATGACATTGACCCCTCAATGCCTGTAGAAAAGAATGGAACCGTGTTTTTCGGGACAAAGAATGGCCTTGTGTATGCTCTGAACGCGGAAAACGGAGAGGTCCTTTGGCGGTACAAAATTGGGGTCACGGTGGTAAGCACGCCGGTGGCGCTCGACGCCCAATCGGTTCTCGTGAGTGATTTGGACGGTCAGATCGTGCTGCTCCGGGGAAAATGATGCGACAGTTTGAAAGTGAGGCTATTGTCTCGCGAATTCGATCAGCCGTTCATACTTTCCGTCGTCTGCCTCACGAAGAGCCTTCAAGTATGTCGCCCGAGCTTCGCCTTGACCGGTAAGATTGATGCTCCCCCACGTAAAATGAGAACGACCGAGTCCCTGGCTGACCAGAACATCCGCTGCAAGGCGGCAGTGTCTTCCGTTGCCATTCGCAAAGGGATGGATGGTCACCAATCGGTGGCTAAATCGTGTTGCAATCTCATCCTCAGCAAAGGCCTTGTGATCGATCCAGTAGCGGCAGTCGTCCAGGAGCTTCCTGAGCTCTGAACGAATCTGAAGCTTGTCCACTCCCAGATTCTTATTCGAGTTTCGGAATTCCCCCGCCCATTTCCAGATTCCTGTGAACATTCTCTTGTGAAGTTCCTTTAAGAATTCTTCCGTAAGTATCTGTTCAAGGGGAAATTTCCTTTTCTTCGTCCATTCACGAGCGCGATCGACGCCAAGTTGTTCGAATTCATTCAGTTCTCTCCGCTCTGTAATTGTCGGAATCAGCAACCCTTCTTTTTCATCATCATCGAGCGGAGTCCGGGCCTCGCCGTTGTTGAGGATCAGTCCCATAGGTATCGCGGCATCTCCTGTTTAAGTCTTTCTGCACGGTCTTTTATGGCCTGTTCAAGACGTTCTTCGCTGTTCTCCTGTTCCTCAAGCATCATCGAATGAGAGGTACTCATCACAATGTCGCGCGCGACCTCCTG
>DATDRF010000200.1:0-1704 GCA_035291905.1 Bacteroidota bacterium
CACGGGGATCCCCGCTTCGGAGCTACAGAGAGTGGTTGGCCGCACTTTGATACGCTCCGTCCAGGCAGATGAGGTCCTCCGGGAATCCGATCTGGTGTGATCGGACCGGGTGCATCGTATCTCACCATCGCCCGAATTTCCGTGCCAATTGATCTGTGAATCGCCTGATCATGGGTCAATCAGCTGACATTCATCAACCGAGTGGGGGACCTTAATCGTGAATAACGCGCGACGCAAAATATGTGTCGTACTGGTGGACCGAGCGAACTATGGTCGATTGAAGCCCGTCATGCATGCCATTAAGGAGCACCCACAGCTCGAGTTGCAAGTTGTAGCTGCCGGCACGATGGTATTGGAGCGTTTTCAAAGACCCGTCGACGTTGTGCGGAACGACGGCTTTAATGTTAGTGGTGAGGTGTATCTGGAGCTCGAGGGGTCAACTCCAGCGACGATGGCGAAATCGGTCGGTTTTGGAATCGTGGAATTTGCGAGCGAATTCCAGAGGCAGAAACCGGACGTTGTCCTTCTGATTGGCGACCGATACGAAGCTCTTTCTGCTGTCATTGCCGCAGCCTACATGAACATCTGTGTCGCTCACATCCAAGGGGGAGAGGTCTCCGGTTCCATTGATGAAAGTGCTCGGCATGCAATCAGCAAGTTCGCACATTTTCACTTTCCGAGTACCCACCGGTCGGCGAACTATCTCAACAGGATGGGTGAGAATCCGGACAACATCCTGAGTATTGGATGCCCGAGCAGCGACATTGCGCGGCAACTGGATGGAACGATCTTGCCCGAGATGATCAATAAAAGAGGAAGTGGGGCGACAATCGACGTTTCACGACCATTCATCCTCGTGGTGTTTCACCCCACCACGACCGAATACGGTGGCGAACGGAAACAAATGGAAGAATTACTTCTTGCGTTGGGAAATGTGCAAATACAAACGATCCTCCTTTGGCCGAATATTGATGCGGGCGCAGATCACATCAGTAAAACAATTCGCATGTTTCGTGACCGGGAAAAGCCGACGTGGCTTCGTTTTCTGACCAACCTCCAACCTGAGGATTTTTTAAGGGTATTGGCAAAGGCGGCTTGCGCTGTGGGAAATTCCAGCAGTTTTGTGCGGGACGCCAGCTATTTTGGCACCCCGGTGGTTTTAGTCGGCAGGCGCCAGGAGGGGAGAGAGAAAGCACCGCATGTCATGCCGGTCGAGCCAGTGGCATCTCAGATAATTGCAGCGATCAATGTGCAGATATCGAATGGACGGTACTCGCCGAGTGATTTGTACGGAGACGGCTACGTCTCGGACAAAATTGCCGCGGCGCTAGCGAAATTAACTCCGTATGTCCAGAAGCGCCTGCACTATATTAACGAAGGCTAGGAGAAACTTGCATCGTTGCTCCAAAAATTCTGTGGCCTTCTCACCTGTTCCTCTGCTTCCAATAGTGATTGATCGACGACTCAAACGCAGGGGGCCGGCAGATGCGGTGTTTTCTGAGGCAGATCTGGTCTGACTGGAAAGGCAACCAAGACAGAAAGCGAGCTTTATGACTCTCACCGACAACACGAAGAAGATCCGTATCCTGAACATCGAGCCTCTGGGCTATTCCCCCGTCGCACGTTCGCTGCTAAAGCAGATGGCCGAAGTGGTAGAGAAAGAGGTTTCTCGAGCGGAGCTATTGAAAGAGCTTGGTGATTACG
>DATDRF010000201.1:0-17195 GCA_035291905.1 Bacteroidota bacterium
CCGTTTGGCGCATCCGCAATAACGGCGGAATCGCCTTTTGATACCCAGAATGAGACAATTCGCCCTGAATTCATGCAGAAAGGGAAAATGCTTGGCCGGCGCATTGCCGTGTTGGCGAAGCGCATGAGGCAGGCAAAGCGCTGACCGTTGTCTCTGCCGGGCACGATTCTCATTCCACTAAGAGTATGGTAGTGTCTCAATTTGGTTGTAGTTTCTAACGCAGAGACCTGCCTGCGTGCCGACGATCCCAAGTCTAAATTCCCGATGAGTGTTCACTTCGGCAGGCAGGTCTGCGTCCTTTGCGACTCTGCGTTGTAGTCTATATTTGAAATTGAGACACTACCAAGAGTTTTATCTCTGTTCTTTCTTCCTTATAATGAATGCCATGAACTTTGACAGATATCCCTGGGTAGTTCCCGTCGTTTCCATCCTTGGAGCAGGGATCATTCTTGCGGTCGATTATTTTGTCGGCTCCTTTGTTCAGTTTCCTGTCTTCTTTCTTCTTCCCGTCCTCTTCGCTGCATGGTATGGAGGAAAATCCTGGGGAATCGCGTTTGCAGTGACCCTCCCGCTGATACGATTCTATTTTTCTACCGTGTGGGATTCGCCCGGTACGCTGATTGATTCAATGGTCAGCGCCGTGAACAGGATTATTGTTTTCACTCTTATCGCGGTGCTGGCGGATCGCGTCGCATCACAAACACGTGAGCTCAAGAGGGAGGTTCAGCAGCTTGAGGGTTTGCTGCCTATCTGCAGCCATTGCAAGAAGATCAAAAGCGAGGACGGCCGATGGACAATGATGGAGCGGTATATCTCGGATCATTCTCAAGCGGAATTCTCGCATGGCATTTGCCCCGATTGCCTTGAAAAGCACTATCCAGAGATCTCTCAGCGTATGAAGGAAAAATCGGCCACGAAGTAAGCCCGGCCCTCGGCCTCCTCACCCCGTTTGTTTCTCTTGATTCCCTTTAGAGCATCTGCTAGATTTCAGCAGCTCGTCTGCATTACACGATACCCATTCTCCTCATTATCGAAGGAAGTGCCATGAGATCATCCCGCATCGTTCTGTTTGTTTCATTGGTCCTCGCCTCGGCTTTCGCGGTTCATGCGCAGCAAAAGAAATTGATGACTGCAGATCAGCTCTACCGGAATGCCGAACCGCGTGTTCTTGAACCACTTCCGAGTGTCGTGCGCTGGCTCGATGATTCCCATTACCTTGTTTCGAAACGCGTCGAAGGTCAGCCAAGGCCTTCCACGATATCCGTTGATGCAATAACGGGGAAAGAGACGGAATACAAGGGCTTTGAGCAATACCAGGATGTTGCCGGAGAGGGATGGAACCTCGCAAATCCTGCATCGACAAACGAGGTGAATACAAGAGCGGTGTACGTGAAGGAGAACGATCTCTACTACCTTGACACAGAGGCGAAACAATTCAAGCGGCTGACGGAATCAAAGGACGAAGAGAAGAATCCGACACTTTCGCCGGACGGCAAGTACGTTGCCTTCACGCGCAACAACGACCTCTATGCCATCGATGCGGTTTCGGGCAAGGAGTCCCGCTATACCTCTGACGGCGGCGAGGCTGTCTACAGCGGCTGGGCTGCGTGGGTGTATTTTGAAGAAATTCTGGGCCGCGGCTCGCGCTATCGGGCATTCTGGTGGTCGCCCGACAGCAGGAAGATCGCGTTCTACCGGTTCGACGAGAACAAGGTCCCCGTGTTTCCGATCTACAGCTCCGAAGGACAGCATGGGATCCTTGAGAACCAGCGCTATCCGAAGGCCGGAGACGCGAATCCCGAGGTTCGCGTAGGAATAGTCTCCGTCGATGACGGCAAAACATCATGGGTCGATTTCAATGAGAAAGATGACCAGTACTTCGGGACACCCTTCTGGACACCCGACGGCAAGCAGCTTTGGGTCCAGTGGATGAATAGAGGACAGGACAATCTCCGCGTCTACGCTGTGGATCTGCAGACAGGAAAGAAGGCGCAGGTCTATTCCGAAAACCAACCGTCATGGGTTGATTGGCTGGAGGAGATCAAGTTTCTGGAGGGGAACAAGGGCTACATCATCAAGACGGACAAGGACGGATGGATGCATATCTATCATCATGATATGAAGGGAAATCTGAAATCCCAGTTGACGAAAGGGAAATGGCAGGTCTCCGCTATTACGTACGTCGATGAGGATGACGATCTGATCTACTTCACCGCACGGAAGGAGGCATCGACCAGAACGGATCTGTACAAGGTGGGATTGAATGGGAAAGGATTAACGAGACTCACGTTCGGTCCTTTTTCGCATTCTGCACGGCTCTCGCCCAAAGGAAGCTATTTTGTCACGACGTACTCCAACGTTTTAACACCCTCAAGAATGGGGCTCTATACGAATAAAGGCAAACTCGTACGGGAGCTGGGAGACAACAAGGGGAAGGAGTTCGGCAATTACGATTTGGCAAAAGTGGAAATGTTCACGATCCGTACATCCGACGGTTACGATCTGCCGGCCGCGTGGGTGTTGCCGACGAACTTCGATCCAGCCAGGAAGTATCCGGTTCTCGTCAGTATCTACGGCGGACCGGCTGCCGGGACGGTGTTCGATACCTGGCGCGGGACAAGCAGCCAATGGCTGGCTCAAGAGGGAGTGATTCAGATTTCATTCGATCACCGTGCTTCGGGGCATTTCGGGAAGGAAGGTGTTGCGCTCATGCACCGGAATCTCGGAAAGTGGGAAATGAATGATTATGCCGAATGTGTGAAGTGGCTGAGGACAAAGCCATTCGTTGATGCCTCAAAAGTTTGCATCACCGGCGGCAGTTACGGGGGGTACATGACGTGCATGGCGCTTACGGCCGGAGCTGACTACTTCACGCACGGTATCGCAGGTTCATCCGTCACCGATTGGCAACTGTACGACACGCACTACACGGAGCGGTACATGGATACTCCGGCAGAGAATCCCGAGGGGTATAAGGCAGGTTCTGTGATGACGCACGCGGACAAATACAAGGGCCTCCTGCGCATTGTCCACGGAAATATGGACGACAATGTGCACATGCAGAACAGTATTCAGCTGGTCGACAAACTGGAGGAGACGGGGAAGCATTTCGAGCTCATGATTTATCCCGGCGGCCGTCATGGCTGGGGTGGGGCAAAGGCCGTTCACTCAAGGAACGAAGGTTTGAGATTCTATTACCGATACCTTCTGGAGAAACCGTTTCAAGAAGAGCTGTTCGCCCCATCCCGGGGACGACGCTGATTCATCCGGAGTGGAATGATACGCACGATCTCCGTTCGTTCAGGAAACTCAGGCGAACGGAGATCTCTTTTTGTGCCAGTGAAAGATGATCTCTTATCGGATCTTGCATAGTGCGTTGTTTGTTGCTCTGATTGTTCATGCGCAGAGCTCGTTTGCCCAAACCGGCCCTTTTACCGCGAAGGTCCGTTTTGGAGCGATCGACACGACGTGCTATCCGAGCTGCGACCATCCTACGGAATGGAGCCTTCAGCTGTTCGCGGATATCTATGACGGGAACGGAGACCTTGTTTCACCTTCGAACGCGTATCTTTATGAATGGGGCACGGATTTCTGCCGCGGGTTCGGTTTCGCATACGGTTGGGCGGTAGGGATGGGCCTCTCAGAAATTCGTCCCGACGGCAACAAGGCAAAGAACGAACCGGGATGTTGCCTGCTGTGCCCGTATCAAACATACCATGTCGGGGTAAGGGTCACAATCAACGGATCAACCGTCCTCAGTCCGAATGTTCGTATTCCCGATGGTTCCCGGATAACCGTGACGACAGCAGGCCTGCCTGCATCACCGAATCCGTTACGGCTCAGCGGCGACGGACCGCTGATCCTTCCTGTCCGTCCCACTACCCAGGCGGTGGCCGCAGTGTTCATACTCACCTCCTCGCTGGATCTGGTCCTGGCGAGGGACTATCGCGTCGTGGAGTCATTCGGTGTCTATTCTGTTTCCGTTCCGTCTTCCGACCTTAGAACGAGGCTTCGATCGGGGATCCATTTCGTTGTTGCAAGACTGAAAGAAGAGGAATATCGCTGGAAGATCGCAGTGATCCAGTGATTCCGGGTTGATTTTCCCAGAGGGGTTTTCTATTTTGATGTCGTTGTGGCGTGATTTTCTGGCACAAGAGGGGACCGTGAGAAACTCCTTAAGGTGGTTCTTGGCGGCTGTCAGTGTCGTAGCGATCGCCTGTCAGGACGAAACGAACCCGCCCGTCGCTTCTGACGCCCGGGTGACGATCCCTGAGAGTCCCGATAGCGTGGGTTTCACGGATGTCATCGATCTTACGGTGGGGGTTCAGCAGTATCGAAATGTGGATGTTCTGGGGACGCTTTGGTTTTTTGTCACTCCTGCAACCGATTCAGCTCAGTCGGAGAAGCGCGCAGGCCCTATTCCTTACGATGTTTTCATTTACACCGAAATGAGATTCCGTCGCAACCAGGATTACACGATGTACCAAAGCTGGACCGCGGGGGGGAAATCGGGAGACAGGCTGATGCTGGCCGCGGGATCAACGGTATCCCTTCAGAAATTCTACCAGATCTGGTCGATTCCCAACGAAGCGTACATTAACATCACTTTTCTTGTCACCCCCTCGAGTGTGGATGTTCACGCGTTGTGGGTCAGTTATGAGCCGCCGCCGGACTCATAAAGTCCCGGTCCAACGCCTGAAGTCCAAACCTGAAACCTGAAGCCTGAAATCCCAATTTGGCCTACGAACGATTCCAAGCGAGTAGATGCCAAATTGAGGATCCCGCCGCTGTTTGGCGGGACCTGAAACCCGTAACCCGTAACTCGGAACTATACTATATGTGCCGAAACATTCGACCCCTGTTCAATTTTGAGCCGCCGGCAACCGACGAAGAAGTTCAGGCCGCTGCAATCCAATTTGTCCGCAAGATCAGCGGATTTGCAAAGCCGTCTAAGGTCAATGAGCGTGCATTCGATCGGGCTGTTCGGGACGTGACACGAGTCGCCCGGCGGCTTGTCGATTCTCTCGAAACCCAGGCCCCCCCTCGCAACAGAGAAGAGGAGGCAGCAAAGGCGAGGGCCCGAGCCGAACAACGGTTCGGTACGTAAGAGGCTCTGACGCATTGCTCAGGACTCGCAACCTGAAATCCCAATTTGGCCTGCGAACGGAACGTGAGCAGAGGCCAAATTGAGGATCCCGCCGTTGTTGGGCGGGACCTGAGCCTTGAAACCTGAAACGAAGCGACGAACTCGGAGTAACCCATGTCAACGATTAAAACTCTCGACCGGCGTGACTTTCTGAAACTGGGGACCGCCGGTGTCGGCACCATTCTGGCCGGACGCCTGATGTCGTCTCCGGAACAAGCCATCGCCGCGAATAAGACGATGATCGGCTACAAAGCGCCTCCCATGGATGTGGTTCGGATTGGATTTGTCGGGGTGGGGGGACAGGGGACCTCTCACGTGGAGAATTTCCTGAAGATTCCCGGTGTGGAGGTGAAGGCCGTTTGCGACATTATCGAAGAGCGTGTCGCGAGGGCCCAGAAAATGGTGGAAGATGCCGGCCAGAAAAAGCCTGAAGGATACAGCCGCGGTCCCAGAGATTTCGAACGGCTGTGCGATCGTGATGATATTGAACTTGTGTTCAATTCGACGCCATGGGAGTGGCACGTTCCTGTTTCGCTTGCGGCCATGGAGTCGGGGAAACATACCGCGATGGAGGTACCCGCGGCAACAAGAATTGAAGATTGCTGGAAACTCGTCGATACCTCGGAGAATACCCGCCGTCACTGCATTATGATGGAGAACTGCAACTACGATAAAGTCGAGATGATGATCCTCAACATGGTGAAGAAGGGGCTATTCGGGGAACTACTTCACGCAGAATGCGGATATCTCCACGATCTTCGGGGGGTAAAGTTCGACGTGCAGGGGGAGGGAGCATGGAGGCGGGCACACTCGATGACGAGCAACGGCGACCTCTACCCGACACACGGACTCGGCCCAATTGCCCAATGTTTCGACATCAATCGCGGCAACGGTTTTGACTATCTGGTATCGGCGGGGACAAAGACAAGGGGACTTCATCTGTATGCACTGGAACAATTCGGTGCCGGGAGTGAGCAGGCAAAAGAGACGTATAGACTGAGCGATATCGTCACAACCCTGATTCGCACAAAGAACGGAGAGACAATCATCGTGAAGCATGACACGAACTCTCCAAGACCATACAGCCGCGATATTCTGGTACAGGGAACAAAAGGAATAGTAAGGAAATATCCCGAGGCAAAAATCTATATCGAGGGAAAGAGCGAGCCCCACCGTTGGGATCCCCTTGACGCGTATCTGCAGGAACACAACCACCCGATCTGGGCCGACCTTGAAGAGAAAAGCAAGGGTGCGGGGCACGGTGGAATGGATTTTATCGAGGACTATCGCCTCATACAAACGCTTCGAAAGGGATTGGTCCCTGATATGGATGTCTACGATGCAGCGGCCATCAGCGCGGTGACGGAATTGAGCGGCAAATCGATAAGGAATGACGGCGAACCACAGAAGTTTCCCGATTTCACCAGGGGCGGATGGAAGGCGCCGAGGGTCCTTGAGGCGATGAGGGTGGAGAACGAAGGGTAGAGTTATCCACTTCTCCATTCGATATTTGATTGTTCGACATTCGATATTTCTTTTGGACCAACGAAAAACAATATCGAACATCCAATGTCGAATTTCGCACGGCTTATGAGATATCTTTCGTTCGTAACGATCCTTCTTTTTTCCGCCTCCTGCGCGGACCCGACTGAACTCACCGAAGTAGAAAGAGGCCGTGTTATTGCTGACGTGCGCGCAATGCTTCATCAATACGATGATGACGTTCGTACGAACGGGTTGTTGGCCGAATTCGCCTATCTCGACAGCTCCGAAGATTTCTTCTGGGTTCCTCCCGGGTACAATTCTCCGCTTTCGTATGACTCAGTGGCTGTGATCATTAGAAAGAACGCAGCGCTGTTGCGCAGTGTCGACAATGTCTGGGACTCTCTCCGCATCATTCCTCATTCAGGATCCTTGGCTACATTCACAGGGAATATCACATCGAGATCCGTGGACACTTCGGGGAACGTTACGACCGTCAGACTCATTGAGACGGGCCTCGCTGTGAGGCGCGTTGATGGGTGGAAGCTCTTGTCGGGACAGACGTCGATTCTGCAATAGCCTCAGGCCCTTTTATGTTCGCCATTCAATATTTCCCTCGTGTTTTGATACGCAATATTGAATATCGAACGCCGGTTGTTGAATATCGAACTGCTGTGGGCAAACAAACACTGTTGCATCTATCAAAAAGATTGTGCATGTTGGAACATCCACTTGGGTAGGGAAAGTGGAAACCCGTCGGCTAAAGAATCCACCCAACTGATCAACGAGAACCGATATCCGGCTCGTGAAACTCTCCCGACCCGGCTTTCTGAAAGAATTTGAACGTATCTCCACTGGTCTCCCCCCAGACCGTGGGGATCCAGGCGAGCGGTGTTCCCCCCAATACTGCTCGCCACTTTTTTTTAGCCCATTGCAACCCTTCCGGGGAACGACAATCGCAATTCAATGCAGGGCGGCGTGTCGAAGACTCCTCCCCGCAGTACTCACCGCTCTTTTCATCTGTAGTCCGGCCTTCGCTCAACGGGGAGCCCCTGACTCTTCCGATTCTTTCAATCCCATCGCACGCGGACTGAAAGATCTCTGGATCCAGACAAAGGCGCCGTTCACGATTTCGTCGGAGGACGCTCCGTGGGTGATCGCAGGTGCGGCGTCGTTTGGCGGTCTTTTGCTCTCCGATCAATCGCTCCATGACGCGGTTGATCCGGTCTCTCTCAGAGGCTCCGGAACCGAGGACGCCGCCCATGTTGTCACCTCATTTGGGGCAACCTCCGGAATTGCCCTCCTCGCTGGATTCACTGCGTATGGGTTTGTCTCAAGGGATGACAAGGCACTTGAGACCTCGTATCTGGCGGCAGAGGCGTTCGTCGCTTCAGGAATCTGGACTCAGGTTCTCAAAGCACTTGCAGGGAGGGAAAGGCCTTCTGTGAAAACCCGATCCGGCGGGAAATGGACAGGCCCTTTTGGGTCAAGCTTCCCGGAACATTTTTCAAAATTCGACTCTTTTCCCTCAGGACACACCCAGACAGCTTTTTCGATTGCCACCGTGTTTGCCGAGCAATACTCTGAGACCCCCCTTGTTCCGGTACTCAGTTACGGCATTGCGGGGTTCGTTGGGGTCTCCAGGGTCGTGCTCGATCGACATTGGCCTTCGGATGTTTTTGCAGGAGGACTCATCGGATATCTCTGTGCGCAACAGGTTATGTCCAACAATCCTTCTGAGCTCTCCCGATCACGCGACCGCTCCGAAAGCAGGTGGATTGTGATTCCTCACTCGAACGGTTTCTCGATCTCGGTCAGGTTCTGATTCTGCATCCTTGCGGGGGCAGAGGCGCAGGGGAGCGGAGGAGAGGGAGGATCTCGGTTGCCTCTTCTGTTCTCTATGGTGCGATCGCGACGATCATTTGAAGAATTGCATCCGTGTAATCTGCTTCAATCAGCGAAATCTGCATCCCTGATTGACATCCCGCCACTATTTCGTTAGTTTGCCATCGTTCAATACGGGAACATAGTCGTGAGAATTATTGCGGGATCTGTTATTCTCCTCATTCTTACATCGGTTGCATCCGCACAATACACGAATGTCCGCGTGAGCAGCCTTTTGTCCACCTCGCCCGAAGAAGTAACGATTGCGATCAATCCCACCGATTCGCTGAACCTTGTTGCGGGCGCGAATCTGCGGTTTGTTTATTACAGCACCGATGGCGGATGGAACTGGATACAAAATCAGCTTCCTCCGGGAACCTACGGAGATCCCTGCGTAGTTTTCGATGCGAACGGGCGGGCATACTACGGGCACCTTGCCGATATGACGAACAGGGTGCCGGGGGGTGACTGGCTTGACAGGATTACCGTCCACAGATCCTCGAACGGAGGCATTACGTGGTTTGATTCGACCTCCGCAGGCCTCAATGCCCCGAAAGATCAGGACAAGGAATGGCTTGCTGCCGACATGACGAATTCGCCTTACCGTAACAACATTTACATGGCTTGGACGGAATTCGACACATACGGCAGTGCGGTGACCACCGACAGTACCAGGATCCTCGTCTCTCCGTCAACTGATGGCGGGTCGACGTGGTTGGGCCCAATCAGGATCAGCGACACCGGGGGAGATTGTATCGACCAGGATAACACCGTTGAAGGCGCGGTCCCGGCAATCGGCCCCGATGGCGAAGTATACATGGCCTGGTCCGGACCTCTGGGGATCATGTTTGACCGGTCATATGACGGCGGGGTAACGTTTGGAACCGATATCTTCGTTTCTTCGCAGCCCGGCGGCTGGGATTTTGGCATCCCCGGCATCTTCCGTGCGAACGGGCTTCCCGTTACCGCCTGCGATGTCAGCACATCTCCGTATCGGGGAACGGTCTACGTCTTGTGGTCCGATCAGAGGAACGGGTCCGATAATACGGACGTCTTCCTGGCGAAATCGACCAATCAGGGAACGACCTGGAGTTCCCCGATCAAAGTGAACGCAGATGGAGGTGCCGCACATCAGTTCTTCCCCTGGATTGCGGTCGATCAATCCAACGGAAATCTCTATGCTGCATTCTATGATCGTCGCAATTATCCGGCAGGCGACAGCACAACGGACGTTTTTGTCGCGCGCTCGACAGACGGCGGAGAAACCTGGAACGATTTTCAGGTGAGTCAGGTCCCCTTCGTTCCCAGATCGTCGATTTTTTTTGGCGATTACATGAATGTCGCAGCAGGCAACGGAAAGGTTTATCCCATTTGGATGCGCCTTGACACATCGAAACTGAGCGTATGGACCGCGCTTATTGACGATGTCGTGAGAGTTGAAGAGGAGCCTGTTGCCCTGATCCGGGCTTTTGAACTCGGCAACAATTATCCCAACCCGTTCAATCCTTCCACGACGATTCCGTTTACCCTGGCCCATCGGGCGCGCGTGCGGCTCAAGGTGTATGATCTGCTTGGGCGGAATTGTGGGACTCTGATTGATCGCGAGCTCCCGGCCGGGCAGCATCATGCCCGGTTCTATGTCGACGACCTCGCGAGTGGCACGTATGTGTATGAACTTGATGCAGGCACGTATCGTGAATCGAAGAAACTCATCATCGCCCGATAATCAGATGCACTGATCCCTCGAGCTGTTTCAATGCCTTCTTCTGACAATCACATCATCTTTGTCCTCAATCCGGGCTCGACCTCGACAAAGCTTGCTGTATTTGAGGGTGATCGCGAAATGAAAAAGGAGGTCCTTCGTCACGCGCCGGGCAGCGGAAATGGGCTGCGCCGTGTTTGGGACGATTATGGGGAGCGTCTTGCGACCCTGCAATCCTGGTTCGCGGGCGCCGCGGTTCGCCCGGCTGCTGTTGCTGCCATTGGCGGATTGTTGAGGCCTGTGGAAAGCGGAACGTACCACGTCAACAACCGAATGGTTGAAGACGCGAGAAAGAATCTGCAGGGAGAACATGCTTCCAACCTTGGCTGTGCCCTTGCATACGACCTGGCCCGGGAATACGGCTGTTCGGCTTTCATCGTCGATCCGGTTTCCACAGACGAGTTGGAACCGCTTGCTCGTTATTCCGGACATCCTTCGATTGAACGCAAAAGCCTCTCCCATGCGCTGAACATTCACGCCGCCGCCCGCCGTGCTGCCGGGGAGTTGGGTCGTGCGTATCATTCTTCGTCATTCATCGTTGGTCATCTCGGAGGGGGTATTTCAGTTGCACCGGTTCGGAACGGAAAGATCGTCGATGTCAATGATGCATCGAGCGATGGCCCCTTCTCACCGGAGCGCACGGGCGGACTTCCCCTGCAGGCGGTCATTACACTGGCATTTTCCGGTCAGGCGACGGAAAAGAGTATGAGGGCCATGGTTATGGGAAAGGGTGGCCTTGTGGCGTACCTGGGAACGAAGTCGGCTGAAGAGATTGAAGCAAAGATCCTCGCCGGGAATCCGAAAGCTGCGGAAGTTCTCGAAGCGATGGCTTACCAGATTGCCAAAGAGGTCGGCGCCATGGCTGCCGTCCTCTCGGGATCGCTTGATGCGGTTGTCCTCACCGGAGGCCTGGCGAGCTCGACAATGTTGACCGGATGGATAACCGACCGGGTGAAATTTCTCGGTCGGGTTCTCGTCTATCCTGGAGAACATGAACTGCTGGCCCTGGCGCAGGGCGCTTCCCGCGTCCTGACAGGCGAAGAGCAGGCGAAAGAATACTAAAGGAAACGCATGAAAACCGTAATCTCAGATTTTGACAATTTGATGGACCGGGCAAGATCGTTGCCGCCGAAGCGGATTGCGGTTGTGAATCCGAACAACAGAGAGACATTTGAGGCCGTCGTCGATGCTGAAAAGCATTTTCACCCGCGGTTCACCCTGGTCGGAAATCGGAAGGCCATTGAGGAGGGATTGGCAGATGTCGGAACCGGGACGGCGGTAGAGATCATCGACGCGGTCGATCCTCATCAGTCTCTGAAAGCCTCCATGGGCCTTGCCCGCGAGAACAAGGTCGACATCCTGATGAAAGGGGGAATCGATACCGGTTCGTTCATGAGCAGTGTCCTTCAGCCCGAAAGCGGTCTCAAAATGGATCGATTGTTGAGCGATATTTTTGTCCTGGAGCATCCCCAGAGGGTGCAGAACAAACTCATCATGATTACTGATGGCGGAATGACGCTGCTTCCCGATCTGATGAATAAAGTGGAGCTGATCAGAAACGCGGTCCAGGTGGCCCATGCCCTCGGCAATGCCAACCCGAAGGTGGCGATCCTTTCGGCTACGGAATTCGTTGTTCCGAAGCTTGAATCGACGATCGACGCGGCGGCGCTTTCCAAAATGAACGAACGCGGGCAGATCAAGGGATGTGTTGTCGACGGTCCGTTGGCGCTGGACAACGCCATTTCCCTCGAGGCGGCAGCGGAGAAGCGGATCCGCTCTGAAGTGGCCGGTCGGGCTGAGATCCTGGTTGCCGCAAACATCGAGTCTGCGAACAGTCTTGCCAAAAGCACTACCTATTTCGCGAATCTTCGTCTTGCCCATGTCATTATCGGAGCACGCATCCCGATCCTTATCCCATCGCGTGCAGACAAGAGCGACGCGAGACTCCTTTCCATGGCTCTCGGTATTATCATGAGCGAGTGGAAAGAGGACTAATCGACAGACGTCCGACTTCGACTCCGGTGAACCTGACGCAGAAGTCGGACTTCTTCAGAGGCTGGTCCGTCGCTCGCAGACAATTCGTCCCACCGCCTGTGTTCTTCGTCCCTCTGCAACATTCCTGCGAAACTTTACCGCATTCTCCCTCGTTAGAGAATAGAACTCGAAATCGACCAAGGAGAGACCATGAGAAGCGCCCGTTTAATGATTGCCGCGCTCCTGGCGGGAGTAATTCCGCTTCTGGCGCAGACAGCTCCGACAGCCGGGAAAACACCCTGCGTTGACGATCCTGTCCATCGGCAATTTGATTTTTGGGTTGGGGAGTGGGATGTCGTCAACGTACAGGGACAACCCGCCGGCAGCAGCAGTATTCAGAATATCCTGGACGGCTGCGTCATTTTCGAAAACTGGACCGGGCGATCTGGATACACCGGCAAGAGCTTCAATTTCGTCGATCCCGGCACAGGGAAATGGCGGCAAACATGGGTGGATGCCTCCGGTGGCAAGATAGAGTTCACCGGGCAATTAGAGGGGAAGAATATGGTCTTCTGGTCGAACGAGAAAGACAAAGAAGGGAATCCGTACAAGAGGAGACTGACGTTCTTCAACGTTGCGCCGGATACCGTGCGTCAATCCTCCCAGCGGACTTCGGACGAAGGAAAGACCTGGAGCGTGGAATACGATTTGACATATGTTAGAAAGAAATGAGATATCTGTAGCTTTCAGCCATCGGCTGTCAGATACTATGTCCCGTAGTTGCCTTCCTACAAGCTGACTGCTGAAAGCTGACCGCTCCCTTCACCATTCCGCAAGATTCTTCTGGCATCTTCAATCTTTCCCTGATATTTTCCCACCACACACACATCCTGAATCTTCCCTCATGCTCAAAGGCGTCTTCTCTGTTCTTCCTACACCATTCCTCTCCGACGAAACTGTCGATGTTCCCGGGCTGAAGAAGGTCATCGATCTATATCTTGGGGCGGGAGTAAACGGGATTACCGCGTTAGGGGTCACAAGCGAGGCGGCCCGGATGGGGGAGAAGGATCGCATTCTGGTTCTCGAAACGATCATGAAGCACGTGAACGGCAAAGTACCGGTCGTGGTCGGGGCTTCGGCGGAGGGGCTTCAAACGTGCCTGGATCTGACGAAGGCGGCGCGGAAGATAGGCGCAGCTGCGGTCATGATAAGCCCGCCAAGATTGCCGAAGTTGAATTCAGCGGCTGTTCTGAATCATTTTCGGACTGTTGCAGATTCCTCGGACGCAACGATCATTCTCCAGGATTATCCCCCTGTATCGGGATTCACGATGGAGCCGGCACTCCTTGCCCGAATCGCAAAAGAGATTCCGTCGGTCAAGGGAATCAAGCTCGAAGATCCGCCGACTCCTCTCAAGATCTCGCGCGTCCTTGAGCAAATGGATGGACGCCCGATCGAGATCGTGGGCGGACTTGGTGGAACATATCTGTTTGAAGAGCTTATGGCCGGCGGTGTCGGAGCCATGACCGGGTTTGCGATTCCCGAGATTCTGGTGAAGGTTGTAGGTCTCTTCCACGACGGGAAGAAGGATGAAGCCGCGGATTTCTTCTACAGGACGGTCGCCCTGATGCGGTTCGAGTTTCAGGAGGGGATTGGCATGGCCGTCCGCAAAGAGATGATTCGGCGAAGGGGCGTACCGATTTCAGCGGTGACCAGGGCTCCTGGTGCACGCATGGAAGATTCGACACTTAAGACGCTTGATTCAATGATGAGGTGGGCTCAAACCAACTTGAAAGAGATCAGATGGACCTTGGATTGAAGAACAAAGTAGCCATGGTATCGGGGGCGAGCAAAGGCCTGGGTTTTGCAGTGGCAAAAGCCCTTGCGGCTGAGGGGGCCCTCGTTTCGCTTTCATCCCGGGATACGGCATCAATCCAATCGGCGAAAGCTGCAATTCAAAGCACAACCAAGTCAGACGTTTTTGCCTGTACCGCCGACGTGCGCTCGGCCGAAGCAATCGAGCGCTGGAAAGATGATACGGTGAGGGAATTTGGCGGGGTTGATCTTCTCTTTTCGAACACAGGCGGACCGCCGGCCGGCGGTTTCATGAACTTTGATGATAAGGCATGGAAGGACGCGATCGAGCTTCTGTTCCTGAGCGCGGTACGCATTACCAAAGCGGTGGTGCCGGAGATGAAGCAGCGTGGCGGGGGAAGCGTGTTGTATTCGACCTCTTCATCGGTGAAGGAGCCGATCGACAACCTGACCCTTTCAAATGTCGCGCGGGCACCGGTTGCTGCCCTGGCGAAAACACTGGCAAGGGAATTTGCCAAAGACGGGATCAGGTTCAACAACCTTATACCTGGGCGCATTCAAACAGACAGGCTTACAGAGCTCGATACCGCGAATGCGAAGAAAAAGCAGGTCACCGTCGAAGAACAGAGAAATGCGATGATAGCGAATATCCCGCTTGGCCGATATGGAACAGCGGATGAGTTCGCCCGTGCTGCGGTGTTTCTTCTTTCGCCTGCGGCGTCGTACATCACGGGCGCAAGTCTGCAGGTGGACGGCGGAATGCTCAAAGGAGTGTATTAGGAGAGAGAATGAGTCTGGCCAGAAATGCCCTTCTATGGATCTCAGAAAACCGAAAGCTGAGAGCAACTCTTCCGCGCTACAAGTTTGTGCGCCGGGCGGTGACCCGATTTATGCCGGGTGAGGAGCTTTCCGATGCGGTCAGAGCTGCGAAGGAACTCCAGGAGAAGACGATCAACACGATCTTTACAAGATTGGGAGAGAACATTGCCGACAGGGAAGAAGCTCGTGCCGTCGCGGGGCATTATTCGGATTCACTAAGGGAGATCAAAAAAGAGAGACTAGATACCTATGTCTCGGTGAAATTGACTCAACTGGGGCTGGAGCTCAGCGAAGATGTCTGCTACGAGAATCTTGTTCAGGTTGTTGAGGAGGCGGAACGGCAGAAGAATCGGGTCTGGATTGACATGGAACAGAGCGGATACGTGGATCGGACTCTCGGGATCTATCGGCGAATTCGATCTTCGTTCTCCAACGTTGGAGTTTGTCTTCAGGCCTATTTGTATCGCACTCAAAAGGACATCGAGGATCTCCTGCCACTGAAACCTTCCATCCGCCTGGTGAAGGGCGCCTACGCAGAACCCGCTACCGTCGCGTTTCCAAAGAAAGCCGATGTGGACGCAAACTTTTTTTCGCTTTCAAAACTCATACTCGAACATGCCCGGAAGGGAGTCCTGTTTGGGATTGCCACCCATGATCCTGTGCTCATCAGCAGGCTTCAGTGGGAGGCGCAGCGGCAGGGATTGGGGAAGGATGAATTTGAGTTTCAGCTGCTGTACGGAATAAAAACAGACCTGCAAAGAAAGCTCGCCGAGGAGGGATACCGTGTCCGAAGTCTCATCTCGTACGGGAGCTTCTGGTTCCCCTGGTATGTCAGAAGACTCGCCGAACGCCCCGCAAATGTTCTGTTTGTTGCCAAGAGCATACTCGCGCGGTGAATCCCTTAGCCACGCGCAGGGATAAATCCCAGGGCTATAAGCCCACAATCGAATCGCAATCCTCCTTGAAGGAGGATGAAGGTTCACAGTAACCAAGCCGACGGAATTTCGGGGATGTGGGGTGATGCCATAACGTGCGTTTATTTCACGACGACATCACGAAATTGTCGAGTTTGTAGTCTGGTTGCAGGAGTGAAATACGGCTTGAGCGTTGGAGGGTTTACGTTGTGGGACTTACCTGCCCGCCCCGGCGAACCAATCGAGGCAGGCGGGAATTCCGGCGTGGAGTTTTCTTTGCTTCTTTCTTTTGTAAAAAGAAAGAAGAACTACGTTGTAGGATGTTACAGTTTCGTCATCCGCCAGGCAGTCTCTGCAAGTCCATAGGACTCAGAAATCCAATCATGGACCGGGTTACTTCCGCTTCTTAGGCCGTAACTTCAGCTTCAACGTCTTAATCTCAAAAGCCCCGAACCTGAGCGAAAGCCGTCCTTTTGAAGGCTTGAGCTTCTGCGTCACCTGTTCCAGCAGATCGCATTCAAACGCCTGATCGATTCCGTACCCGAAATCAAGATGGTGCCTGCCTGAAACACCGTGGGCTTCATGCAAACGGACAATGATCTCCGGACCGTCGTCGGCTTTCTTCACGGCGTCGAGGCACAAGGCGGCGGGCAAAGAAGTGAGAAGCGAGGGCATTCCCGACGAGATGGAGTTTCCTCGAATAACAATGGGATTATTGAGTTCCCGAGCCCTTCGAACTGTCTCCCCCTTCCGCCAGTCGCCTGCATGAGGATAGAGTGCGTATGTGAACTCGTGATCATCCTGGTCAGTCGCTTGGGCCCCGCCGTGCCGGATTGGGTCAACCGGGTGGGGATACCGCGGAGAACGGAGCAGCGTGAGACGCATGGTTCCGTCCTTGATGTCGTGCCCGTACTTGCAGTCGTTCAGGAGGCTGACGCCGAATTTTGATTCGGAGAGATCAGCCCACTGCTGAGCGGGAACCTCGAATTTCGCCTTGTCCTCGGGGGTCTTGGGCCTCGCTGATCGTTCGAAGGAACCAAACGGTATCTCGTACGTGGCGTGGCTGGGATTGAGATTCACCGGGAACGCGGCTTTCAGGAGGATCTGTGAATCGGACCAACGTGCGAGGGTCTTGAAATCGACGCGGGGTGAACGATGGTACAAACGAATGAACTGGGTAATTCGCGAGCGATCGGTTCGCCAGACGGATTCAAGGGTAAGGCGTAGCGGGCCGTTTTCGAGAATGCGGGCGCTCTTGAACTGCAGGATGTCCGCCTTCTTATTCTCATAGTTTGCGTCTATGTCCCATGCCTCCCATTGCTGCGGCAGGTCATGGAACGCCTGCAGGACATTCCCCCTGGCACCCTTCTTCAGAAGCTCGCGTCGTAAGGGCTTGCTG
>DATDRF010000202.1:0-37895 GCA_035291905.1 Bacteroidota bacterium
CCAACAACCGGAAGCGAAGGGATGATCGGGGAAACAGGGGAAGTTCTGGCAGATTTGAATCCCGCCGGATCAGTTCGAGTCCATGGAGAAATCTGGACTGCTGAAAGCGCTTCAGGATTCATCGAACAAGGAGCAAAGATACGGGTCGTGGAGATCCATAATCTCACGTTGCGCGTCGAACGTCTTTCATAGCGAGGAATTCCTATGTCTCCTGCATTCCCAACTCTCATCGTCATTCTTGTTGTCTTTGGACTAATCATCCTTGCCAACGCCATACGTATCCTTCGGGAGTACGAACGAGGTGTTGTCTTCCGGCTGGGCAGATTGATCGGCGTGAAGGGGCCCGGCCTGATCCTTCTCATTCCTTTGATCGATAAGATGGTCAAAGTAAGTCTGCGAACGGTGGTTATGGATGTTCCGCCGCAGGACATCATTACCAAGGACAACGTCTCCCTCAAGGTCAATGCGGTCGTCTATTTCAGAGTTGTGCAGCCTGAAAAAGCGATCGTTGAGGTCGAGAACTTCCTCTTCGCCACTTCACAGCTCTCACAAACAACGCTGAGAAGCGTTCTGGGGCAGTCGGAGTTGGATGATTTGCTTGCCGAGCGGGAGAAGATCAACCTCCAGCTCGCAAAGATCATCGACCACCAGACCGAACCGTGGGGAATCAAGATCTCGAACGTCGAAGTCAAGCATATCGACCTTCCGCAGGAGATGCAGCGTGCCATGGCCAAGCAAGCCGAGGCGGAACGTGAACGCCGATCAAAGGTTATTGCCGCAGAAGGAGAGTTTCAGGCTTCTCAGCGACTTTCGGATGCCGCAGGTATCCTGAGCGAACAGCCGAGCGCCCTCACCTTGAGGTATTTGCAGACACTCAGGGAAATCGCCACTGAGAATAATTCCACGACGATTTTTCCCGTCCCGATCGACCTTCTTCGCCCCTTCCTTGAAATCGCAACAAGCCGGAAAAAGAAGAAATGACGGTTTCTGCAACGTCGCATGGAACTTGCCGTTGAGGACCTTGCCTAACGGGTCATGATGCCGCCTGTATGGATCCCCTCCTGACCGGATACGATTCTTCGACGCGAATCGTCGCATGTCATTTGTTGAATGATCAGCAGATTCGCCTCTACGCCCGCACAGCATCGGGTTTAGAAACCCGCGACGTTGATTTCTTCCCTTTCTTCTTTCTCTCACAAAGCAAGCTCCTCGAAGGGTTCGACCGAAAGCATTGGCTCAAGGAACTCACCGGGACTAATTACTACAAACATCTTGCGGTCTTTACACGATGGAACGATTTGTGGGAGGCCGTGAGGGTATCACTCGACCGTTTTAACAAGACTGTCCCCACACCCGTTACGAACTTCAGCGAAGGTCAATTCCTGCTCCTCAGGCCCGACCCCGTCGGTCAATACCTCATGCAGTCGGGCGTCACCCACTTCAAGGGAATGGAGTTTGGCGAAGTCCGCCGTCTCCAATTGAGCATTGCCACACTCGCCTCGAAAGGCAGGACAGGTGACGCGAGGAAGACCGAAGACCGGATCCTCGCGATTGGACTTTCGGACAATACTGGCTGGGAAGAAACGCTCGATGGCAGAAAACTTGAAGAGAAAGAGATGTTGGCTCGATTCATCGGGCTCATACGAGACCGGGATCCCGACGTCGTTGAAGGGCATAACCTTTTCGCCCATGACCTTCCCTATCTGCTCCAACGTTGCGCCATGCATGAGCTTGAATGCTCCGTCGGAAGAGATGAGAGCGAGCCGAGGCTGCTTTCGAGCCGTTCGCCCTCCCCTGACTTCGAGCGGGAATCAAACGTCTACGAACTTGCCGGGCGGCATCTCGTCGATACGATGCTTCAGGTTGAGTATTATGATTTTTCGAAACGATCGCTCGAATCGTACGACCTCGCTTCACTCGCCCTTCATTTCGGCCTGCCGTCAAAGAAAGAGGCTTTTCTCAGACCTCGGGATATCACCCCCCTTTGGGCCGAAAAACCGCGCGTGGTCCTCGAAGGGCTTAAGGTGAATGTATCAACCATCGGGTTGGTGAGTGAACATCTCTCTCCGAGCAGTTTCCATCTGGCCCAAATGGTCCCGCTTTCTTACGGCACAATCGTCAGAACGGGTTCTGCGGTCAAGATCGAATCGCTCATGCTCAGGGAATACCTTCGCCTGAAGAGTTCCGTCCCGCGGCCGGAAGAAGGGGCACAAACCACGGGCGGCTACGCAGATATTTTCATGACGGGTGTTTTTAGCGGAGTCGTACACGCCGATGTGGAATCACTGTATCCTTCCATCATCCTCAGCAGGTCCATCCAACCGAAAACCGACGAGCTTGGAGTCTTTGGGCGTCTTCTGCGCGAACTGGTCGGCATGCGTCTCGACGCAAAGCACAAGATGAACAAATGCGCCGACCCCGCCGAGCGCAGAAGACTCGATGCCCTCCAGATGTCCTTCAAGATCCTCATTAATTCATTCTACGGATACCTGGGATACGCCCGCGGCATCTTCAACGACTACAGGAAGGCGGACGAGGTGACGAGGGCTGGACAGGAACTCCTTCGGGAGATCGTCCACCACATCGAGCTCTACAACGGACAGGTGGTTGAAGTCGACACCGACGGAGTGTATTTCCTTCCGCCGGACAATGTGGTGGGCAGGGAGCAGGAGGATTCCCTCGTCGCACGGATTTCGCAAACGCTCCCCGAAGGGATCAATCTGGTGACAGCCGGCCGATTCACGAAAATGATGAGCTACAAGAAGAAGAATTATGCGATTTTCGACGACAAGGACGGCCTCATCATCAAGGGAAGCTCCCTCACATCACGGAGCATAGAACCGTTCCTCCGCCATTTCCTTCGCCTCGCGATTGCAGGCCTTCTCGACGAGAAGATCGAAGCTCTTCACACACTGTACGGAACTCTGCGACACGATATCATGAATCATCGCTGGGACATCACAAGTTTCTGCCGGACAGAGGTCATTCACGACCCGTTTCCCGTCTACGAACGGGAAATTGGCGAAGGGAAAAGAAATCCGGCGGCGGTTTATGAGGTAGCGCGGCTTGCAGGGCTTCATCCCAAACCCGGCGATCGGATCTCCTATTATGTCACTGGAACGACAGCAAATGTGAAGGTCTCCGAGAATTGCAGGCTGGCTGAAGAATGGGACCCGAATTTCCCCGACGAAAACACGGCGTACTATCTGGGAAGGCTGGAGGAGGCCGCCCTGAAGTTCGAGGCCTTCTTTTCCCCCGAGCATTTCAGGGCCATCTTTTCGGGCGACGATCTGTTTGGCTTTGATCCAAAAGGAATTACGATTATTTCAGCGAAGGTCGCTCCGGCCCCGGAGCAGGCCGGTCCGGCCGAGGAAAGCCGCAATGAATTCAGGATTTGGCTTGACGAAGGCTAGGCCCCCTTGCTTTTTTCTGGGGCGAGTTGTATACTTCCCCTGCAATTCACCGCACCGTAATTTGTTTCATCAAGAGTTGTTTTGGCAGTACCAACCTCAGGGAAGTGTGGGTGGAGAGTCTGCAAGGTTGCCCAAAGGCCGAGTACCAAGCTGAACAATGGGTGTCGAAGGCGACGCCTTTCTTCGAGAGACAAAAGAACCGGTGTACATGTTCAACCAATAAGGGAAGTATCCTTATGGAACAGGGTACAGTTAAATGGTTCAACAACGCCAAGGGCTACGGCTTCATCAAACGCAGTACTGGTGAAGACGTGTTCGTGCACTATAAGTCGATCGCTGGCGATGGGTACAAGACCCTGAACGAAGGCGACAATGTGCAATTCGAAGTTGAACAAGGTCCCAAGGGCTTGCAGGCCGTCAAGGTCTCAAAAGTCTGACTTCTTGGCTCTCAAGAAAAGAGAATCCCGCTCGTGCCTTTCGAGCGGGATTTTTTTTGCCACTTCTGCCGGATGTCCTAGCGAGCGACTTTCTTCCGGTCTCCTCCTGCCCACGACTTCACGTATTTCACAATGTCGATTGTCGATGCGCCCGGCGTGAATATCTCCCCCACACCGATTCTCTTCAATTCATCAATGTCTCTTTCCGGAATTATTCCCCCGCCAAACAGCAGAACATCATCCAATCCCTTTTCCTTCATGAGTTTCAGGATCTTCGGGAAGATCGTCATGTGCGCACCGCTCAGGAGACTGATCCCCACGACATCGACGTCTTCCTGCAGTGCCGCCTCAACAATCATTTCCGGCGTCTTACGCAATCCGGTATAGATCACCTCCATCCCGGCATCTCTCAAAGCCGCGGCAACAACTTTTACACCTCGGTCGTGACCGTCGAGGCCGGCTTTCGCAACAAGTACTCGTATCGTTGATGCCATGACAACCCTCCGGAAAGAACATCCGTTCAATTATCGATCAA
Source organism: Bacteroidota bacterium (assembly GCA_035291905.1). Lineage (GTDB taxonomy): Bacteria > Bacteroidota > Ignavibacteria > UBA10030 > UBA10030 > JACPLA01. The sequence continues at coordinate 4,386 of DATDRF010000202.1, forward strand.
ACAGCCGATCAATGGGCTTCCTTTCAAAATCCGCAACACTGACCAGAAACTTGCTGAGAGGAAAACCCACAACGTTGTAGAAGCAGCCTCTCACCTCCTCAACGAAGACTGCGCCGTAATCGTCCTGTATGCCATACGCCCCCGCCTTATCCAGAGGCGATCCGGAAGCAACATATCCTGTGACTTCGGCTTTCGAAATGCGCCTGAACCGGACCCTTGTTCGAACGACATCGGAACGTGAGCGGCCCGATGCCGCGTCGACGAGGGCGAATCCCGTGTACACCGAATGCCATTTACCGCTGAGTGCAGACAGCATCTCTTTCGCCTCGCGTGCGCTCTTCGGCTTCCCAAGAATCCGCTTGCCCAAGACAACCACGGTATCGGCACCCACAACGGTCCCCCGCTTGACCCTTCCGGCAACATCGCGGGCCTTCTCAAGCGCGAGCCGCCTCACATTGTGCGAGGGAGTTTCTTCCGGAACAAAACGCTCTGCCACCGTACTCGGGCGCACGACAAATTTAAGACCGATTTGTTTCAGGAGCAACCGTCTGCGCGGGGACTGCGAAGCCAGAATGAACGATGTCTTGTTTCCCCTTATCTTCATGTCTCTCCGGGAGTACACAAAAAAAGCGACATTGTTCATATCGCTTGCGATGACAGATGAAACAATGATCGGTCGGATCAACGAAACATCGCTTTGATGCTTCCCCAAGTTCGCTTGGCTGCTGAAGTGAGCCCGGCAGAAAACCATGTTGTCATCTTTGCCGTTTCGACGACGACACCTTGTCTATCAACTGCGCGCACCTCATATTCCAGCACCCGATCGGCGGTCTTGAAAATCCCCGCATCCTCGATCTGGTAGACCGAACTGCTCAACCGCTTTGCCACAATGTCCGCAATCTTCTCTGCAGGGCCCATCCCCCCTGACTGGTATTCACGTCTGAAGACTTCGAACTTGATGACTTCCGACTCGTCGGAAGTCTCCCAACGGATAGTCAAACCTGAGCCTGTGCCACGAGAGGGGGACCCGGGCTTGAAAACATCTGCCACGGAGGTAGTCGGAACAACGGCAAGCAGTGTAACAAGGATGGAGATGATTCGCTTCAGCATGACATGGGAAAGATAGAATTTGGAAAACTGACTTTCAAGTACTTTCTTGCGGCATGAAAATGTCAGTCATTCCGAAAATACCCGCCTCAATCGTCGCCAATTTTCGTCAATATGGTTCACGATTCCGGCGTATTCAGGCTTGACTGCAACAGCATGATTGCGTACAATTGGCCACTTAAAAAATCAAAAAGGGAAGGCATAATGAAACCTTGGATAAAATGGACCCTCCGAATCGGGGGCGGGTTGTTCGCAGTCCTCCTCGTCGTGGTTATCGGGTTAGTGGTCTATGTAAATTCTTCCTGGAAACGGGTTTACGAGAGGCCGGTAGTCGAGATGAAGGCCCCTAATGATCCGGCAACCCTCGAAAGGGGCGAATACCTTTTCAAGAATGGATTCGGTTGCTGGGGTTGTCATAGTCCGGTCATGGATGCTCGGGTTGCTCCGACGGGCGGACGCGCTTTCGATCTGCGGAACGTCGGGCCGGGTTTCGGTATTTTCTACTCACGCAACATCACCCCAGATGAAGAAACGGGAATCGGGAAATGGAGTGACGGTCAAGTGGTTCGCGCTCTCCGTGAGGGATTGAGGCCCGATGGAACCGTTCTTTTTCCGGTCATGCCCGTCGAAGCCCTCCGGGGACTTTCAGATGAAGATGCGCTTTCCATTGTTGCTTATCTGCGGAGTCTGAAGCCGGTTTCCACGGAAGTGAAAGAGAATGAGCCTTCGTTTACGGCAAAAGCTCTCTTCACGTTTGGAGTTTTGAGACCGGAACAACAGATCACAGGACCCATTCCAACGCCGGCACAAGGGGTCACAATTGAATACGGCAAGTACCTCGCCAATCATGCAGCACCCTGCATGGATTGTCACACTCCGCGCGACTTGTCGGATGGGTCATTCTATCGGGACAGCACATTTGCCGGAAGCACAATCCGATTTGGGCAGGATGAGGCGGGTGTCGACGTGGAGACATATGCCCGGAATATTCGTCCAGATCCTGAAACAGGGATCGGCAATTGGTCCGAAGAACAGTTCCTCGATGCCGTTCGGGCAGGAATGCGGCCCGATGGGACCGTTCTGTCAACCCATATGCCCTATGCCCACTTTGGGCTTCTTGAAGAAGACGACATCAAGGCGATCTTTCTCTACCTGAAGTCGCTGGAACCGATCAAACGCACAACTCCCCCGCCGATCTTTTCAGAAAGATACAGAAACGGAACCGGCATCGAGCGAGGGAAGGTGATTTTCGAGAATTCCTGCATGATCTGCCACGGCAAAGAGGGCAAGGGAGCCGCACCGACGACCGCGGTTCTGGCAGAACTCGCTCCCTCGATCAACGATCAGCAGCTCAAGGAATTCATCAACGGCGGGAATGTAGGCTTGAGGATGCCGGCATTCGGCAAGACGCTTTCGTCAGACCAGATTGACGACGTTATTGCCTACATTCGAACATTCCCGAAGCCATAAGCACTTTTCTTCAAACGCAATGCCCCACCCATGTCACCAGGCGGGGCATTGTTTCTTTTCACGGAGAGAGACCATGAACGTCATCCAGGCTACAACGGACCACCTCCCACTCCTCGTTCCGCTCTTCGATGCCTACCGGAAGTTCTACGAGCAGCAATCGGATCTGTCAGGTGCCGCGGCCTTTCTGGGAGAGCGCTTGCGCAACAGGGACTCCGTAATCTTCCTGGCCACCGACGGATCAGGGCCGGCATTGGGCTTCGTACAATTGTATCCGGCATTCTCTTCGGTCTCAATGAAGCGGTTGTGGATGCTCAATGACCTCTTCGTAACGCACGCGGCTCGTCATAAAGGAGTTGCCGAAGCACTGCTGAGAAGGTCTGCAGTCATGGCAAAGGAAACGAAATCGAAGGGACTTGTGTTGGAAACGGGTGTGAACAACAACCCCGCGAAAAAACTCTACGAAAAATGCGGTTGGACCAAAGAGCAGGAATTCGACAGGTACTTTTTGTATTTACCTTGAAAGGGAGTCATGGAAGATCTTCGATATCCGATAGGGCCGTTTCGGCCGAAGCCGACGATCACAGAACAAGAGCGGAAAGAGATGATACGGCAGATAGCGGAGACCCCCGCCCTTCTCCGCAAGGAAATCGCGGGCCTCGATGAAGCTCAATTGGACACGCCTTACCGTCCCGGAGGATGGACCGTACGACAAGTTGTGCACCATCTCCCCGACAGCCATCTCAATTCCTATGTTCGGTTCAAGCTTGCTCTCACGGAGAACGAACCGACCATCAGACCGTATGAGGAACATCTTTGGGCCGAGCTCCCCGAGGCAAGAACAGGCCCGGTGAATCTTTCACTCGAGTTGCTGGAGGCACTCCACAAGCGCTGGGTCATCGTGCTTGAGAGTATGACGCCCAATGACTTTGCCAAAAATCTCGTCCATCCGGAAAACGGCAAGATGAACCTCGACCGTCTCCTCCAGCTTTACGCGTGGCATGGCAGGCATCATGTTGCTCACATTGCGCATTTGAAGAAAAGAATGGGATGGTAGATTCGAGAGGCGGGCGACAGGATTCAGTCTGATGTTCCCTCCTCATTCGCTGCGGCACGCCGGAAAATCATATCAGAAAGTTCCGAGACAAGAAGTCCCCCGACGACAAAGATCCCGCCGATGATCCCGACCGTTCCAATGATCTCCTGCCTGAAGAAATAGGCAAACACGGCTGCAAAGACGGGCTCTATCGAAAAAATGATCGCTGCTCTTGTGGGAGTGGTATCCTTTTGGTACTTCGTCTGCACCGTGAGAGTGTAGAGCGTCGCAAGAAGAGCAAGGTAGGCGATGGCCTCCAGGAAATTCGCGGTCAAACGCACCGACATCTCTTCGAACGCAATGGAAACGATCATTGCACCAAGCCCCGTGACAGCGAATTGCATGAAGGCAAGGTGCATTGTGTTGCCTTTCCTGGAATACACATCGAGATAGACGATGTAAAGCCCGAAGACCATTGCACACGCCAGCGTCAGACCATCACCAAGATTGAACTCCGACCCCGCCGGCGAAGTGAGAAAATACAGCCCGACAGTGACAAGGAAAATGCCTATCACGTTGCCGATCTTGGGGAGTCTGCGTTCGATCACAATCTGGAAGATTGGAGTGAATACAACGAGAAGACCGGTGATGAATCCGGACTTCGATGCAGTAGTGTAGAGAAGCCCCGTTGTCTGAGCGAGGAATCCCAGGAAAAGGAGAACGCCGACGATGAGCCCGCCCCGCAATGAGGCTTTGGACATCGTCAAGAGCCCCTTTGCCACGAACGGGAGAAAGAGCAAGGTGGCAACAGCAAAGCGAATGGCTACGAAGAGGAACGGCGGGGAATCTTCCAAGCCGCCTTTGACAACGACAAAAGTGCCTCCCCATATGATCGTACATGAAAGGAGGAACAACTCTGCCCGTGTTCTGGTCTTCATTTGTTCAGCCGGGGTAAAATCGGAGAGCAACAGCCGTTAGGGCATACCGGCAGGCGGATAGGAAGAAAAGAGAGCTCCCCATTGGGACTCGCGCAGCCACCGTTTGAAAACACGCTTGTCCTTCAGAGGCCACCGATAGTAATCGTGATAGAATTCGGAGCCGAATATGAAGAAGTTCACAACGGGCGTGCGAAAGAAGAGATTCTGAAGCCGTTTCAACGGGCTGAACCAGAGCAGATCTCCGACCAGGCTTGCCCCGTTGTCGCCCACCGTGAAGCGCCAGTTGACGTTCTCGATGTTCTCTCCCACCACCCGGATCGAACGCGTATCTCCGCACCCAAGACCTCTCTGGTGTGCGAGGTTGATGTATTTGATCTCCAGGGGGTTGAATCCCATCATCTTCGCCGCAACGGCATCAATGGCGACCTGATCTGCGCTTGCAAGAATGACATTCTTCTCTTCGGGGAACATTGTTCGCGGGCCCGGCCCATTCCCAGCAGTCGTCCCGTCCATCACTGCAAATATTCCCGTGTGGATCTCCTTTTGAATTGCCAAAAGATCAACCAACGTCTCATGGATCCATGAGTGTGTATAGTGGCGGTGTGTATTCAGAAGGCCGCCGAACGCATTCTTCATTGCCCCTGTCGTGGTCGTGTAGATATGACACTTAACCGTCGGCAGGTGAACGATATTTTTCCCGAAAAGGAAATCAGGGATCCGAATCCCCTCGGGGTAAATCTGGTCAAGCACAAGAAGCGACGTCCGCGGCTTGAAAACATTCCACGTCATGTCCTCTTGCTTGAAATTGAACCGGACAGGAATGCCGTACTTCTTGAAAACGGGAACGTATTTGTTCAGGTCTTCACCCTTGAACGCATCTGTCACCACGGTTTGGTTCTGTACGCACACCAGATCTTTCAGCCCGGATTTTTGCAGCCCGAGGATGGTCCCCTCAAGCTGCCAAGGGGTCGTATTGGCTCCCGGGAAGGGAAAATGCCATGAAATATTGTCCTTCAAGATGGTCGGGGCTTTCAGGTCCAACGCATTTCTCACTCCGGCAAGGTCCATCGCCTTCTGGATATCGTCGAGTATCGTTTTGGGTGTGGTCGCGACCACCGCTACTTTTGCCTCGCTTACGGGGAGGCCTTGGACGCGGGTCGCTGATTTGGGCTCGGGTAGCTTCATTATTCGCTCAGAACCATGACATGATATCGTTGAAATAGATGATCAGGACGCATGATACGAACCAGGCTCCGACGTTCACAATCATCACGGGATCGGAGAGAAGCAGAACCGCAGGGTTGTCCTCGATCTTCTTTTGTTTTAACACGAAAAGATACCGAAAAATGCCGAACAACACAAAAACCGTCGTAAAGATCAGGTTCTCTGTTTTGAACATCGCCACAGTTCGGTCTGCAACGGTGTAGAGTGCGTAGGAGATCGCCATTCCTGCGGCAGTCACGGTGATGATCTGGTCGATGAATGCGATATCGTATTCCCGCAGAACAGGACGTTCCGAATAGTTGTTGGCGTCACGAACAAGCATTAACTCACCGCGTCGCTTGGAGATGGCCAGAAACAGAGAGACAAACAATGTGCAGAGCACCAGCCAATGAGAGACCTCCACATCGATCGCAAACGCGCCCGCCAGGACCCTCAGCATGAAGCCTGCGGCAATGATAAACACGTCGACGAGCATCACTCGCTTGAGCCAGAAGGAGTATCCGATGTTCAGAACGGCATAGATCGCCGCAGCATACTGAAACGAGCGGCTGAGCATGCCGGCCAGAACGGCGGTGACAACAAGGAGGAGAAGAGCGAAAACGACTCCCGCAGCAGGTGAGATCGTCCCCGCAGCGATAGGACGAGTTCGCTTGATCGGATGCAAGCTGTCGGCTTCGCGGTCTGCAACATCATTGAGAACGTAGATGGCACTTGAGAGGAGGCAGAATACCAGGAACGCGTGCAGCTCCGTCAATACAAAATCAACCTCAAAGAGATGCCTCGAGAAGATCAGCGACGCAAACAAGAACATGTTCTTGATCCACTGATTGGGCCTGGCGAGTCTGATGTAAGATTTCACAGGTCTGGAAGCCCCTGATCAGAAGACCGCTTGTTCTTCATAGACACCGTAGACTTCCGCCAAAGTGCTGCACATCTCCCCCAGTGTGACATAGGAACGCGTGCAGTCGAGTAAGCCGGGCATGAGGTTCTTGTTGTCGACCGCCGCAGCTTTCAGCGCTTTCAGAGTGGACTCAACCGATTTCTGGTTTCGGCTTTGCCGCAAGTTGGCGAGCCGTTTTCGCTGGCTCACTTCGACTTCCGGAGAAATCTCCAATATCGGGATCTCGATCTTCTCCTGTTCCTCGATGAAATCGTTCACTCCAACTATGATCTTTTCTTTTCGATCAAGCTCCTGTTGGTATCGATAGGCAGCTTCAGCTATTTCCCGCTGGAAGAAGCCGGCTTCTATCGCAGGAATGACGCCCCCCAGGGCCTCAATCTTGTCGAAATACTGTTCCGCCGCTTCCTCCATCCTTTTGGTCAGCGATTCGATGAAGTAGCTTCCCGCAAGGGGATCAATGGTATTTGATACCCCCGTTTCGAATGCGAGAATCTGCTGGGTTCGGAGCGCGATTTTCACTGCTTTCTCAGACGGAAGGGCGAGGGTCTCATCCATGGAATTCGTGTGAAGCGATTGCGTGCCGCCCAACACTCCGGCGAGCGCCTCGTACGCCGTTCTCACAATATTGTTTTCCGGTTGCTGCGCTGTGAGGGAACATCCCGCTGTCTGCGTATGAAATCGCAGCATCAACGACTTGGGATTCTTTGCCCCGTATTTCGCCCGCAGGCGCTTTGCCCATATTCTGCGGGCGGCGCGGAACTTGGCGATCTCCTCGAAGAAATCGATGTGGGAATTAAAGAAGAAAGATATGCGCGGCACAAACTCATCGATGTCCAGCCCGCGTGCAATCCCCGCCTCGACATAAGCAAATCCGTCGGCGAGTGTGAATGCCAATTCCTGACCGGCTGTCGAACCGGCCTCCCTGATGTGGTAGCCGCTGACCGAAATCGGATTCCATTGCGGAACCTCTTTGCCCATGAACTCGAACATGTCGACAATGAGCTTCATGGACGGGGCAGGCGGATAGATCCACTCCTTCTGGGCGATGTACTCCTTCAGAATATCGGCCTGGATTGTGCCCCGTAATTTCCTGAAATCCACTCCTTGTTTTTCCGCGACGGCCAGATAGAAGCACATGACCATGATCGCCGGAGCGTTGATTGTCATGCTTGTCGAAATGGCTCCCAGATCAATTCCTTTGAAGAGAATCTCCATGTCGGCAAGAGAGCTGACAGAGACACCGCAAATACCCACCTCTCCTTCCGATTGATGGTCATCAGCATCCCTTCCCATGAGTGTCGGGAGGTCGAAAGCCACAGAAAGCCCTGTCTGCCCGTGATCCAGAAGGTAATGATACCTCTCGTTCGTGTCTTCCGGGGTCCCGAAGCCTGCGAACTGTCGCATCGTCCAGTGTCTTCCCCGATACATTGTCGGATGGATTCCCCGCGTGTAGGGAAATTCTCCGGGATAACCGATATCCCCGAGAAAGTCCATTCGCTCCAGGTCCTGCGGACCGTAGAGCATGTTGATTGGCTCGCCGCTGATGGTGGTAAACTTCACCTCGCGCTGACGGCCGTTGGAACGCGTCCGCTCCTCCCACTTTGACCGCTCCCTGTTCATTCCGTCTGAATCGTACTTCATTGCTCCGCTCTCCTCATTATTCTTCAGGTCCTTCCAAATCGCCTGTCAAGTTCCTCGATCGACACCTTCACAACAACAGGCCGGCCGTGAGGACAGACATACGGCATGGAAGTTAGGAACAACTGGTCAATTAAGCTAATCATTTCATGAGTTTTGAGTCTGTCTCCGGCTTTGATCGCCGCTTTGCAGGCAAACGATTTCGCAAGGTTGTCACGTGCGTCGATGGTCGATTGATGTTCGTTGTTCCTGAACTCGTCGAGCACATCTTCCAGTATCTTCCTCTCACTTCCTACGCGGACGTCCGCAGGAATGCCGTCGATGACTACCGTGTTCTTTCCGAAAGGCTTCAGCACAAATCCAATGGCCTCCAGATGAGGCAAGAGATCCTGGACAAGCACGTAATCGTTGGGAGTGAGCGTGATGGTCTGGGGAAAGAGCAGCTGCTGTGACGAAGCGAGATTGTTCTCAAAATTCGCCAGAACCTTCTCATAGAGTATCCGCTCATGAGCCACATGCTGATCCACAATCATCAGTCCGGTCTTCACCTGAGAGAGGATGTACTTGTTGTGAATCTGCCAGATCGCCCTCCCCTCACCCGGGCCTTCCCCGGCCTCTGATTTTTGTCCCTGGGGAATGATTCTTTCCGCCGTAGGCTGAAAGATTGGTGTGAAAGAGCCGGCACCCGGCTCCGGCCGTGCCCTTTGGAACAATTCCTCAACATCAGACTGGCCCGGAATGGTCATCCCTTCACCCGCCCAATTCACTTCCCGCTGTCCTCCAGGCATCCCTCCGAATTGCAGCCTCGCCTCGGGCCCTGCGGCTCCGATCCCGCCTTCAACCGTCATGGAGGGAACAAGATCATGTTGCGCCAGCGTCCGCTTGATCACGGAAAGTACAAATCTGTACACCTGGGACTCATTTCCGAATTTCACCTCCATCTTCGATGGATGAACATTCACGTCAACCGTCCGCGGGTCAACGGTGAGGTTAAGGACAAAGAACGGAAAGGTTCCCTTGATCAGGAGGTGCTCATACGCCTGAAATACGGCATGGTTGATTGCGCGGTTGACAATGAATCTGCGGTTGAGATAGAGGTATTGATCCACCCGGTTCTTTCTGACAAAATCAGGCCTGCCGATGAAGCCCTGAAGAGTCAGAAAATCCGTCCGTTCGTCGACACGCAGCAGCTGGCCGAACTGCTTCACTCCAACGACGTCTTTGAGCCGATCCTCAATGCCCTTTGGACGAAGATCCAAAATCGTTTCGTCATCGCTGATGTATTTCCATCCGACCTCGGGATACGCGAGCGCCATCCTCGTCACAACGTCCGTCACATTCTTTCGCTCGGTCTGTTGGGACTTGAGGAAATTTCTTCGTGCGGGTGTATTGAAAAAAAGATTCTTGACGCTGATAACGGTGCCTCGCTCGCACGAAGTCACGCTGTTCTCCTTTACTTCATCGCCTTCAACCCGCACCAGGGTCCCCACATCCTGCTGTGACATGCGTGTTTTCATTTCCACCTGGGCAACAGACCCCATCGAGGCAAGTGCCTCCCCCCGGAACCCGAGGGTGCGGATATTCTCCAGGTCCTCCGCCGTGGCAATCTTGCTTGTCGCATGCCGGCGAAATGCAAGGAGCGCATCTTCCGGCGACATTCCTTCACCGTCGTCGACGACCTGAATGAGAACCTTCCCGGCATCCTTGATCACAACGGAGATCGATTGAGCGCCTGCATCAAGCGAATTCTCCACGAGTTCCTTCACAGCCGACGAGGGCCGCTGGACAACCTCTCCGGCAGCTATCTTGTTGGCAATGTCGCTCTTCAATATGTGGATCTTCGAACTCACCGTTCAGCGAAATGCCCCGCTCAGGTACAAGTACACATAGACAATAATCACGAGAAGGGCGCCCCACAAAAACACAGGGCGTCGTTTTCTTTGATGCAGTTTCCGTTCTGCCTGCATCTTATGCTTGAACTTCTCCGCCGGATTTTTATCGGGATTGTAGTACCGGGGCTGATACTCAAAATCGCGATGTTTCGGACGTTTGAGGAGCATGGGTCAACGCTTCGTTACGCCTATCCCGGGGCTCTCGGAGAGGAGGATCCTTCCGTTGTCGAATTGAACACCCCGGAATGGGTCATTTGTCGTGAGCACAGCCCCGTCAAGGTCTGCGTAGTCTATCAGGGGCGACAATTGCGCTGCCGCCGAAATGGCCACGGACGTCTCCACCATGCAGCCGATCATGACTTTCAAGCCGCACGCTCTCGCAGTGTGAATCATCTTCAGGGCCTCCCTCAGGCCCGTGCACTTCATCAACTTTATGTTGATGCCATGGAAACTGTCTTGAAGGCCCGCAATATCCCCAAGACGAATGGAATTCTCGTCCGCGATCAACGGGATCCCCACCCGTTCTTTCAGCCACGCAATTGCCTTCAGCTTCTGTGACGGCATGGGCTGCTCGACAAACTCCACTCCTTCCTGCTCGAGCCATTTGATCTTCTCGAGAGCGATCTCTTTGGTCTTCCAACCCTCGTTGGCGTCCACGCGCACCGTTTTCTTCGTCACTTTGCGAATCGCCCCCATGATCTCGGAATCATTCTGGCCGCCGAGCTTTACCTTCAGGATCGGAAATTCTTCGGCTTCACGGACCTTTTGCTCTATCACGCTCGGAGTATCGATGCCAATGGTAAAAGAAGTGACGGGGGTTTTCAGTCCGTTCAGTCCCCAGTACCTGTGCAACGGCAATCCGATCTTTTTACCTATCCAATCATGAAGAGCTATGTCCACCGCGGCTTTTGCAGCAGTGTTCCCTCCGTCGACAGAGTCGACGTATCCAAGGATCTCTTCGGCGCACAAAGGATCAGCAAACCTCGAAAAATCGAGTTTTTCCAGGAACTGATTAACGGTATCGACATCCTCACCGTACCGCCGTGACGGAGCAGCCTCCCCGTACCCCACGATCCCCTCATGCTCCAATTCTACCAGCACTACCTGTTGCACATCGCGCGAGCTACGCGCAATGGTAAACGTGTGCTTGAGTTTCAGGTCAAAGGGAAACGATTTGATTCTCATGGACGTTTGCTCCGCTCTAATTCGGGGATTCCGCTTCCCCGAAAGAGTGCTTCAACGAACGCCTGTCTGTCAAACGGCTGCAGGTCATCAATCCCTTCTCCAATCCCGATGTATTTGACCGGAGTCCGGAGTTCGTGGCTGATTGCAAGAATGATCCCTCCTTTGGCCGTGCCGTCGAGCTTCGTCAGGACTATTCCCGTCACCCCGGCCGCCTCGCTGAATTGTCGCACCTGCTGAAGGCCGTTCTGTCCTGTATTGGCGTCAAGGACCAGCAGGACTTCGTGAGGCGCTCCTTCAACACATTTACCAATGACACGGCGAATTTTACGAAGCTCCTCCATGAGGCTGGCTTTGGTATGAAGCCTTCCCGCCGTATCAATTATAACAACATCAGCCTTTTGCGCAATCGCCGAACTCAACGCATCGAATGCAACGGACGCAGGATCTGCACCCGGGGCCTGCTGGATCAGCTTGACCCCAGCTCTTTCGGCCCAGACTTCAAGCTGTTCGTTCGCCGCCGCACGAAACGTATCGGCAGCACCTATGAGCACCTTCTTGCCGGCCTCGCGATACTGGTAGGCGAGTTTGCCGATCGTCGTGGTCTTCCCCGCCCCATTTACACCTACTACCAATACGACAAACGGGCTGTGCGTTTCAGCCGCCCGGCTCCCGGCGCCGTTCGCATGCTCTGCAAGCAATTTCGCCACTTCATCGCGCAGAAGCGTTCCAAGCTCCTCAATACTTTCGTATTTCTTCTCCTTCACCGTTCTCCGAATATCTCCGATCAACCGCTCCGTCGTTGCCGTCCCGACATCTGCGACCAGGAGCGCATCTTCCAAAGCCTTGAGTAGTTCGTCGTCGATCGTGCTCTTTGCATCGACAAGCCGTCGGACAGATCCAAAGATGGACTCTCTCGTCTTGGCAAGGCCTGCAGCAAGTTTGTCAAACATTCCGGCCATGGCCGTTCACCGTTCCTCTGTCACCGTGCGCCCGATGAAGAGGCGCTGGGCATAGACGACCATGGAGAAAAGCATCAGTGCGATGCTGAGCCACAAGGAATAGGTTCTCACCGATTCCAGAGAATCGATCGACAACGTCGAAAAAAAAAGATACAGGGCGACGGCACTTACTGCAAACTTGCCGGGCCAGTTGGATTGAGTCACAATGTTCTTCTTCTTCCTGATATAGATGCCGCCTGCGAGGATCAATCCGTCACGCAGAAGCACCACAATAACATACCAGACCGGTATGTCGCCCAGGACCGTCAGGAACACCCCCAGGGCCCCTACGGCAATCTTGTCTGCAAGGGGATCGACAACTTTCCCCATCTCGGAAACCTGATGGAGCCTTCTGGCGAGATAGCCGTCAAGGAAATCGCTGAGAACAGCAACTGCGGTGACCCCGGCCGCCCAGAGACGGTGATGATCGAACTCTCCAAAAAGGCAGTAGGCCAAAGGTATCAGGAAGAGAACGCGGGTGATACTTATGCTATTGGAAATCGTCCAAATGCGGTCAGGCATCACATCTCGTGAGCGTCTTTGGTCGTTTCTTTGTCAATTGGGAGGGGATACTTTCCGGTGAAACACGCCGTACAGTAGTTGCGGCCGCCTTCGTGTGGTGCCGCTTCGAGGAGTTTCTCGAGAGAGAGGTACGCAACCGTATCGACCCCCAGTTCCTGCCGGATCTTCTCCAGGTCGCCGCCAAGCCGATTGGCAATCAGCTCCGATTTGCTGGGGAAATCCATGCCGTAGTAACAGGGATGCGTGATTGGCGGGGCCGTAACGCGAAAATGGATTTCTTTGGGCCCGGCCTCCCTGATCAGCTTCACGAGCAGCTTGGACGTTGTGCCTCTCACAATGGAATCATCAACCACAACGACAATTCGATCCTTGAGGACGCCCTTCACTGTGTTGAACTTCGTTTTTACCTTAATCTCTCTGCTGTTCTGGTCGGGCTGAATAAACGTACGACCGACATAGTGACTGCGAATGAGTCCTATTTCCAGCTTTGCGTTCACACCCGCTTTCTCACTCTGACTCACAAACCCGAGTGTGGCTGTATTGCTCGAATCGGGCACACTGATCACGACGATTTTCCCGTCCTCGCCGGGTTTCACGGGGAATTCTTCGGCCAGCAGTTTCCCCAGCTTCCTGCGGACCTTGTCGACGTTCTCTCCGAAAATCTTGCTGTCGGGGCGGGAGAAGTAGACGTATTCAAAAATGCAGTGGTGCGGCTGGGCGGGTTTGCGCGCGACCCAAAGAGACCTTGTTCGCCCGGATTCGACTGCCTGGTGGTCGATGACAAGAATCTCGCCGGGTTGGACGTCTCGAACATATTCGGCGCCGATAATATCGAACGCGCACGTTTCCGATGCAACGACAAACGCCTTTCCCAGTCGTCCCAGGGCAAGCGGCCGGACGCCGTGAGGGTCTCGTGCGGCTATCAGGCAGTCATCAGTCAGGATCACCAGCGAGTATGCTCCCTCAACCATGTCGAGGGCATCTTTCATCTGGAGTACCTGATCCGTGTGGCGGCTTTTGGCGGCGAGGTGCAGAATAATCTCGCTGTCAGACGTGGACTGGAATATCGTTCCCTCGTTCTGCAAACGTTCGCGCAGCGTCCGGAAGTTTGTCAGATTTCCATTATGCCCGAGGGCAAGGTTGCCGCCCTTGTAGTGGACCGTAAACGGCTGAATGTTCGCCTTGTTGTCGGCAGAACCTGTGGTGGAGTATCGATTATGGCCAATTGCGGCATTCCCGCGCAGGACGGTCTTGAGGATCTTTTCGTCACGGAAGACGTCGGTGACAAGTCCGATTCCCCTAAAGGCATTGAAATGGATGCGGTTTTTCTCTGAAAGGAACTCGCTGGTGACGATACCCGAGGCCTCTTGTCCGCGGTGCTGGAGGGCATGGAGACCATAGTAGGTCATAACGGCAGCCTCCGGGTGACCGTAAATGCCGAAAATCCCGCAGTGACAGCGCGGCTTGCCTTCCTTATGGTCGAGGGAGTTCACGCTTGAAGGTACGAAAAAATTGACGGCCAAACAAGAATGGTACTGCAGCCAAGGGCTGAACGAAACATTGAATCGACGAAACAGCGAATCAACGAGACAATGGCGTCACTTCGACGGAGATTCTTTCCAGATGGTTCTTATCTCCTGAACGAGGCGATCGCACTCTTCAGCGGGTATTGTGTAAGGAGGGAGAAGCCGTATGACAGTCGTGTTTGTGCAATTGACAAGAAATCCGCGGTTTTGAAGCTCGTCAACAAGCGACTGGCCCTCTTTGTGCAGATCTATCCCCATCATGCAGCCAAATCCGCGCACATCCCGGATACGATCAGGGAACTCCCCGCCAAGCTTCGTAAACAGCCCCCGCAGCTGCTCTCCCCGTTCCGACGCCACTTTCATAAGTCCGCGATCGACGATCTCCTCAAGCACTGCCAACCCCGCGGCACACGCCACCGGATTTCCCCCGAACGTGGTACCGTGAACGCCATACGTAAAAACGTCCGAGACCTTATCGGTCCCAAGAAAAGCCCCCAACGGGAGTCCTCCTCCAAGAGCTTTTGCGATAATCACGATATCAGGCTGAACACCAAAATGTTCAAAACCAAAGAATCTCCCCGTTCTTCCAATCCCGCATTGGATTTCATCAGCGATAATGAGGAAATCGTGTTGTTTCCGAAGTGCAATCAATTCCTTCGCGAATTCCGAAGAAACAACATTCACGCCTCCCTCCCCCTGGATGAACTCAAGAAAGACCCCGATCGTTTTAGGGCCAACGTTGGCGCGCAGATCCTGAACGTCGTTGAACTTGATATGACGAATGTTCGGGACGAACGGCTCATATCCGTCGCGGTATTTGGCTCGTTCGGTTAATGACAGAGCACCCATCGTTCGGCCGTGGAAGGAATTCGAGAGGCCAAAGAGGTCCGTCTTTCCGCGCCCTTTTGCCCACTTCCTTGCGAGCTTCAGGGCTCCTTCGACCGCCTCCGTTCCGCTGTTGGTAAAGAAGAGTTTCTTCAATCCCGTCAGATTGATGAGCTTTTCAGCAAGCAGCACCTGCGTTTCCTGGACAAAGAAATTCGAGAGATGGTTATACAGGTCTATTTGACGCCGGATCGCGTTGTTGATACCGGGATGTCTGTATCCCAATGCGTTCACCGCAAGGCCTCCGAAGAAATCGACATACCGCTTCCCTGCCCTGTCAAAGAGGTAGCACCCTTCTCCGCGAACGATATCGAGGGTTAAGCGTTTGTAGGTGTGGAAGAAATAGCTTTGTTCTTTTTCAAGAAACGAATCAGACATGAGTTCTCCCTCCGGGAATCAGGCGAAATATTGCGAGGAGAAAACGAATCTTTCTGCCAAGCTCCGCGGTTGTGCCGTCGTTGCGGATGATGATATCTGCCTTTTGTTTTTTGCGGTTGGTACTCCACTGAGAAGCGATCCTCCGTCTCACGGCGTCAAGGGTGAGGCCATCGCGTTTTTGGATTCGTTGAATCGATTTTTGCCTGCTTGCTTCCAGCATTATCACAAGGTCAAGGAACTTGTCCGCTCCAGCCTCATACATAAGAGCAGCCTCGACGACAACCGCGCGGCGCCGCGCCTCCCCATAGCGCCGGATCCTGCGACGGATTTCACCGAGGACGAGGGGATGGATAATCGAGTTCATTGATCGTTGAATCCTTCGATTACCAAACAATCGCGAGGCGACGAACGGACGGTTCACACGGCCGCGTGCGTCGTACGCCTGGGGTCCCAGAAGACGAATGATCTTTTTCCGGACGGAAGGGTTTGAATCGGTTATCTCACGGGCAACTGCATCCGCGGAGATGACCGGGACGCCGTAGCGCCGGAAGATTCGGCAAGCGGCTGATTTTCCGCTTCCAATGCCCCCTGTTACTCCAATTCGGAGGATATGACGGTGCAGTCCGGCCACGAAGGTGGTTACTTGGCGATGGCAACTGAGCGGAATTCGCGGATGACCGTTACCTTGATCTGTCCGGGGAATTCCATTTCTTCCTGGATCTTCTTCGCGATGTCATGCGACAGTTGATCCGCCTTTGCGTCGTCAAGCGCTTCATGACTCACGATGACGCGCACTTCTCTGCCGGCCTGAATGGCATACGTGGTCAGCACCCCGTTGAACGATCGGGCGACGTGTTCGAGCTTTTCGAGTCTCTTGACGTAGCCCTCAACAGATTCACGCCGGGCTCCCGGTCGTGCGCCGCTGATGGCATCGGAAGCCTGGACGAGTGCCGCAATGGGAGTCTCCATGGGAATGTCATCATGATGCGAGCCGACCGCATTGCAAACCACAGCGTGTTCGTTGAATTTCTTGCAGAGATCGTATCCAATGAGGGCGTGGGGTCCTTCCACGCTTTTGTCGACCGTTTTCCCGATGTCATGCAGAAGTCCGGCTCTTTTTGCCAGCATCGAATCAAGATGGAGCTCTGCGGCCATGACCCCCATAAGATAGGAGACTTCGATGCTGTGCTGAAGGAGGTTCTGCCCGTAGCTCGACCGGTACTTCATTTTTCCAATGTGCTTGCAGATTTCTGCGTGGGCGCTGTGGAGCCCGACTTCTAAAAGAGTATTCTCTCCAAGTCGGAGTACCTCTTCATCGAGTTCCTTCTTAACCTTCTCGACCACCTCTTCAATTCTTGCAGGGTGAATCCGTCCGTCGGCGATGAGCCGTTCCAGGGAGACCCGGGCCACTTCCCTTCGGAACGGGTCAAACCCCGAGAGGATGACGGCTTCGGGAGTATCATCGACGATCACATCAACGCCGGTCGCCGCCTCGAAAGCACGGATATTCCGGCCTTCACGGCCGATGATTCTCCCCTTCATTTCATCGCTTTCAAGGTTGAGGACGCTGACGGTCGTTTCGACGGTGTGGTCGGCCGCGGAGCGCTGAATCGCCTGAATGATGATCTTCTGCGCCTCTTTTCTTGCTTCCTCTTTTGCCCGGTCGCGGGTCTCCTTGAGCATCTGTGCTGCTTCCGTTTTTGCCGTTTCGATGAGGTTCTCCATCAGGTTCTTCTTCGCCTCTTCTCTCGAGATCCCGGAAATCCTCTCGAGGCGGGTATTTTGCTCATCCAGGAGCTTTTGCAGTTCCTGTTCACGTTCATCCTGACGGTGCCGCCGGTCAGTCAGTTCACGCTCGGTCGACTGAAGGGTCGCCTCTTTCTTGTTCAGAAGGTCAAGTTTCCGGTCGACGTTCTCCTCACGATTCTCCAGTTGTTTTTCAAAAACCTGAAGCTTGTTGCGGCGGCTTTGCGCCTCTGACTCAAATTCCTTCTTCTTCTTGTACCATTCGTCCTTGACCTCCAGCAACTTCTCGCGTTTCAATGCCGCAGCGTCGCGGTCGGCCTCTTCCACGATTCGTTTCGCTCGTTCTTCTGCACCCGTAAGTTTGCTGCGGCCGGTCCGTACATTGAGATACCACCCCCCAACGAACGCTGCTCCGGCGATCACCGCGACCATCGGTATCAGAAAATACAATTCCATAACCGCTCCTTCGTCCTTTGCCTGAACACAAAAAAAAACCGCGCCGTCGACGTACAATCAATTGTATTTGAAGAACCTCTGTTCAAACACAGTGGGTGCCTGCCTGAGCATTTTACACTTCCACGACCCGCTCGTCCGATCGTTGATCGGAGTCTTCGCCGGGACATCCCGCCATTAGCGGGATAGTGGCATGCGCTCCACGCTCATGAGTCAAGCTCCCTATTAAAGTTACTTGTCAGGTTCTTTAATAGTTTTGATTGCGGCCAACGGTGCGGTAGACTTGATGCCATAGGTCTCCGCTCCTATGGAAAAGAACATTCCAGCCAAGGTATAACTACGAAGTCTCGCCCAGCGAGTCCAGACAATTATCCAGATAGTTGTTCAACTTGACGATTTCAGTTTCCAAATGCATCACGGCCTGTTGGTTCTGCTCCCGCTCCTTCATGAGGTCCTCGGTGATGTTCAACGCCGAAAGGACCGCAACGGTGAGGGGTGGCTGCTCTGGGATCTTATCGTGAATTTGCGTCAACATGGTATCGACGTAGGTCGCAATCCGCTTGGTAAGATCCTCGTTCTCCCCCCTGAGGGGATACTCGGAACCGAATATCTTGACCTTGATGCTTTTACCGTTCATAAGATGCTGAATAATGTTTCACCTTGTCGTGGAATGTATCCGTAGCCGAATCAACATCAGATCAGGAGCTACAATCTCGTGTTGATCTTCGCGATCAACTCCCTGATCTTTTGCGCAAGAGCCTCCTTTTCTTCATGGGTGAACATGCTTGTACCGTTCGACTGGCGCTGCAGCAGTTCCTGCTCAGTCCCCTGAAGTTTTTTCGACAGCTGCTGTTCCTTCCCTTCAAGCTCTTCTACTCGCCGGCGTAGCGATTCGTTCTCGTTCTTCAGGTTGAGCAGTATTTCTGAAAGCCGTCTGGCCTTGAGCCAGAGTTTCTGGAGAGAAGACTCAAGTCGGTCTTTCTCCGCCCCTTCCGTCACTTCAGGCTCTGCATGTGACTCTGGCAAGACCGAACTCCTTGATCGTGAGTCAGGACCGGAGCGCCGCTCCGCATCGATTTTTTGCGAGGTCGACGATCCGGGTAATCACGGCATTGGCCTCCTGGTCAGTGAGGGTGCGGTCGCTTGGCTGAAGCTCAAGAGCATACGCCAGGCTTTTCTTTCCTGCTCCAAGAGGCTCACCGGCATAAACATCAAAAAGGCTTAGGCTCTTGAGCAGAGTTCCTCCTGCTTCTCTTATGACCTTTTCCAGATCAGCTTGCAGGAGATCCGCATTGACCACAAATGCCAAGTCGCGTGTAACGCTTGGAAACTTCGGAAGCTGGGCGAACTTTGTACGTTTGTCCCACCCGTTTTGCAGAACGTCGACATTGAGCTCGCAGAGATATACCTCCCGGTCAATATCAAATGTTGCGGCAATCTGCTTCTTTAATGTTCCAAGAAAACCTGCGTAAGTACCTTGAATTTCAACGTCAATGTTGCCGGCACTTAAAGGTTTGCCGTTATCATAGTAAATTAAGCGATATTTGTCAAGAAAAAACTTGGAAAGGAGCGATTCAACCTCGCCTTTCATATCGAAAAAGTCGTATGCGCGAGAAGAAGAACTGTAATGCTGGGGCTGATAAGTGCCTGCAAGAACAAGAAGAAGTCTCCGCCCTTCGCTGTATCCCTCAAGCGAATCAGAGCTCCCGGTCCCAATCCGGCGATACACCTTCCCGAATTCGAACATCCGGATACTTGATTGTCCGTGATTGAAGTTTCGTTGGACAACGTCCAATGCTCCCGGAATGAGGCTCGGGCGGAGCATCTGCATATCTACGCTCACAGGATTAAGCACCTCGACCGGGGGCTCACCGGACAACAGAGCATGTGCCCTGTTCTGAAGACTGTTCGTGACCATCTCGTTGAACCCTGCCCCCACCAGAATTTCGCGCATGATGTCTTCAATATCCTCTTGTTCGGGCTTTGAAACCAAGTTCACGCGTGCATCGGTTCTGATCTCAATATTGTTGTAGCCGAATATTCTTGCCACTTCCTCGATCAGGTCGATCTCCTCCTGCAGGTCGTTGCGATAGGCCGGGATCGATGCTGAAACCAGACTATTTTTGGTCTTCCTCACCGCAATACCCAGCCGTTTCAGAAAAGAGGCGACCTTCACTGCGGTAAGATCTGTTCCGAGCACCGCATTCGTGCGTGCAACTCTCAGGCCGACAATCCGGGGCTTTCTTTTCTTTGGATAAACATCGATCGACCCCTTGAGGACTTCGGCTCCCGCGAGCTCCTGAAAGAGTTGAGCGGCCCTGTTGGCAGCCGTCAGGGTCATTTCTATATCGACACTGCGCTCGAATCGCTGGGATGCCTCAGTCGACAGTCCAAGGCGCCTCGACGTCCGGCGAATGTTTGCAGGGTTGAAAAACGCACTTTCGAGAAGAACGTTCCTGGTCTTTTCGCTGATTTCGGAGTTCATCCCCCCCATGACTCCTGCAATCGCCACGGATCGGTCACCATCACAGATCATCAAGGTGTCGGAATTCAGGATTCTCTCTTTGCCGTCCAAAGTCACAAACCGTTCCGCCTCTTTTGCACATTTAACAACAATACGGTCTCCTTCGAGCATGTCATAATCGAAAGCATGCAGCGGTTGGCCCGTTTCGAGCATGACAAAATTTGTGATATCCACAATATTGTTGATCGGGCGGACACCGACCGCAATCAGGAGATCCTGCAGCCATGCCGGAGACGGCCGAACGATGACATTCCTGAGAACGCGTGCAACGTATCTTGGACATTTCTCCGCGTCGCGGATCTGGACGGATGCATGTTTCCCGACCTGCTCTTTTGATTCCTTGGGCTTCCCCGCAAAAGCTTTCAGCGGTTTGGCGGTCATGGCCGCGATTTCTCGGGCCACACCGATGTGGCTGAGCCAATCACCCCGGTTCGCCGTGATCTCGAGATCATACACAATGTCGGTCTTTCGCAGATGCTGAGCCAGCGAAATCCCCACGGTCGCAGACGACTCGAGAACCTTTATGCCGTCTTTGTCGTCACCAAGATCCAGTTCGTACTCGGAGCATATCATACCGCTCGACTCCACTCCGCGGATCTTGATTTTCTGAAGAGCGAAGGGTCGGCCGCTCGGATCGTGTTGATTTTTCGGAACTGTTGCTCCGACGAGGCCGACAGCAACCTTTTGCCCGGCGGCAACATTTGGCGCGCCGCAGACAATCTGCAGCTGCTCTTTTCCCGTATTGACGCGGCACACCGTCAGCCGGTCAGCATTCGGATGACGTTGACATTCAAGCACTTCACCCACGAGAAACCCTTCGTACATCTTGTCTTGTTCCTCGTAGTGCTCCACTTCCAGACCAAGCATGGAGAGCCCTTCGGCAAGTTGTCCGGGTTTGAGCTTTATGTCAATGTATCGCTTGAGCCAGTTATGGGAGATTCGCATGGGATCAGAACTGTGTCAAAAAACGAAGATCGTTTTCAAAGTAAAGCCGGATATCGTCGATGCCGTAACGAAGCAGAGCCATTCTTTCGATGCCCATACCAAAGGCATAGCCCGTGTATTGTTCAGGGTCATAACCGACATTCTTCAGGACGTGCGGATGAACCATTCCCGAACCTCCCACCTCGAGCCAACCATTGTACTTGCAGATCGGACATCCCTTCTGCCCGCACACGAAACAGGAAATATACATGTCTGCGCTCGGTTCGGTAAAGGGGAAGAATGTCGGCCGGAACTTGTATTGCACCGAGCTTCCGTAGTATTGCCTGGCGAACGAGACAAGTGTCCCCTTTAACTCGCTCATGGTTACATTCCGGTCCACATAGAGCCCCTCGAGCTGGTGGAAGATCACGTGGCTTCTGGCGCTGACCGCTTCATTGCGGTAGACGCGCCCGGGCATGATGACGCGAACCGGGGGCTTTTGTCCCTCCATCACCCGAATTTGGACCGGCGATGTATGGGTGCGCAGGAGAATGTTCTTCGATACAAAAAAGGTATCCTGCATATCGCGCGCAGGATGATCGGGGGGAAAATTCAGAGCGGTAAAGTTATGAAAATCGTCTTCAATATCAGGGCCCGAGGCAACAGTGAAGCCCATTCTGCCAAAGATGGTCTTCAGTTCTTCCAACGTTTGGGTGATGGGATGCTTCGTGCCGGCCGGCCTCGCCCTACCCGGCAGGGAAATATCGAGCTCCTTCGAAGGACCCTTTTCTCCTCCGGCCAGCGAAGCCTGTTTGCCGTCGAATTCAGTCTGAATGAAGGAACGCAGCTCATTCAGTGCGCGTCCTACGACCTTTTTTTGATCTCCCGAGACGCTCCTGAGTTCTTCGAACAGCTGCGCGACAATTCCCTTGCGGCTCAGGTACTTGATGCGAAACGATTCCAGATCCTCTTTGGATCCGGCAGCGCTCAATTCAGCCGTTACAGCTTCTCGTGTTCGCTGGATTTTTTCGACCATGGGAGATTACTTAAAAGAAAGAATCTTTCCACCGGGCTTTGGAATCGGCCGTTCTCACAGGAGAGGGCAGTCCTTAGCACGATGGAAAGATCCGATCAGGCAGTGACGAATTTGACTACTTCAGCAAACGCCTGAGGGTTGTGCACCGCGAGATCAGCCAGAAGCTTACGGTTGATGAGCACCTGCTTCTTCTCCATCCCGGTGATCAACCTGGAATAGGTTATACCGTTCATTCGAGCTGCGGCATTGATGCGCGTGATCCATAGCCCCCGGTACTCCCGCTTTTTTGTTTTGCGGTGACGATAGGCATGGGTCAGGGCCTTGTCGACGTGGTGTTTCGCAATAGTGTAAACTTTACTGCGTCCACCCCAATAACCCTTTGCCTGGTCGAGGACCTTCTTTCTCCGGCGGTGCGACGCGACTTTGTTTTGTGAACGTGGCATGGCTCTCTTCTCTTTCTGTTATGCTAATAGGAACCTTCTGACTTTGTATGCTTCCGACTTATGGACGAGTCCTGGTTTACGGAGATGCCGTTTCCGTTTCGTCGTCTTGGAGGTGAGAATGTGCCTCCGCAGCGCTTTTCGACGCTTGATCTTTCCCGTTGCCGTTACTCTATAGTGTTTCATCGCACTGCGTCGGCTCTTCATTTTAGGCATGACTTACTGCTCCCTTATCGGTCTTAGGTTGTTTTTCTTTCTCCGGACCCTTCTTTTTCGATTTATCAGCAACGTAGTATGCAATCATCTGCCTGCCCTCCATCTTCGGCGCCGCCTCCACTTTTGCAATGTCGGCAATACTCTCTGTGAAGCGTACCAGAAGTTCGGCCCCAAGCTCCTTGTATGCTATTTCGCGCCCCTTGAATACGACTGTCGCTTTGACCTTGTCTCCCTCTTCGAGAAAAGCGCGGGCATGCCGCACTTTGAATTCAAAATCGTGAGTATCTGTGTTCGGATGAAAACGTATTTCCTTCACCTGCGTAACGTGCTGATGCTTTTTCTGCAATTTTTCCTTTTTTGCCAGCTCGTATTTGTATTTCCCGAAATCCATGAGCTTGCATACCGGAGGATCGGCATTTGGGACAATTTCGATGAGATCCGACCCGATATCGGAGGCGGTGCGAATGGCCTCGGGCGTGGACATAACGCCCAACTGCTGGCCGTCACGGCCAATAACACGGACTTGAGGTGCCCTGATTTCCGTGTTGATGCGAGCGCGCTGTTGTTTGATAGGCGTGTTCTCCTAAAGTGTGAGTGATTTCCGGCGAATCCCTTCGAGGACTTTCGCGAGGAATTCTTCCTGCTTCATTGCCCCAAGGTCTCCCTTTTTGTGCTGACGTACTGCCACGGTCCCGCTGGCCACCTCTTTGTCCCCCACCACAAGCATGTACGGGACTTTCTTGGTTTCCCAATCACGAATCTTGTAGCCAATCTTTTCATTCCTGTCATCGAGTTCCACACGAAGTCCTGCGCTCCGGTATTTCTGGAACACCGACTCGGCGTACGGATGGTGACTGTCTGTTATGGGAAGCACGACCGCATGGATCGGTGAGAGCCACAGCGGGAATTCGCCGGCATAATGTTCGATCATGATCCCGATGAACCGCTCCAGCGAACCGAAGGGCGCCCTGTGAATAACCACCGGACGATGCTTCAACCCGTCGCTTCCTGTATATTCAAGGTTGAAGCGTTCGGGCATGACGTAATCCACCTGCACAGTCCCCAACTGCCATGTCCGACCCAGGACATCACGGACCATGAAGTCGATCTTTGGCCCGTAGAAAGCCGCCTCGCCAATTCCCACAAAATGATCAAGCTTTGTTTCCCTGGCAACAGCGGTAATGTCCTCTTCGGCCTTGATCCACAGTGCATCCTCGCCGCCGAATTTTTCCTTGTTCTTCGGATCGCGGAATGAGAGCCGCGTGCGAAAGTCCGAGAACCCAAGCGTCTGGAAAACGTACTGAATTAGTCGGATAACCTCCACCAATTCCGCACGGAGCTGATCCTGCCGTACAAACATGTGCGAATCGTCGACAGTAAACGACCGCACCCGTATCAGGCCGTTAAGCTCGCCGGATTGCTCGTACCGATACACTGTCCCGAATTCGGCAAGCCGGATGGGAAGATCACGATAGCTCCTGGGCCTCGAAGCATAGATCTGAAAATGGTGCGGGCAATTCATCGGCTTAAGAAGATACAGCTCATTTTCAACCTTCAGGGGACTGAACTGACTCTCCTTGTAATACGGGTAGTGCCCGCTGGTCTTGTACAGCTCGATATTGCCGATGTGGGGGGTGACAACCGGTTGATAACCCCTCTTCTTCTGCTCTTCCCGAAGAAACTGTTCGAGCGTTTCCCTGACAATCGTCCCTTTCGGCAGCCAGAGCGGAAGGCCGCCGCCGACTTTCGGGGTGAGGAGAAAGAGTTCCAGCTCTTGTCCCAGCTTCCTGTGATCCCTCCGCTTTGCCTCCTCGAGCCTGAAGAGGTGTTCGTCGAGTTCTTTCTTTGTGGGGAACGTCACACCGTACACCCGCTGAAGCATCTTGTTCTTTTCGTTCCCGCGCCAATATGCTCCCGCAACGCTGAGCAGCTTGATTGCTTTGATCCTCCCCGTCGCGGGGATATGCGGACCGTAGCAGAGATCCGTGAAATTTCCCTGGTGGTAGAAGGTGATTGTCTCCCCCTTCAATTCCTCCAGAAGTTCCAGTTTGTACGGATCCTTCTTCTTTTTGAAATACTCCACTGCCTCTTCCCACTTCTTTTCTTCACGGCGATACGGTGCATTTCTCTCGGCCAATTTCGTCATGAGGTCCTCAATTTTCTGAAGATCCTCACCTGTGAGGGCATGTTCGCCGAGGTCAATATCGTAGTAGAAGCCCGCTTCAATGGGAGGGCCTATGCCAAACTTGGTTCCGGGGAACAGCGATTCGATTGCCTCGGCCATCAGGTGCGCCGAGCTGTGCCAGAACGCGTATTTCCCGCCGTCATCGGCCCACTTCAGGATGCGCACCGAGGCATCCGAAGAGACGGGGCGGGCGAGATCCCACACTTCACCGTTGACTTCAACGGCCAGGGCCTCTTTGGCGAGACCGCCGCTGATGCCTTGGGCAATCTCGAGGCCCGTAACACCCTGGTTGAAGCTCTTTGTCGAGGCGTCGGGAAATGTGACGAGGATATTCTTCATCGTATGAGGCAAAAAAAATCGGAGCAATCTCCGATTAGACAATCTCTTACCGCCAGTGGGCCCTATAGGACTCGAACCTATGACCTCTACCATGTCAAGGTAGCGCTCTAGCCAACTGAGCTAAGAGCCCTTCTTTCATTCGGAAGGACAGTATAGCCAAATTTTGCAGGAGAATCAAGGAATCCGGGGTGCTTTGGGCCTTGATTCAGCCTTTCTCTCCGCTTTCGCCTTTTGAAGTCAGTTTTTTCCAAACGTCTTCGATGTCTTTTTTGGATTTCTTCCTGGCGTAGCGTTCATGGAGTTCGGTGAGCTTCTTTTCGGAAAGACGGTCAAGATCTTCATCGTCCCGGTCTCGTTTCAGGAGCATTTCGAACTCTTCAAGATCATCCCTGCTCATTTGGCGGGAATAATATCGCAGGTCCTGGATCATCTTCTGTTGTTCAGGGCGGGTCATTGAATATCTGGGTCTTAAGGGGGCAAGTGCAGTGCCGAGATCGGGAGTCGAACCCGAATGAGGTTGCCCTCATGGGATTTTAAGTCCCAAGCGTCTACCAGTTCCGCCATCCCGGCTAAACATGGAAAATTGGGAATTGGGAATGGAAAATTGGGAATTCAGAATGGAGAAAATCGAATTCTACAAATTCTCAATCCTGTAATTGACAGTTTTCCTTGTTGAGGCGCCGGGCGGATTCGAACCGCCGCATAAAGGTTTTGCAGACCTCTCCCTTACCACTTGGGTACGGCGCCAGCTATTCTTGCCTCTTAAGAATCTCCTTGAGTTCTTCCCTCCCTCGCCCACTCTTCAGGTATTTCTCCCTGCTCTTGGCACTTTCCTCGTCATCATACCACTCGAGGTGGTCAACAATGAAAGGACGACGCCTCCGTGTTGATTCAGTCTTTCCGGCGTTTTGCTCCTGAAATCTTCGACTGAAGTCTTTTGTGTAGCCAGTATACTGCTTCCCGTCCTTCAGACTTCGCAAGACATATACCCAGAACATCATTCCCCCTTACCACTCTTGCCCGCCGAAGGCGGGTGCGGTACGCGCCAAACGAATTGCGGATTGCGGATTGACGATTTCGGATCGACCGAATCCAATCCGCAATCCCCAATCCGAAATCCGCAATCGATTGAGCGGGAAACGGGACTCGAACCCGCGACATCAACCTTGGCAAGGTTGCGCTCTACCAACTGAGCTATTCCCGCGCTTCTTCCAAAAGCATCTAAGCCTGATCAACATCGACTTTCACTCCAAATATATCAAGAAATCCGCCACTTCGCAAGTTCCGAGCGGCATCACACCGATGCATTACCACGAAGTCACAAGGGCCACAAAGAACTTACCTCCGGAGCAGCTTGAGCAGTAAAGCACCAACGTTTGAGTTCTGCTGAATGCCCCCGAAACGAGCTGACCCGGGGCCAAGCGCGAACAGCGGAACCATGGCTGCCGTATGGCCTCCCGTTGTGAATTTCCCGGTGACCGTTTTCGAATCCAAGGATCCATCAACAAGCGAAAAACCGCCCGTCTCATGATCGGCGGTAACGATGACAAGCGTCCGACCGTCCTGACCGGCGAATTGCGCAGCAACGTCAATTGCATCATCGAAATCGGCCATTTCAACCATGGCTTGAGCTGTCTTATGGTCATGGCTTGCCCAGTCAATTTGCGACCCTTCAACTACCAGAACAAATCCCGAATCCGCCTGTGCAAGCACTTTGAGGGCTGACGCAGTCATGTCCCTCAAAGAAGGCCGCCTCGCCTGAGCGGAGTCAAGCTGGTTTTCCGCAAACAGTCCAAGGATCTTTCCCCGAAGCTTCAGTGAATTGAATTCTGGTTCGTTCGATACACGAACGTAGCCGCTTTTCTCCATGACGTCCATCAGATTCTTCCCATCCTTCCGCCTCCCTCCCATACTTTCAGGCAAGAACCATCCCCATCCTCCGCCCAAGAGGACGTCTGTGGGCCCACGAGATATCTGTTCTGCTATTTCGAGCTGCATATTGCGGGAAGGAACGTGAGCAAGAAAACACGCCGGTGTGGCGTGAGTAATGCTGCAAGCAACGACAACTCCGGTCTTCCTCCCCCGTTTTCTGGCCCTTTCGAGAACATTCTCCATGGCAACCGAATCGGGGCCGAGTCCAATCGCTCCATTGTAGGTTTTCACTCCCGTCGACAGTGCCGTCGCGCCGGCAGCCGAATCAGTAACATAGTCCTTCCCCACAGCATGAGTCAGAAGCAGTCCCAATGTCTTGAATTCGTCAAGAGCGAGTGTGCCCTTCAGCGTGCGCCCCGCCGTCACCTGGCTCACACCCATGCCGTCGCCAATCATGATAATAATGTTGCGCGGAATCCCTTCCTGCTGCGCGAGAACGACGTTCTGAAGCACGAGCAGGGCAAGAATCAATGAGCGCAGAGTCATTATCGATTTCTCCTGTGTCGATTCATCATGTCGCCGTATGACGAAACAAGAACGGATCGCGGTGCAATATTGAATGCCTTCTCCAGGAATGAGAGAAGGCTCTTTGCCTGATTTCGCCCCTTCGTTACCATCACCTCAAATTCAATGAAGGTGCCCAACTTCTCGACCTTATCAACATGAATCCGGGCGTTCCTGAACAAGTACAGTTGTCGTTTCTTCTTCACGACGGTTTTCACGCCGATGCTGGCCGCGAGAATGCGCTTGAGTGATCCGGGGTCTTCCACGGAAATCCGTTTGAAAACGGAATACCGGTTCTGAACACTGTTGGGCCTGCGATACCATATCAGTTCGGATCGCTCATTCTCAATTTCCCGCAGCTTGAGCCTTCCAGGCCGGTAGTAGAAATACGTATCCTTTTGCAGCAGGGTGCCTGCATTCATAGCGTTCAGTTTTTGGATGCCGGCGGAGAGCTTTCTGTTGTGTTCGTAGCGGGCTTTCAGTTCGAGGTTCGTTGGCATCGATACGGCGGGCGGGTTCTGGCTAGCGACTTATTGCGAGAATCTTGTATTCGAGGAATCCGGCCGGGACCTTGATCTTTACTGTTTCTCCCGATTTCTTTCCCATGAGGGCTTTGCCAATCGGAGAGGTCACTGAGATCTTGTTCTTGTCGAAGTCCGCTTCTTCGGGCGACACCAGTCGGTACTCGATGGTCTCATTCGTCTTCAAGTCCTTCAGTTTGACGATCGAGAGGATATACACTTTGTCATTCGGCAAGTCGGAACTCTCGATAATACGGGCATGCGCAAGTGTCTCCTGGAGCTTCTGGATTCTCAGTTCGAGGTGTTGTTGGGCCTCTTTTGCCGCGTCATATTCGGCATTCTCGCTCAAATCTCCATAGCCCCGGGCCTCGGCGATCTTTGCAGCCATTTCCGCTCTCCCCTTGATCTTGAGCTCGCGCAGTTCTTTCTCGAGCTCGACGAGCCGTTCCCGGGTGAGGTACACTTGTCCGTTGTCGCCCATGATTCCTCCTTAAAAGCGCAGCGCTTCATCTCAGAGAACTGGACGAAGCGGCGAGAACAAAAAGAAAAGCCAACCCCGCAAGGCGGGGGTGGCTCTTTTCCTTGATTTCAAGGTAGAATTTAAATCAGAGAGACGCAAGGGAAAAAACCTGACAAGCCCTACGCGTTTCCCTCTTTTCTCGAAGGATCAAAAAGAATCAGATGACCGAGTTTGTCCCTTTTGGCCAAGAGATAGCGCTCATTGTGGAGGTTCGGGTCTATCTCCAACGGGACACGCTCGACGATCTCCAGTCCGTACCCATTCAAACCGACCACTTTCTTCGGATTGTTGGTCATCAACTTCATCTTCCGTACGCCAAGGTCGCGAAGGATCTGGGCTCCGATTCCGTAGTCACGCAGATCCGGACGAAAGCCCAGCTTTTCATTCGCCTCCACCGTGTCCATCCCCTCATCCTGCAGCCTATACGCTTTGAGCTTGTTCATCAATCCTATTCCGCGACCCTCCTGACGCATGTAGAGGATAACGCCGGTTCCTTCTTTCTCCACTCTCTGCATCGCTGCCTGCAGCTGCTGGTTGCAGTCGCAACGCTGGGATCCGAATACATCTCCCGTGAGACATTCAGAGTGCACGCGCACGAGTGTCGGCATGTCCGGTTTTACTTCCCCTTTGACCAAAGCGATATGTTCCTTTTCGTCCGTTTTGCTCTTGTACATATACAGTTTGAATTCGCCGTTTCTGGTCGGAAGGCTGGTCGACACGATTCTTTGAACGAGTTTTTCCCGCTGCATTCTGTGTTCGATGAGGGACCGAACCGTGATGACTGAAAGGCCGAACTTGCCGGCGATTTTCATGAGCTCGGGAACCCGGGCCATCGTTCCGTCCTCATTGAGGACCTCGCAAAGAACTCCCGCCTGAGCAAGGCCGGCAAGCCGACACAAATCGACAACCGCTTCGGTGTGTCCTGCCCGCCTGAGAACTCCGCCCTCTGAGGCCATGAGCGGGAAGATATGTCCCGGTCTGGCAAAATCTGCAGGGCCGGCCTGCGCGTCCACCAGAGCTTTCACGGTTGCCGACCTGTCAGCAGCGGAAACGCCGGTGGTCGTGCCGTGGATGTAATCAATCGAAACCGTAAACGGGGTCTCATGGAGCGAGGTATTCGCTTCAACCATCGGCTCCAGCAGCAATTCCTTCGCCCTCGCCGCGGTCACGGGAGCACAAACCACACCCCGCCCTTCCTTCACGAGAAAGTTGATGATCTCGGGTGTGACCTTTTCGGCGGCAATGACAAAATCCCCTTCATTCTCACGATCCTCGTCGTCAACCACAATGACGACCTTGCCGCTGCGGAAATCCTCGAGAGCTCTTTCAATAGAGTGAAAACCATTCTCTTGTCCCACCATAACCCACCTCCGTTACCGTTACTTCTCAGGCTCGGCTTCCCTTGCAATGTTCGCGACGGAACTGCGATCGACCTTTACCTTCACAGTATCAGCGATCTGGACAAGAACGATCTTGTCCTCGACTCCAATGACCGTTCCGTGGATGCCGCCTGCAGTGACGATCTTGTCGCCTTTTTTGACCGCGTCGAGCATCTTCTGACGCTCCTTCTGGCGCTTCTGCTGCGGACGGATAATCATGAAGTAGAAAATAAGAAAAATGAGGCCGAACATGACCAGGGTGCCAGTCAATCCTCCGCCACCCTCGCCCCCTGCCGGCTGCATCAAGAAGATCATATACTCAATCAATGGAACCTCCCTTTCTTCTGTTTGGATTTTGTCATTGAGATGAATATTTGCCGTTTGAAGATAATCGTGCGAGCATCTCCCCCTTCCATGCCCGAAATTCTTTCCGCATGATTGCCTCGCGCACCTGGCGCATAAGCCCCAAATAGAATGTGAGATTATGAATCGTGGCCAACTGAAGCGCCAGAATCTCCTTTACTTGAAAAAGATGCCTGAGGTATGCCCGCGTATGAGTTTTGCACGTATAGCATTCACACTCGGGATCGACCGGCGTGTAATCTGTTTTGAAGGCCGCGTTCGTGATGTTCAAACTCCCGTTTCGCGTAAAGAGCATCGCATTGCGCCCGTTGCGCGTGGGAAGGACGCAATCAAACATGTCCATCCCGCGGTCAATCGCCTCAAGAAGGTTTTCCGGGGTTCCGACACCCATCAGGTATCGCGGTTTTTGGCCGGGAAGAAGCGGTTCACAGACCTCGATCATGGAATACATCTGATCCGCCGTCTCTCCCACTGCCAATCCACCGATCGCATACCCGTCAAATTCCAGATCCACCAGCGACTTTGCACTGCTCGTCCTGATTTCCGGATAGACGCTTCCCTGCACTATTCCAAAAAGAGCCTGACTGTGACCGTACGACGGGCGGTGGCGATCAGCGTGGTTTCTACATCGATCAGCCCACCTCATCGTGAGGTCATTTGATTTCCGGGCGTATTCCATTTCACACGGAAACGGAGTGCACTCATCGAGAACCATCATGACGTCGGAACCCAATGCTCTCTGGATGTCGATAACCGACTCTGGCGTGAAGCGATGCGTCGAACCGTCGAGGTGTGATCGAAACGTCACCCCTTCCTCTTCGATGGTCCTCATATTGGACAGGCTGAATACCTGGTATCCGCCGCTGTCGGTGAGCATGGGCCGAGGCCAACCGATAAACTTGTGCAATCCCCCTGCCTCGCCGACAACCTCGATCCCGGGTCTCAGATACAGGTGATAGGTATTCCCGAGGATGATCTGCGCTCCGACCTCCTGCAACTCACGCTGCTCGATTGCCTTGACACTTCCCTGCGTACCCACCGGCATGAAGGCGGGCGTTTCCACGGTCCCGTGATCCGTCTTCAACAAGCCGGCTCGGGCATGTCCGTCGGTTCCGACAACTGTGAAGGTCACGGACGTCCGCCTCGCGGGTCCAACGGCTGTATCAACAAAAATCCGCCGTGTGAGAAGCGTCGCGGCGGATTGCGGTAACTTTGTTTTGCAGGCACTTACTTGTTCAGGCGGAACCGAATCGGGATCGACATGCGAACCTTGACCGGTTTTCCGCGTTGTTTGCCCGGCTTGAACTTCGTTTTCGAGATCGCAGCCTGTGCAGCCTCATCACATCCGGCGCCGATACCCTTCACAATCTTGGTACGTGTTACGTTCCCACCTTCGTCGACGTACGCCTCGACATACACAGTCCCTTCAACTCCCGCGCGTTTGGCAATTTCCGGATAGACCACGGCGGCTTGAATTGCTGCAATCCCGCCAACCGGCTCCGGAAGATCTTCAACTGCCACAAAATAAACCTCATCTTCTTCTTCCCTCGGCGGTGGAGGGGCAACATCATCGCTCGCCAGCATTTCAGAACTGGCAATCTCTACGTCGTCCAAGGCTTCATCACTGGGAGCCTCGATTGGAATCGGCGGACGAGGGGGCGGCGGAGGACGGTTTTCCTGCTTTGTCACGTCGATGTCCTCTGCGCTAAAGGTCTCCTGTTCGACCTTCATGATCTTTGCGGGGGGATTAACGTCGGGAAAGAACTTAAAGGCCACAATGATAAGCGCCAGGGAAATGATCAGGGCGATTTCAAATGTCTTTTGATACTTAGCCCTGAGATCGACTTCCGGGTTCTTCCGAATCATACACTTTCTCCTTTAAGGTGCAACTCCTGCAACAATATAATGAGAAACGAAGCTACTGTCAAACTCAAATAACCTTTCGTCTACGCCCTGTGCGAAACCGATGCCATCCCAGAAACAACAGAGATCCCAGAGCATCAGCCATCGCATCGTAGATGTCCGGCACACGATGAGGCACGAAGTTCTGATGCACTTCATCCAGGACTCCGTAAGCGATGGCAAAAATGAGGGCCGCAAGCATCGAATTCTCCCTCAACCACAGCCACTTTTCCTGATGGAAGAAGGCCCTCTTACTCAACAAACAAAGGAGGAAATAAATGCCCGCGTGGGCGATCTTATCGGGACTGATGGGAAACTCGATTACGGGGGCGCTCGGAATTGCCGATATCCCGTAGATCAGAAACAGCCACAGCAACAATGGCAGCTGGTATTTGGCAAAATGGAGCCCCTTCAAGCGAGATCCCGAATCGACTGAAAAGCATTTGGGAGAAAGTCGATAAGATCCTGTGCCACGAGACTCCGTTCTCCCAATTTCGCCGCAGCCAGGTCGCCGGATCTCCCGTGAAGCCAGACCCCCGACGAAGCCGCGTCTATGGGTTGCATTCCCTGTGCCCAGAGTCCGGCGACGACTCCCGATAGCACATCACCCGAACCGACGGTTGCCATTCCGGGATTTCCCGTGGAATTGAGGATCACGGTCCCCCGAGGCTCAGCTGTGACCGATGGCGCTCCTTTCAGCACGACCATCACTTCATGAGTTTTCGCAAAGGCGCGTGCAGATTCAACCCGGCGCGCATCGACGTCCGATGCATCAATTCCGGCAAGCCTGGAAAACTCACCTGAATGCGGCGTGACGATAATCTCTCTG
>DATDRF010000203.1:0-3802 GCA_035291905.1 Bacteroidota bacterium
AGATGTTGGCTGCTCCGGCTTCGGATGTCAACGGGGATGGTTTTGCCCATTCAACACAGGATGAGTTCATTGAAATCGTGAACACCACAACTGGGAGTCTGGACATTTCTAGCTGGACTATTTCAGATCTGGCTGGTGTACGGCATGTGTTTCCATCTGGAACTGTATTAGGCTCTCAAACAGCAGTAATCGTATTTGGCGGGGGGAGTATTGTGGCCCCGATCCCCGGTCTCCTGCAGACGGCATCCAGCGGGACCCTATCGTTAAATAACTCGAGCGAGCAAGTGTATTTGAAAGATGTGATCGGAACTGTCATGGATACTATTGCTTATACCTCCTCGATATCTGATGTGTCATGGGCAAGGTGGCCCGATTTTACGGGCTCTATCGTGCTGCACAATACCATAAGCTTGCAGCCGTACTCCCCTGGCTACGGAAACCAACACGGTGAGGCCCTTCCAGTCCAATTGACTCGGTTTAGTGCAATTGTGACACACGACCATCAAGTTCAGTTATCTTGGATGACTGCGTCCGAGACCAACAACTACGGTTTCGATGTCGAACGCCGCCATGCTGAAGCCATGAACCCAGCTTTAACAGAGTGGAAGACCATCGCCTTTATCCAGGGTGCTGGCACGACGACTTCGCCAAAGGAGTACTCTCTTACAGATGAAAAACTTGCTCCGGGGCGTTATGCCTACCGAATCAGGCAATTAGACAAGAACGGCTCCTTTGTCTACACGGATGCAACGGAAGTCGAAGTAGGATTGGCACCGAAAGGGTTTACGCTCAGCCAGAACTATCCCAATCCGTTCAATCCAACGACGACCATTGAGTTCACCTTGCAGGAAGATGGTCACGTTCTCCTCAGGATATACGATCTATCCGGGAGGCAAGTAGTCACACTGTTGGATGAAGAACGAAAAGCGGGATATTTCCAGCAGGTGACTTTTGATGCCTCACGCTACAGCAGCGGTACCTATTTCTATCGCCTGGAGGCAAACGGAAAAGTGCTGATACGTAAGATGATACAGATGAAATAAGCTGAAGTGCTACATCAGAGCCCGAGCCGAGACAAGGGTAAGCATGTTAGTAACCAGCGGGGGTGATGAATTGTAGAAAGATGGTGCCCCCAACGAGATTCGAACTCGTGTTCCAAGCTTGAAAAGCTCGTGTCCTAGGCCTCTAGACGATGGGGGCGGGTCAATGCGGAATGTTGAATGAGGAGTGGGGACTATCTAGGAGTCAATCCTCGCTGCCGATGTTGGATTTTGCAGTGCGTCCTGATGACACAAAAATTGCTGTAAGTTCATTCGCCTCGTGAAAAACGGGAAGGAATTGCTTTTCTGCAACAAGCCCGAGTGCAAACAACATTTCCAACCAGTACGCCGACTCGTCAGCCTCCTCCTCTACAATGGAAATTCGAGATATGAAGTCGCGCCGAGACCTTGCTCGACAGGCGGCCCGGTAATTTGCACCAACCGAGGAACTCGCCTTAATCAACTGCCTTCCGATGACCATTGTTACTTGTGTTCTGGGAAGTGAATCAACCAACTTGATAACAGCAAGGGCAAATCGCTTTGTCCGCTCCTTGAGATCTTCCTTCATTGACCCCCCAATTCTCATGAATCTGATTCCGCAATCCGAATTCCCCCTTACTTCATTCCTCTTGGGTGTCCAGTGGGATTCGAACCCACGACCTCCAGGGCCACAACCTGGCGTTCTAACCGACTGAACTATGGACACCGTGGTAAGCTTGAACTTTCCTTCCGACCGGATCCCGATTCTAAAGTGAACCGTTGGTCGGCATCCTCAATTTTGCATGAACTTAGACTCTCTTATGTCTGCCTGCTAAGTTCAGTAAAATTGGGACTGAACTATGGACACCGTGGTACAATTTGAAAATCGCAGAATCTGCTTCGATGAGATAGAAAAAGCCTGTTTCTCACAGGCTTTCAGGGAAACCGTTTATCAAAGATATGAAATCGGAGGTTGAAAAACAAGAACGGACGGATCGACACTAGTTCATTACTTCTTCTCCACTGCTTGTTCCATCATTTTCATCAAAAACTCTGCCGACCTCTTCACCGACAGATCGTTGTCAAGATCGTGGCCCGATTGCTCGTAGAGAAAGATCCCGTCCTTCCGGCTTGCTGCCCCCATTGCTTTTTGGAATTCCTTTGCATTCCTGACCGGCACCATCCCATCCTTTACTCCATAATGTGCCTGTGTCATCGGCAAATCCCGTATGAAATAAAGCGGCGACGAGGCAATCATATGAAGTCGCGTCTCCTTCAGCCCGCGCTCTCCACGAATCCCTTTCAACAGGAATCGTTCGATGAACTGCCCGGCTACCCCGTCCGGCCGCGACCGGAGTCGGAGGCCGTCTTTCACAAGTTCATGCTGACTCCATCCTTCGGTTCCCATTGCTTCAAACCAGTCTATCGGGCCGACCCAATCGACAACCCGCTTTATCCTCGGTTGACGAATTCCGGCAAGGAGAGCAATGCTTCCGCCCCGGCTCTTTCCAAACACCGCGATCCGCGACGTATCGGCTTCTGGTGTAATTGTCAGGGCGGCATCGAGAAACGCCAGTGCGTCGTCGGTCGCACCATCCCAATTGTCCGTCCGATCGCCCTCTGAGAGGAATTCCCTCCCGTCAACAATCATCCGCTCTCCCCTGAAACTCGGGACCAGATAGATGAAGCGGCTCTGGTCGGGGCCAAGGATCCGCGGCGAAAGAACTCCATGGTTGATATCAAGCGGAAAGTAATCCCATGAAACTCCTTTGGCCTCAAGAATGATTCCCTTCTTCTCGGATGCTCTTCCCTCCGGCACAATGACGGCTCCGTAATGACGGCTCCC
Source organism: Bacteroidota bacterium (assembly GCA_035291905.1). GTDB lineage: Bacteria > Bacteroidota > Ignavibacteria > UBA10030 > UBA10030 > JACPLA01. Next base: position 2,866 of record DATDRF010000203.1, read on the forward strand.
GTGCACTGTATGGGCAATAATCCTGACCGTCGCGCTCGAGAACCCGAGATTCATTCTTCCCGTCGAAACGACCTGCACGTTGTTGGGAGAAAGATCCCGCACTCTCCAGCTTTCCTTCACCTCGCGTATTTCATCGGGGGTCGGCGGGGCAAAGAGATCCTTCAGCCGAAAGGGAAGCTTCCATCCCGTTGTGTCTTCGACCAACCCTATTCGGAAAAGAGCTGCCCGGGCCTCCCGGTTCGAGGGATCAAGGGAAAGCGCCCGTCTGAGCTCGGTCGGCGCCTGCAGTCGCCCTTTCGGACCAAAGGCAACAAGTGCAGCACCCAACCGTGAATGAACGGAAGAGTTGTCGGGATAGAGATCCGCAAGGATGCTAAAGTAGCGAGCCGCTGTCCCAGGCTCGGAAGGGGAGAACCTCAAGAGCTGATTCCCCAGCTCAATTATCTCCGGCAGTTTGTGCCCTTTCTCCCTGAGCATCCCGATCGCACCATCCGGCTCCCCGTTGAAGAGCAGCTCTGCAGGATGGGCCTCATCGGATGCGTATTTCCGATAAAAGCCGCCCGAGCCGATGTTCGTGAGAAAGAGGCCTGAGATTCTTCCTCCTTCATCGCGCCTGAATCGAACGGAACGGTCGGGCCGATCATCGATAACAAATGAATCCGGTCCGGCGAATCGAAGCGGCTGGACAGAGGTCCAAAATACCGGACGAAGTGTTACAGAGGAATCCCTTTCCGCAACGTAAATGAGGAACGTGTCGTCGGCTGCATATCGCCCCGCGTAGCCTGTTCCCTGTTGCGCCAAGGCTTCGTTTGCGATGAGAATGAGAACAAGGAGGAGAGTTCTTGTCATGGCATGCCCATGTTTAGACTCGCATGCAAGGCCCAAGGTTGCCCGACGAAACCACTTCGGCAGTTTAGTCGGGCCTCCCCCCCCCCCC
>DATDRF010000204.1:0-2726 GCA_035291905.1 Bacteroidota bacterium
CAAGCCCGTCTCGGCCGGGGCCGTGACAAAGTCCTTTTCCAGTCCGAGCGGATCGGCGATCAGTTTTGACGATGCGGAGAATGAAACGGCTCTCGATATCAACATAACGAGCTCAAGCGGGGGAACGACCATCCTTGTCAATCGTTACGAGGACAGTCCACAGGACGTAAGCGGTGTCACGGGAAACGTCAGCCAATACCGGTGGATTGTCCAGCAGATGGGACTCGCCTCCTCTTTTAGTACCAGCCTTCGGTTCAATGTCTCTCAAATTCCGATGAACGGAATCAGCGATTCGAATGCTGTCACCATTTACAGCAGGTCTACGCCCGGACGTGGAGCCTTCTCTGCATTGATCACTGCGTACGATTCCGAAACCGGGGAACTTGTTGCGACGGAAGTCCAAAACTTCGGTGAATTCGTGTTCGGTTCTTCCAGTAACCCACTCCCTGTTCGCACCGTCTCGCTGACGGGTTCAACCAGCCGCTCGAGCGCCAGGCTGACATGGAAAACAGAAAATGAGATGGATAACCACGGGTTTGAGATTGAACGAAGGACGGTGAGCCAATCAAATGACCCGGGAATCTGGAAAACGGTTGGCTTCGTAGAGGGATCTCGAACAACCTCTTCTCCGCGGGAGTATTCCTTTGTTGACCAAGGTCTCTCCACGGGCCGTTACGCGTACCGCATAAAACAGATTGACCTCTCGGGGTCGTTCCGCTACAGCGAAGCACTCGAGCTCGAAATTGGCGTTGCTCCTCTTGAACTTATGCTTGCTCAAAACTACCCCAATCCCTTCAATCCCGCGACAACCATCGAGTTCACTGTCCCGGAAGACGGGAGGGTGAGGCTGCAGGTCTATGACCTGTTTGGTCGCGCGGTTGCAACGATTTTTGATCAGGATGCGCGAGCTGGTCATTATTTGAAGGCGACGTTTGATGCCTCGGACCTCGCCAGCGGCATCTATTTTGCCAGACTTCAGTTTGGCGGAACGCAATTGCTGAAGAGAATGCTGCTGGTCAAATAGACCAAAACAGAAAGACGAGGAATGAAAACGCCCGAGCAATCAGGCGTTTTTTTTGGTACCCAAGATATTTCCCGTTACGGCTTCTCAGTCCGGTGGGGGGACAGTTCAGGGAAATGACGATTTCGACGGCTTTCTTTGACACGGGAAATGCGGGCAGAAAAGACTTGACATCGCAATCGGAATTAGTTACTATTAAAGCGCTTCGATTAAACTTGTCATTTTCCATGTTACCCTCCGGTTTTCTGAGCCAAACAGCTACATAGTCCCTTAAAGCACTTTTATGAAGCGTTCTTCCGCAAGGAGATCGACAATCGAAGATGTCGCCCGAAAGGCTGGATTGTCGGTTTCGACCGTTTCATTGGTTCTTAATAACAAGACAAACGTTAGAAAAGAAACCAGGAAGAAAGTACAGTCGGTTATTGCGGAGCTCAACTACCACCCTCAACGAAGCGCTCGAGGTCTCGCCACCCAGTCAAGCGGCAACATCGGTTTCATTCTGACAGAAGATCATTTTTCCCACGCTGAACCCTTCTATACGAAGATCTTTCTGGGAAGTGAACTTGAGGCCCGAAAGCACAATTACTACATCCTCCTGACGACAGTCGCTTCAACAGTTCGCCAGACAAAGGAAATGCCAAGGTACTTTCTCGAACGGAATGTGGATGGGGTCATCGTCGCGGGGAAGATCGGGTCTTCCTGGATCGAGTACATCCGTGACCTGGGACTTCCCATTATTCTGATCGATTACGAATTGCCCCGTCACAATGTCTCCACCGTGGCTGCAGATAACAACAACGGCGCCCGGCTCGTTGTGGATCACCTCGTGAAGCTCGGCCACACAAAAATCGGATTTCTCGGAGCTGATCTCAAGCATCCAAGCATTGCCGAGCGGTTCAATGCGTATCGCGATGCAATCGCGGCGCACAGAATCCGCATTGCACCGTCGTGGATCAGCACCGACGAACCGAACACCCGATTTGAAAACGGATACCGGGCGGCACTACGAATGCTGGAGGGCTCAGCTGAACGACCAACCGCTCTCTTTGCCGCGAACGATGCGCTGGCATTGGGGTGTATGAAGTACTGCAGTGAATCAGAGATCTCAATCCCGGAAGCGCTTGCTGTTGTCGGTTTTGATAATGTTGAATCGGGATTGATGGTCGAACCAAGGCTGACGACAGTCAATGTCCATCGCGAGGAAATGGGAATCATAGCAGTAAGACGTTTGGTGGAAATGATTCGTGACAAGAGCAATGTTGTGGATCGAACCACGACACAAGTAGAACTCGTTGTTCGCGAATCATGTGGCGCCAAGACTCGCCCCGTGCCTGCTGTCAAGGGCATTCTTGCTTCCACGAAGCGGGAGGAATTTACACTGTGACATCTGTAGAAAAGAACCTTGATTGTTCAAGAAATGCATGTCTCATTTTTCATAAAGGAGGTCGGTCATGATAGATCGCTTACGATTTGTTTGGTTGGGCCTTGCATTGTGTTTGGCAAGTGCTTCAATGTTTGCCCAGACGCCCAATCTTTGGACGATAGGCCAATTTGAGGGTGCAGCGCCCTCATTCTGGACGGTGGGGAGTCAACCATCGGGATCGACAGTGACATGGGCGACGGATCAGTTCCGGTCGCTGGGTCACTCGTTGAAGATCACCAAGAGTGCGACGAGCGACAGTGCAGCGTGGATATCACAGAACAT